>JAPOYV010000009.1 GCA_026706385.1 Gammaproteobacteria bacterium
ACCTCGCCGGCGAAGCCGTCGCAGAAGAGGCCGATCGCGTCGCCCATGTCGCGCAGCCGCTGGCGCGCCCCGTCGACCAGGCCCTCGCGTGTTTCCGCGAGCAGGTGGAACGCTCGGCGCACGTGTTCCGTGCGGGGTTTGACGCCCTCCGCGCGCGCGTTCTTCGCCGCCTCGATCACCGCGTCGCGGATCACCCGCCGGTCTGCGCGCCGAAGGCGCTCGACCTCCCGGGCCTCGCCGCCGGTGACCATGAGCGTCGCGACCGTCTCGAGTTCGCCCAGGACGTCGCGCGGCTCGTCCTCGTCGTCGTCGGCGACGTCCCCGAGCTCGGGCAGGTCCGCGTCCTCCGGGGTCTCCGTGTCCAACGCGGCCTCGGCCGCCTCCGGCAGGAGCGCGGCGTCGGCGAACGTCGGCAGCGACACGCCGCTGCCGGGCTTCAGCGCCACGCGGTTCACGGAGAGCCCCAGCGACTCGAACCAGTCGGCGAGCAGCCCGAACGAATTCCCGGCCTCGATCACGAACAGCCGCGGCCGGTGCGCGGCCACGAGCTGCGCCAGCATCCCGCCCAGCGTCGCGCTCTTGCCCGCGCCGGTCGGCCCGACCAGCAGGCCGTGGGCGTTCTTCAGCCGGTCGAGCTTGTTCAGCGGGTCGAACGACAGCGGCTCGCCGCCGCGGTTGAAGAACGACAGGCCCGGGTGACCCGTGCCGGTCGAGCGCCCGAACAGCGGCCACACGTTCGCCGCGTGCTGCACCCAGGCGAGGCGCGTCTGCCGCCACCCCGCCGCGCGGTCCGCGTCCGGCTCGTAGGCCATCGGCAGGTGCAGGAGGAAGTTGTCGAGCGCGCGCACGTCGTCCTTCGGCGCGACCGCGCGGAAGCCGTGGCGCAGCAGCACGGTGCGCGCCCGCGCGGTGCGCCGGTCCAGCTCCTCCGTCGACGTGGCGCGCAGGTAGAAGGCGACGCCGAGCCGGTAGAGCTTGTGCCGCTCGCCCATGATCTCCTTGGCCGTGCGGCAGTCGGCGCGGGCGCGGATGGCGTCCGCCGACTCCCCCGTGGCGGACGCGGCGATGCGGTCGACGTGGGCGTCCACCGTGTCCTGCGGCACGGGCACCAGCGTGGTGACGTACACCGTCCCTTCGGGCAGCTGGTCGAGCACCGCGTTCACCGCGTCGCCGTGGCGGGTCTCGCCGGTGACGTGCCCGATCGCGGGCGGCCGGCGCAGCCCCTCGACGGTCAGCACGCGCATCGCCGTGCGGTCGAAGACCCATGCGCCGTTCTCCGCCTCGGAGCGCGGATGCGAGTAGAACAGCGTCTCGGCGAAGCCGTCGCCGTACGGCAATTCGCCGTCGTCCACCAGATCGCGCGCGAACGCGGCGGGATCGTCGGGCGTCAGATCCGTCCAAGCGTTGAACCAGCGCGTCAGCCAGGCGTGGAACTCGGCGGCGCCCAGGCGCCGCTGCTTTACGCCGAGGCCGTCCAGCGCCCCGGCCAGCTTGCCGCCCGCCTCGAGCAGCGCCTCGCTGGGCGAGCCGTCCGCCCCGTCGGCCGTCTTCGCCCCGCGCAGCCACCGGTAGAGCACCACCAGCGTGCGCTGCCGCGCCCCGGCCCAGCGGGTCTGCGAGAGCCGGTCCGTGAACAGTCCGCCGGGCTTCGCGACGGCACCGTAGTGGGCCGCGAGCATGTCCGCGTAGGCGCCGGTGAACGCCGTGCCGCGCGCGTCGCCGGCGACGTAGTCCCGGAACGCCTCCGCCGCCGCCGACAGGTCCGGCTCGCGCCACGTGTAGGTCTGCACGACCCAGGGCGCCGCGTCGAACTCCTCGAAGCTGTCCTGCAGCACGTCGTGCAGGCCGTTGCGGAGATCCGTCAGCCAGCGGCCGCCGCGGCCCTCCGTGCCGCGCGGCTCGATCTCCCAGACCGCGCCGACGCTCCTGCCGTCCTCCAGCAGGATCGTGCCGTCCTCCAGCGCCTCGGCCCACGGCAGGTGATCCACGAACGAGCGCGCGGGGCGGTACATCGACGCGACGGTCGACCGTGGCACGCCCTTCCTCGGCGCGCGGCGCTCCGCCGTCCCGTTCGCCTCCGACCCGAGGCGCCCGCGGGACTCCGGGGCATCCCCGGCGTCGCCCCGCGGGGACCTTGCGACATAGTCCGCCAGCGTCACGGCGCGCCCCCGCCCTCCGGCGGCGACCCCTCGACGGGGCCCGCCGCCGTCGAGGGGTCCAGCAGCCGCACCGCCCGCTCCAGCTCCCCGGGCAGCGCGTACTCCACGCGCTCGTAGAGCGGCACCGCCGTGGTGTAGCCCGGCACGGGCACGCGCTCCTCCGTCGCCAGGTGCGGCAGCACGTGGATGTAGACGTCGGGGTTCGGCAGGCGCGGAAACAGCAGCTCCAGCTCGTTGGCCGCCGTGCGCGCGTAGCTCTCCGAGTCGGCCCGGGCGACCTCGCGGCTTGCTTCGCTCCCGGCTTCGGGCGCTTCGCACGGCCACGTGAACAGCCACCACCGGCAGCGCGCCTCACGCGCGCCGGCAGGCCCTTCGTCCGGCGCGAAGTCGGGGTCCGTCGCCGGGTCCGGCGCCGTCGCCGTTCCGCGGTAGAGGTCGACCATGCGCGGCCCCTCCGCGAGCACGGAGGAGGGCGCGTTCGACGCGCAGCCGGCGAGCGCCGCCGCCGCCAGTACGGTTGCCAATCTAGTCCAGCGCACGGTGCCTCCCCGCCGTCAAGGCGTCCTCGTGGCGGACCAGCCGGCCCGCCGGGTCGTAGTCGATCCTCAGTTCCTCGTCGACGTGTACGGCGACGCGGGCCCCGGGCGCCACGTACACCGCGTCGAACTCCTGCGCCTGGCGCTCGCGCAGCCAGCGCGCCACCTCCTGCGCGGCGCCCGACAGCCCGCGTCCCGCCGCGAAACGCCCGACGTCGCCGTCCACCAGGGTCGTCCCCATGCCGGTCACCCCGTTCGCGTAGGCGGTCGTCTGCGCGGCCGCCAGCCCCTCGGCGGCGGCCCCCAGGGTCAGCGCCGCGGCGCTCTGGCCCAGGTACGACGCCGCGTTCGTGATCCGCTCGCCGGCGACGCACGGGTTGCCGTGGTCGTCGGACAGGCCGCCGAGGCGCACGGCGCGCGTGCCGGCGCCCCCCTCCGAGACGTCGCGGGCCTCGGGCACCGTGACGATCCGGCCGTCCGCGAACACGAACGTCATCGAGACGACGTCGCCCGAGACGCATCCGAGCGTCCAGTCGCCGATCGCCTCGCCGCTCGCGACCGCATAGGCGAGCTCCGGGATCTCGTGGCCGTTGGCGGCCAGGTTGTCGCGGCCGACGACGAGCTTGAAGAAGTAGGGGTCGGTGACGCGCGCCTCCTCGCCCACCGGCACGCGGCCGATCAGCGCGGTGAACGCGCGCGCGCCGACCAGGGTCGCGTTCTTCGGGATCGTGTAGACGGGACGGACGGGCGGCGCCTCGTCGCGCTCCCCTTCCTTCCCTATGGGAATGGCGCCCGCCGGGCCCTCGCCCCACGGCAGCAGGCCCGCCTCGGCGGCTTCCGCCGCCATGGGCCTGAGCCAGACTGTCTCCGCCGCCCGGTCCGGCCCCGGCTCGCGTCCCGCGGCACCGCCGATCGGCGCGTCGCGCAGCAGGCGCTCGATCTCGCTCCTGAGCCCCAGGACCTCGTCGCGGGCGTCCGCGACGACCCCGCGGTTTTCCTCGCGCAGCCGCGCCGCCTCGTCCCCCAGGTCGCGGGTGACCTCGGCGACAACGCTTGCGCGCATCCCGCGCAGGCGGGCGTTCTCCTCGCGCAGCGTCCGGTTGGCGTCCTCGATGGTGGCGAGCCGCTCGTTCGTCTCCCGGACGTTGGCGATCAGCGTGCGCACGATGTCGTCCGGGGTGTCCCCCTCGATGCCGAGCGCCGCCGCCGTCTCCGGCGACAGCGGCTCCCCGCCGACGGCCGGGGCGACGCCCACCGAGGCCGCCTCGTCGCGCGAGCAGCGCACCACGACCATCGCGGTCGCCACCAGGAGCACCACCGCCACTCCCCCCTTGACCAGCAGGTTCGCGTTCACGGCGCCGTCCCCGCGACCAGGTCGAAGGGTTCGCGCGACACGAGATACAGACGCGCCGTGAATCCGGGCTCCCCGGCCGGCGCCAGCGCCGCGCGCGTCCAGCCGACGGCGACGAAGCCGTCCGACGCCCCGCTGCGCGGGCCCGCCCGCGCGGCGAGCCGCCGCACGTCCAGCTCCAGCGGATCGGGCGACAGGTTGGACGCCTCGACGGTGGTCACGAACAGTCCGCCGCGCGAGAGCTGGCGGAGCACGCCGAGGCGCAGCCGCTGCCCGTCCCGGTGCCGGTACAGCGCCGTCGCGTCCCGGGCGACCGTCTCGACGGCCACTGTCCCCGCGGGCAGGCCGGCCAGCCGCGGCGGCGCGAGGTCCAGACGCGCGGCCTGCCGCACGAGGCCGACCACCGCGCCGCGCGGATCCTCCGACCCGCCGCCCGCGTCGGGGACGCCCTGTTCGGGCCGCGCCACGCGCACCTCGATCGGCTCCGCCGTGCCGCCCCCAGCGCCGGGCACGGCCCGCACGTCGAACAGCACGAACTCGCCGGTGCGCTCCAGGCGCACCATGAACCGGCGCGTTCCGAACGGCTCGGCGGCGAGCCAGTAGGCGGTGTCGTTGGCGAACTGGGCGCGCAGCGCGCCCGTCTCCGCCAGGTCCGCCGGGACGCCGACCGTGGCCGGCCCCTCGAAGCGCACCTGGCGCTCGACGCCGACGGCGAGCGTCACCGGGATCGGCGTGCGCTCCCACTCCATGGTCTCCGCCGACGCGGCGCACGCCCAGAGCGCGCACAACCCGAGCGCGAACGGTCTCGTTGTTCCTTTCATGTCTTTGCGTCCTCCGCCAGTTCGATGGCCCGGGGCACGCCGGCGAGGCAGTCCAGCGCGAGTCCCCAGGGGTTGAGTTCGCGGTCCACGTCGTAGCGCACGACACGCACCGGGTACGCGACCGCGGGGCTCTTCACCCGCTCGCCGAGCACGGTCTCCTCGATCATCAGGTCGAGCGACACCACCCAGCTGCCGCCGCCCTCGTCGAACACGCGTTCCACCGCGTACCCCCGCCCCGGGATCTCCCAGACCGCGCGCTGGCGTCCGGCGAGTTCGCGCCGGGCGTTGCGCTCGGCGAAGTCGTCGAGCCGGTCCTGGCGGCAGGCCGGCGTCAGGAAATGCACCAGCGCATCGAGCTTCGCGGGGTACTCGCGCGCGCCGTCGTTCGGCCAGCGGTAGAGCTGCTGCCAGATGTAGAGCCCGAACGTGTACACGTGCGGCGGCGCCGGCGCGTCCGGCCGCACCGTGGCGCCGGCCGAGAGGTCCGGCGGGATGTGGATGCGCAGGTCGTTCGGCGCGGTCATCCAGCCGATCCCGAGGATCAGCGCGCAGACCAGCGCCACCCCGACCGCGCCCCAGAGCGCGCGGATCGCCTCGCGCTGGCCGGCGAGCGCGTTCCTGTAGCGGCTCATCGGGCCCGTCCCCGCGGGCGCCGGGCGCGGATGTCCCACACCGCGCTCTCGCGCAGCATGGTCTTCGGCTTCAGTTTCCGGTCCTCGAGCCAGGCCGCCACCGCGTCGGCGTGGTAGCCCTCCGGCCGGCCGCGCTTGAGGCGCCGCAGCACGCGCGCGCTCGACCAGACGCCGCCGCAGGCGAGGAGCGCCCCGGCGCCGAGGCCGAGGACCGCCTGGCCGAACAACCCGGCCAGCGCCGCCCCGGCGGGGACGCAGACGGCCAGGTTGACGAGTCCCGCCATGCGCAGCTCGCCGTCCGTGAGCCCGAGGAACACCGCCGGCGCCCGGTTCAGCCGGTCCGGCAGGAACGCGATCTCGTCCGTCACGTCAGCACCGTCGCCGCCTGCGTGGCCAGGAAGATCACGATCACCAGGAGCACCACGCCCACCGCGCCGTGCATGCCGACCTCGCCCCAGGTGGCGCGTCCGTCCGCCACCATCGAGTACTTCGAGATGACGTTCTTCGCCACCACCAGCAGCGCGATCGCCGACAGCCCGAGGCCCCCGAGCACGACGATGTCGAGCCCGTACGCCTGCAGCATGCCGATGAAGTCGCCGTCCGCGACCGCCCCGGTCGACGGGTCCGCCACGTCGGGCAGGCCCGCACGCGCCGAGACAGCGCCCAACAGGGCGCCCGCCGCCGTCCACGGCCGCGCAGCGCGCCCGGGCGACCCGTCCCGCCCCGACCGTCGCCGGCCGACGCACAGTTTGTCCACAGTCCTTTCCACAGCCTTGCCTCCTCTGTCTTTCACCAGGTGACGACCGCCAGCAGGACGACCGTCAGGAACACCGCGCGCAGCACCTGGCCCCCGGCCTCGCCGGGGGGCGCGCCCGCGCTCCAGCTCCTGTAGGCGTGGAACACGACCCACGCGCACCACGCGATCGCCAGCGCGCACACGAGCCCCGCGCAGAGCGCGAGCAGGTCGGCCTCCGTCACCGGGAAGCCGGGGTTCGCGCCGCGGAACGCGGCCTGCTGGTCGGGATCCACCTGCGTCCCTCCGCCTACAGGTACTTCTTGAACGACGCGGCGACGACCAGCGCCGAGGCGCCGAACAGCGCCGCGCCGGGAACGACCACCGCCGTCGGGTGCACCGCGAACGGGATCGCGAGATACGCGAACGCCGCCGCGAACAGCACCTTCGGCGCGCCGCGCTTGGCGGCGTGGTAGACGCCGCCGAACTCGCGGCCCGCCGACCAGCGGCGCACGTCCCTCAGGGTCAGCCCGGCCGCCAGCCCGACCACCCCGAACCCCGCGAACGCGGGCGCCGAGAAGGCCAGCAGGACCACGCGCACGATCAGCACCTGCGCCGTCAGCAGCGCCGCCTTCACGTACTCGTCGAGGCGGGTCGCGCCGCCGAGCCACCTCAGGCCGGCCGCCAGCCCCGTCCACTCGAACGCGTAGAACCAAGCGCGCTCGGCGCCGTGCGCGACGCGCGCGGCGGACGGCCGGAAGTCCGCGTTCAGGTAGCCCGCCTCGCGCCGCAGCACGCCGGCCGCGTGCCCGGAGCCCTGCTCGGGCCACCACCAGGTCATGCCGGCCCACTCGACGGCCACCGACGTCAGGAGCGACAGCCACAGGCAGTGCAGCACGCCGCGGACGCGCCGGCGCGGACGGCGCGGCGCGTCCCTCCGGTCCGCCCGGGCGGTCGGGGCCTCAGACATCGGACGCCTCCGGAACCGTCTCCGCCGCGCCCGCCCACCAGGAGCCGCCCGAGCGGTAGCGCCGCGCCATGTCGTCGGCGAGCTCCGCGAACGCCGCCGACGGATCGCGCTTCCCGCCCGCCGGCAGCGGCAGGCGCACCTTCCACAGCGCGCCGCCCTCGAGCAGCGCGAACGCCTCGCCCTTCGGCAGGCGAGTGACGTCGTGCGGCTCCAGCATGGTCGCCGTCGAGCTCGTGATCCGGTCCTCGTGCCGGGAGCTGAAGTCGACGTCGGTGTCGGGATCCGAGGAGTCGGTGTAGCCCGCGATCTGCGTGAGCTCGACCACGTTCACGGTCGGCAGCTGGTCCGTCAGGAGCGCCGCCGTGTCCACGTCCTTGACGCGGAACATCACCAGCGAGTTGAAGTTGCCCGACACCTGGCGCGCCTTGGCGACGTCGCGCGTCTTCGCCTGGATGTCGGAGAACGTCTGCGTGTAGGCGGTCACCTGCAGCCCGGCGGCGCCGCCCTTGTTCAGCAGCGGGATGAACTCGTCGCCCATCAGCTCGTTGAACTCGTCCATGTGCGCCACGACCGGGTGCCGCGGCGCCTCGACGCCGCCGCGCAGGCCGTGCGTGTCGCCGTGCTTGTAGCGCTCGCCCGCGTAGCTCACGAGGTCGGCGAACATGGAGTTGCCGACCGCCGCCGCCACCGGCGCGTCGGACAAGGCGTCGAGGCCGACGTAGACCACCAGCCGCTGGTTCACCACGCGGCGCCAGTCCCACACCGGGCGCGGATCGTCCACGTCCCGGTAGTCCGGACTCAGCAGTCCCGCCGCCTTGCCGGTCGTCAGCTTCTCCAGCAGCGGCAGCAGCGACGCCACCAGCTTGTCGAAGTAGCTCCGCTCGTAGCGCATGGCGCTGCGCAGGCCGTCGAGCACCTCGTCGCCGAGGCCCCCGTCGAGCATCGCGCGCTCGAACGCCACCAGGCGCCGCGGGCGGCCCTCCATGTGGCGCGGCGGCTCCTCCCGCGCGCGCTCGATGCGGTCCACCGCCGCGAGCACGTCCGGGCGGTCCGCGAAGTGCGACTCGGCGTAGGACAGGCACAGCTCGTCGATGTTGGTGACGTGCCTCAGGATCGTGCGGTAGTCCGGCCGCTGGCCGAGCGCGACGACCGCGCGGGCCACGACGTTGACGAAGCGCCAGACGAACTCGCGGAACACCGCCGACTGCCCCTCGCCGGACACCTGGCCGGCCACCCGGGTCGCCACCTCGGTGATCCTGTGGAACTGGCCGACGCCGTTGTACCGGCTGGAGATCTCCGGATAGCCGAGATGGAACAGCAGAAAATCGTCCTCCCGGCCGGCCGCGCGGCACGCCTCGCGCACGGCGCGCAGGAGGTCGGCGTCGCCCTTCGGGTCGAACACCGCCACCGTCTCGCCGCGGCGGATGTCCTGGGCAACGGAGAGCTCCAGCAGGCGCGTCTTGCCGACCTGGGTCGTGCCGAGCACCAGCGTGTGCCCGGTGCGGTCCTTCAGCGGCAGCCGAACGGGCTCCTCCGCGAGCTCCACGCCGTGCAGCCAGGACGAGCCGCCGACCGGCGGCGGCGCGCGGAAGGGGTTGAACGGCACGTCGGCGGCGAGCTTCCGCCCGATCCCGGCCAGCCGCCCCGCGCCGGGATCCGCCGCGCAGGCGTGCGCCCAGCGGACCAGCCGGCCCGGCTCGACGAACTTCCGGAAGCGCGTCTTGCGGCAGTCGTGCAGGCGCTGGGTGTGCCGCTCGCCCCAGCGGAAGCCGCGGCCCAGGAACAGCGCGTCCGCGCCCACCGGGATCCGCTCGGCCGGCATCGTCCAGCGCCGCCGGCGGCGCAGGTTCCGCTGGTAGCGCACGATCCGGATGCCCCGGTTCAGCCACCAGCAGCCGTTCAGGCCGAGCGCGGCGGCCGAGCCGTAGCCGACGCCCGGGGTCATCATGAAGTACTCGGGCCCGAGCGCCATCGTGGCGCCGACGAGCACGGACACCGCGCCGGCGTTCAGCTCCGCGGGCGGGCGCAGCAGCGCCTCGACCGGATGCCCGCCGATCACGGCGAGGGCTCCGCGGCGAAGGGGAGGGAACGGGCGCCGTCGCGGCGCATGCGCGATGCAAGTCCGCTCATTCGACCGGCACCCATCCGCGGCCCGCGACGCGGGCCCAGAGGGCCGCGCCGTCCGGCGCGTCCCCGCCGCGGTTCAGGGTCACCTGTCCGGCCCGGACGGCGGCGGGATCGATCCCCTGCTCGGCGGCCCAGGCGCGCACGTCGGCGTCGTCCGCCGCGCCGCGCACGTGGACGTCCACCGGCACGCCAAGCTCAAGGTGATTCGAGATGCGCCGCCCGCAGTCGGCGCAGCCCCGGTCCACGACCAGGGCGTAGCGTTCGACTTCGGGGAGGTTCGCCGCCGGAGCCGTTAGCCGGAGCCGCCCGGGGAACAGCCGCTGCCACGCGGCCTGCACGGCGCGCTCGAAGGCGAGCTCGCCCTCGACCCGCGCGTGCTCCGCCAGGACGAACGCCTCGGCGAAGCGGCGCCGCTCGGACTCGGTGCGCGCGTGCGCGCCGAGCACCAGCAGCGGACCGGCGTCCGGCGACCAGGCGCCGCGCCGACCCGCCATCAGTTCCTGGTAGCGGCTCCAGTCCGCCGCGGACAGGTTCCAGACCGCGGCACGGCGCGAGCTGTCGCGGACCTCGGACTCGCGCACGGCGCTCTCCGACGTCCCGTCCGCTTCGGCCCCGACGCAGAGGACCAGGGCGAGAAGGGCCGTGCCGGCCTTGACCCGGCGCGCGCACGCGCTCAATCGAATATCTCCGGATGCCGCACCAGCGACCGGCGCGGCACGGCCTGCAGACGGCCGTCCGACCGCTCGGCCACGTCGCGCGTGGCCTCCTCCAGGCGCAGCGCCATGTAGGCGCTCGCGAACCGGTGCCGGCCTGCGAGCTGGTACAGGTAGCCGACCGAGCTGTCGCACACGGCGGCGACGTCGGAGCGTTCGCCCTTGTTCGCCGCGCGCATGAACTCGCGCATCATCATCATCGCTTCCCCCATATTCGTTTTTGCTGTCCTAATAAAAACTAACAAATATTGACCCGGACTTGCAACACAATCGCAAAATACCCTATGCTTATCTTTGCGCTAAGGGGACCCGACCATGACTCGCGACATCGACCGCATCCGCCTCAAGAACCTCGGTCGGCTCGTCGCCGAAGCCGGGTCCCTCTCCGAGCTCGCGCGCCGTGCCGGGGTCAGCGGCTCCAACCTGAGCCACGTGCGCGCCGGCACCCCCTACGCGACCGGCACGCCCCGCCACATGGGCGACAGCTTGGCCGCCAAGCTCGAGCGCGCGATGGGCAAGCCGCCCGGCTGGATGAACGAGGAGCAGCCCGACGAGGTGGGACCCTTTCCGCCCGGAACGGGCCATCCCGTCCTCTCGTGGGTGCAGGCCGGCACCTGGACCGAGGCGCGCGAGCTGCCGGCGTCCGCCGAGCGCCTGCAATGCCCGCAGCCCTGCGGCCCGGGCACCTTCGTGCTCAAGGTCGCCGGGGAGAGCATGGCGCCGCGGTTCCCGGACGGGGAGTTCATCTTCGTCGACCCGGACCTGCCCGCCGAGCACGGCAGCTACGTGGTGGTGCGCCGCGCCGACGACGGCGCCGCCACCTTCAAGCAGCTCGTCGTCGAGCGCGGCCGGCGCTTCCTGAAGGCCGCCAATCCCCTCTGGTCGGAGCCGATCGTCGAGGCGGAAGCCGACACCGCGGTGTGCGGCGTCGTCTTCTTCCAGGCGCGCCCGGTGTAGCGCGCCGCCCGGCGGCGGCGCGCCCCCGGCGCGTCGGAGCCTATCCGGCCGCTTGCGCGTCCGGCGCGGGGGGCACCGGCACGCCGGACGCCGCCGCGCGCTCGTCGAGCCAGGCGTCGACGTCGGCGACGCGCCAGCCGACGCAGCGCGGCGACAGCTTCACGCGCGGCGGGAACTCGCCGCGCTCGAGCAGCCGGTAGATGGTGGCCTTGGACAGGCCGGTGACTTCGAGCACCGCCGGCAGGCGGTAGATCGAGATCGGGGGCAGGTTGTTGCGCATGGGTACGCCTCCCTCAATGGGTCGAGCGTGTCCTGGGCCCCCCGCATCGCAACACGATTTCGATTCGCCGCCGGCGACGGTGGTCCGCCGCGCGCGGGACTGGAAAGCGGGGGGTGCGCCTCCCTTCCAATCGCTTTTCACCGTAAGGGCTCCAAACGCCGCCTGTCAAAGGCCGCGTGCTTAGCATCCGCTACACGAGCGCGGCCGTGCCGTCCTCCGGCGCGTCGTCGCCCCACAGCAGCTCCCCCGGGAACAGCATCCCCCGCACCCGCCGCCCGTCGCCGAGCAGCGCGCGGAAGCGGTCGGCCCTCCTGCCGCTTCTGGTGTGTACCCGGTGCCGCCCGAGCCGCGCGACCCGGTTTCTCGCCGTCTTCCCGGCGACTCCCTCGCGCGCGGCCCACTCCGCGAAGCAGTCCGGCTCCACCGCGAACGCGTCGTCGCCGACCCGGTGCAGCCAGCCGCCTGCCGCGTTCGCCTCGACGGCGCCGCTCCCGAGCTGGTCCCGGACCCACTCGAACCAGCCCCAGCCCAGGCCTCGGGGTACGCCGGCGTCGGCGGACCGCCCGTCTCCCAGGTCGATCCCGTCGCTCCCGCCCGGCGAACCCGCGCCTCCGTTCTGTTCCGGGCCGCCCCGCAGCACGCCCCGGAACCCCAGGACGCCGCGCACCACCCGTTCGGCCGCACGACCGTTCCGCAACAGCGCGCGCAGCGTCCCGCGCCCGTTCGCGGCCTCCGGGCGCGGGTCGCCACGCCACGCAATCGACTCGTAGTACACGAACCGGTCGCACAGCCCCGCCAGCTCGGCGCTCGCCGCGTCCTGCGGCGCCACGCCGACGACGGTCTTGCCGTGCCGCTGCAGCGCCTGCACGACCTGGACCAGGTCCCGGTCCCCGGTGGCGAGGACGTAGACGTCGACGAACGGCATCGTGTGCACCACCTCCATGGCGTCCACCGCCATCCTGACGTCGACGGCGTTCTTGAGCACGCGACCCCGGTAGCGGCCCAGCACCGGCACGAACTCCATCCCGAGTCCGTAGAAGTCCTCCGGGTACCGGCGCATCGTCCGCGTGCGCCAGTCCGCGTACGCGTTCGCGCCGCGCACCGGACCGTACCGGGCCGCCAGGGCCATCAGCGCGCCGCAGTCCACGTCCCGCGCCGCGCCATGCGCGTCCAGCGCCAGGTTTTCGAAATCCACCAGCAGCGCCACGCCGCCTTCCGAATGTCCGTTTTCGTTCGACATAAAGTCCTTCTCCAATCGGCAAGTCACGTACCCAGGTAGACGCTGGCCGCGTCGGGCCTGCCATGGCCGAGTTCGCGCGACACCGCGAGGCGCGCCGCGTTGTCGGCCCGCCGCCTCGCCGGCGACAGCGACCGCCGCCGCGGCCCGCCGGCCGCCGGGGCCTTCCAGCCCGTCAGGTTCTCGTAGCGCGACTGCGCGTAGCGGTGGCGCAGGCCGTGCATGCGCACGAGGCCCGCCGCCTGCGTCTGCTTCTCGTAGACCTTGCGCTGCGCCAGGTAGTCGCGACCGCCGGGAATCAGGGCGCCGCCGCCCGTCAGGCGACGGGCCTCCTCGAGCACTGCGCGCTGTCCCTCGTTCCAGATAGGGATCTCTCGGGCCCGCCCGCCCTTCGTCCAGGCGGCCTTCAGCACCACCGAGCCGCCCCGGTCCGCGTACGACGGCGTGAACTTGATCGCCTCCTCGCGGCGCAGCCCGAACGCCGCCTGCAGCCGCAGCGACATCCGCACGTGCGCGTCCGGCACCCGCGCCAGGCGGTCCGGGTCGAGCGCGCGGCCCTTGTCGCGGTTCGTGACGTACCTGCGGTTGCCGATGCCGTGCCCGGAATTGGTGTCCACTACGCCCGGGCGACCGACATGACGCGCCCACCAGCGCAGGTGCGCCATGCGGTTCTTGAGCGTGCCCGTCGACAGCCCCCGGCGCTGCCACTCGCGCACCAGCGCGTCGACGTGCTTGCGCTTCAGTCCCGCGGCGCGCAGCCGCCGGAAGCCGAGTTGCTCGAGCGTGTCCGCCGCCTGCGCCAGCGCGTAGGAGCGGTCCCGCCGGGTGACGAAGCCGCCCTCCCGGTGGCGCTCCAGCAGGCGTTTCAGGTCGTAGTTCAGCTGCCGCATGCCGTCCGCGCACGCAGGCGCCGAAGGGTGGGCAGGGAGTCGGCATCGGCCACGGCGTACCTCTCGCGATCGTCCCCCGACGGGGGGCGGATCCCCGAAAATCCAGCGACGTTTCCGCCGCGGGCGCGTCCTCCCTTGCGTCTACTGTCTACCGCATCGCCGGGACTCCCGTCAATTCCTACTGTGCTAAAAAATCATTGTTTATCAACAGGATAAAAGAGCATCGAGGCCGCGCCGCTTAGCGCCCGGCTACGACTTTTTCCTTTGCCAGTCCCCCGGCCCGGCCCGTACACTGCCCCCGGAACCTTCCGGAAAGAGGACCGGTCCACACGCATGAGAACCGTCTCGGTCGTCGCGCAGAAGGGCGGAACCGGCAAGACCACGCTCTGCCTCGCCGTCGCCTGCGCGGCCGTCCGGGACGGCCTCGCCGCCGTCGTGGTCGACCTCGACCCCCAGGCCACCGCGGCCAGCTGGGGCGACCGCCGCGACGCCGAGCTCCCCGTCGTCGTCCCCGCCCAGCCGCCGCGCCTCGCCCGCGTGCTCGACGCGGCGGCGGCGCAGGGCGTGGATCTCGCGGTCGTGGACACCGCGCCGCGCATCGAGCAGGGCGCCATCGCCGCCGCCCGGGCCGCCGACCTGGTCCTCGTTCCGTGCCGGCCCGCCGTGTACGACCTCGAGACCGTGGCCGCCACCGTCGACACCATTCGCGCCGTCGCGCCCGACACCTCCTTCCTCTGCGTCCTCAACGGCGTCCCGCCCCGGGGACCCCGCCAGCCGCAGGCGCGCCGGCTGCTCGCCGACATGGGCGTCCCGGTGTGCGTCGCGAGCCTCGGCCTGCGCGCGGCCGTCGACTACGCCGCCGCCGCGGGCGCCAGCGCCCAGGAGTACGAGCCCCGCGGCAAGGCGGCGGCGGAAGTCGCCGCCGTCTACGACGCCGCCCGGCAGGCCGCCGGCCTGTCCCCCGGTCCGGCAGGCGACTTCCACGCCAGCGGGAAAGCCGGCTTGTCCACTCCCCGGCACGACGACCGGTCCATAAGCAGGGAAGGCCGCTTGTCGACCAGTCCGGAAGGCTACTCGTCCACTGGTCGCCTACCCGGCTTGTCGGCTACCGGAAAAGCCGAACTGCCCGCAAGTCGAAGAGGCGGCAAGTCCACAAGGCGGAAAGCCGGCAAGTCCACTGGACGGCCGGCCGACGTGCCCGCTCGCCGAAGAACCCGTTTCGATGCCGGCCAAGTCCGCTGATCTGCGGCGCGCGATCCTCGACCAGGCAGGTCGGGGTTCCGCGCGAAACCGCCCCGGCGGCAAGCCGCCGCTCGACGCCGCGTCCGAACCGTCTGCGCGCGCCACCCAGCCCGGCCGCGTCGGCAAGATCACCGTCACCGGCCACTTCCGGCCGGAGGTGCGCCGCCAGCTCAAGCGCCTCGCGGCCGACGGCGACACCACCGTCCAGGCGCTCCTCGGCGAGGCGCTGAACGACCTCTTCGCCAAGCACGGACTGCCCGAGATCGCCGATGCCGATTCCTGAACGGTCAGCGCGCCCCCGTCCCGATCCCGTAGCTCGCGTTGTCCCTGCGCACGATGCCCGCCTTGCCGACCTTGCCGGCCCACCAGCGCAGGTGCGCCATCCGGTTGCGCATCGTGCCGGCGCCGAGGCCCTGGCGCTGCCATTCGACGACCAGCGCCTCGACGTGGCGGCCCTTCAGCCCCCTAGCCCGCAGGCCCCGGTAGCCGAGCCGGTGCAGGGTCTCGGCCGCCTGCATCAGGACGAAGCGCCGCATGCGCCGCGTGCCGTGCGACCCCTGCCGGTCGCCCTCGAGAAGGCGCTGCAGGTCGAAGTTCAACTGGCGCATCGGCGGCTCCCGCACCGCGTCTCCGGAACCGCCAGGAACCTAAAGGCGGTCATGGGCGGCGTCAACGAGCGCGTGTCTACCCGCGCGCTAAACGCGCCCGTCACGATTCGCCGCCGGCTCCGGCCGCGATGGCGTTCTTCGTAATCGAAATCTGCGGGGAACGGCGCTGAAGTCGCGCCCACGGGCCGTCCGTTCCCCGGCCACGCCAGGCGGCCGGGGAACCGGTCGAAGAGCTAAGTTGTGATGGGCAATCCGCTCCCTGCCACGCAGGTCGTTCGGATTCCGCAAACGGGTTGCGGTGAAAGCCCTTCGACGCGTATTCCCTTGCCGTCGCATGCGGCGGCCGCGGCGTGTCCCGAAGACACCGGTCCCGCCAGCCGTTCGGCGCGCCGGTCTCTTGCGCTGCCCCGAAAGAGGCACGACGTCGGATCACTCCTCCGTCACGCGCGAGACCCCGCGCCACGGCCTGTTGCCGACTGCACGCCCGACCGAATCGTCGAGCCCGCGCGGTCTCCCGCGCGCCGCAGCGCAATGGCCGTCTGGGAAACGCCCCCCTTCGCGCGCGACCGCGACGTGGCGCTCGGTGCCCTTGCGGCGCGTCGACCGCGCTGCCGCGCGATTGCGGCGAGGCACGTGGACACCTTCCGGTGCCGTCTCACGCCAGACGCTTCGTCCGGCAACGCCCCCCTGAGGCGGCGAGTGAGCGCGGCGGACAATAGCATGCCGTCATTACTCCCGCATCACCCGCGTGTTTAGCAGATCCCTTGCCGCCACTGGCCTGAACGCCGCTTCCGCCGCCTGTCACTACCCCTTCTCCGCCATGCGCTCCGTCCGCCAATGGGTAGTGACAGGCGGCCACAACAACACCTCCACACATGTCTGCACAAGTCCCCATAGCGCCTCCCGCACGACCAAGACCCTCGGCCCTCGCTCCAATCACGCATGCGAATCGAGTCAAGAACTTCCTCGTTGCCACCGTGCCACCGTCGCCAGACTCAGCACGCGGGCACGCCTCGCCTCCGGTGGCTCGACCTCATGCCACCGGCCATGCGCAGGCGCAGCGGATCCGCCTTCTCGAGACGCTCGGCGACACGCGGTTCCGCGGTTCGCCGGGAGCGACGTGTCCTAGGCCATCCTGGGACCGTCGAACCTGGCCGCTTGCCTCCTACAGATCTACGGGCCGGGCTGCGGTTGCGGGTCGGCAGGATCGCCGCTGGCGTTCAGGATCAATCCGAACACGCCCATCAGCGCCCAAGCCCAAATCACCTTCTCGAACCAGCCACTGTCCTCCTCTTCCTCCTGCTCGGTCCTGTCGGCGGCCGAGGGTTCATCAGGAGTAGGAACAGGGGGGGCCGGCACTGCCGCGCAGCTTGTCAGGACGACTGCCACTATCAGACTGTTGATCGCCGATTTCATTCTTACTCCTCTAGGCCGCAAGCCGCACTTAATCACGGGATCGATTCGTCCTCAGCCTTCCCGGAACGCCGGCACGTCACCTCGCCATTTCCCATGCAACGTCCCGCGTCAGGTTAGCGCCGCCTCGATCCTTCGCCCGACGCCCCTCCATTGCGTAGTAGTACCAGACGCCATCGTCTCGGCGCAGCAGCACGTCGTCCCTGCCGTCGCCGTCCAGATCGCCGATCCCGGCGACGCCGTACCGCGGGTTGCGCGTGAGATGAACCACGCCCGAGCCCGATCGGGTCCTTTCCGCCGAACGGTAGTAGGCCCACCGCCGGGTCTCCCAATGGCGTAGCAGCACGTCGGCGTTGCCGTCGCCATCGAAATCGCCCACGCCCGCCAGCCGCCACGCCTGGTCGTCCGGCAGTTCCGTCGCGATTTGGCCGTCGACAGCGTCGCGCCCATCCGTGTGGTGGTAGGACCAGCGCCCTTCGACATGGCGCAGCAGGAGGTCGTCCTTGCCGTCGCCGTCGAAGTCGCCGACGCCCTCCAGGCGGTAGTCGAGACCTACCACGATACGCTCCTCGTCGGCGCCGTCCGCCGGCACGCCGTCCCGCATCGGCTGCAGAAGCCAGTGTCCGCCGACGTGGCGTAGCAGCACGTCGTCGCTTCCGTCGCCATCAAAATCGCCCACCGCCGCCAGCCGCCAGTCCGGACTCGGCGGCAACGCCAGTTCCGCCGGATCGTCCCTCTGTCGCCGCCCATTCATCGGATGCCGTCGCCAGCGCCCGTCCTCGTGGCGCAGCAGCACCTCGTCGCCCTCGACGCCGTCGAAGTCGCCGATGCCGGCGAACGACCAGCCCGCTTCGAGGGGAAGGTCCGCAGCGCCGCGCCCCGCCGCGACGTGTTGCCGACCGTTCATCGGGTAGTAGTGCCAGCGCCCGTCGAGGTGGCGCAGCACCACGTCGTCGTTCCCGTCGTCGTCCAGGTCCCCCAGCCGCGCGACCGGCCGGATCGGAAACCCGCTTGCGGGCGGCAGCCACGCCGGCAGCCCGGCGACCTCCTCTTTCGCTTCGCGCGATGTGGACACGCCCCACGCTTCGAAGAACGGCGCGAGGTTGCGCCCGACCGTGCGCGAGAACCGCGTCAGCCACTGGTCGCGCTTCCCGTCGTCGTCCGCGGGCAGCTCCTCTTCCGGCAGATTCAGATACTCCGCGAAGGTCTGGCGGAACGCCTCCCAGCCGAACTCCCGCTGCAGCTGGACGTACATGTGCAGACCCAGAGAAGGTTCGCGCTTCCATGGCGGCAAATGCTGGTGCTTGAAGTCGTGGCGCCGCAGCTGTTCGCTCGGACCCGGGAACCAGTCGACTTCGTCCACTCCAATCCCGCACAGGCGCTCGTGGACGTACAACGTGAACAGGTTGACGGTCACCTCGACGGTTTCGTCGAACGTCCAGTGTCGGCTCTGGTGGTTGTGGCCCACCTCGTGGTACATCCCCCAGACGCTCCCGCCGCTCCCGCGCCAGTCCTTCCGGCATGTCCGCAGGAACAACGCATCCACCAGATGCCCCTGCTGGTCGAGATGCGCCCGCAGCGGATACCCGGCGAGCATGCCGCCGTAGGGCAGCTGCCGGTCCACGACGAACCGTTCGCGCATGACGCGTTCGTCCGGCTCGACCCACGCCGCCAGCTCCGCATTGAGGTCTGCCACTTCGTCCCAGACTTCGGCCACCGCCCCGGGGTCGTCGAGGTGGCGCACCTCCTCGCTGACCGTGGTGACGATCATGTTCCGCCCCTCGATCTCCGCCCACGGACCCGGCGCGCTGCGAATCTCGTCGCGCCAGGCGACCGGGTCCGTCTCTCCCAGAACGAACCGCGGGGCGGCGACCGCCCCCTCCACCTCCACCGTCACACGCCCGAGCTCGACCTCGAACGGCGACTGGACGTAGATCAGTCCCCCGAACGCGTTCGCGACAGATGTCGTCGGTTGGGTGATCGCGAAGCGCCGGGTCATCGCCGGCATGCGCCTCCACTCGTTGGCCATCCAGAGATCCAGGTCGTGAATTCCCACTTGAACAAATAGCAAGCCGGTGTCCGCCACACCGGCCGGCACGGTCACCACCACCTGTTCTCCCGGCGCGGCGTACAACCCCGTGGAGTGCCAGCGCGCCAAAGCCCGCCGCCCCTGGTTATGGTTACGGTAGACGCCGCGCTGCACTGGCTCCGGATCTCCCGTCAGCTCCAACTCGAAACGCCGCGTGATCCTCGGTGCCTGCGCCGGGACGGCGCCCGGAAAGTCCGCGGCGGCCGCATGCGGCCGCACCCGTTCCGCCGGCGTCCGCTCGTGCCTCAACGAAACGACCAGCGCCGCGAACCGGGCCATCGGGTCGTCCAGCCCAACCGGCCTGTCCCCGGTGGGCCAGCGCGCGTCCTGCTCGAGGATGGCGTCGAGCCGCCTTACGAAGGTGTCGTCCTCCGCGGGCAAACATTGGATCGCTCTTTCGACGCTTTTGATCGCTATGAGCAAGTCCTGCTCGCCAAGGGGAAGCTGCGTTCCTGCCGCATGCTCCACCAACGCATCCAGAGCTTTGCCCGCGTGCGCCATGGGATCGGGCGGGCCGTCGATCACGATGTGCTCCGCCGGGTCGCGGACAAGCCGCGTGCCCCGCCACTGGATCCCGGCGTCCCGGAGCAGACGATTGCCCGCGAAGTCCTCCACCAAGCTTCTTTGCGGATGATCCTGCTGCCAGATCCACCCCTCCGCCGCGACAACGAGCCCTCCGCCGGACTCGACGAAGGACTGCAACGCGGCGATTTCGTCCTCGCCCCGGTCGCCGTGCATGATCGTGAACACGACATCCACCGCCGCGAGCGACCCGGCGGCAGGTTCGACACGGGTCGTGCTGTACCCTTCCCGGTCGAGCCAGTCCCTCAACTCGCCGACTTTCAGGTTTCTCCCGTAGTCGTCGTCGCGAACCGCACCGATACTGTGCGGTGATCCGTCGGCGGCCCACGCGAACGCGTTCAACATCATCATGCCGTTGTCGGCCGCATCCAGCGTTTCCGATCGGAAGTAGTCGTCGTCGCCGAACACCACGAGCCGCCCTTCGCCCCAACGGCCTAGCGCTACAAGCGGCGCAACCTCTGCTCCTTTGGAACCGGCGACGACAGGCTCCGCGTCGGCGCCGTAGACGCACAGCGCCTGGGCGCCGCCTTCCCATTCGGCCGCCGGATCGTCAACTTCCCCAACACCCTCCAGCAATTCGAGCACATCCCGCTCGGTAGCGCCCGCCGACGGACCTAACAGAACCGCTGCGCAGACAAATGACCGGGCGAGCTGGGTCAGGCGTTGGACGTGATGGAATCCGCGCACGCTACCTAGCACCTCGGGTTCCCATCGACCCCCGGACCCACTGGGGTCCAGCGATTGGCGATACCCCGCTTGGCGTTCGGTTTCATCGACCACGCGGAACCGCCCGTCGTCTCGCCGCCGCACCGCCTCCGGCGGGCGTACGTGATCCCAGAGGGGCCATTGGTTGGTTGCTGCAGGTCGAAAACCCCAGACGCTTCGTGCTGCCCGGTTCTCGAACACGCGTAGAATTTGCTGTCAACGACGTAGAACCCGCCGTTAGCGTAGGTGGTGCCGTCAGGACCGCCGTTGTCCTCGTCCAGATCAAAACCACGCAGGGGGTCCCTGCAAGCCGCTCGGCCTCGTCGCCACGCTACCCACCACCCCCTTCGCACTTCTCGGCCGATTCGACACGCACGGCCTCAAGGTCGAAATCCCAGGCCGCACCCCCGGAGTATCCCTCGAACGTGATGGACAGCACCGAGCCCTCCCGCACCAACGGGGCGAGTGCCGCGGGCGGCGGCGTGTAGTCGTCCCGGTTCCTGAACCAGCCGACTATGTTCCCCATCCCGGCACCGTCCGGTGCCTCGGCCAACACGCCCGCGAACGCGATCCAGCGCCCGGCCTCCATGAGCCGATGCCAACGGACCTCGTGCGGCCCGCTCCCGTCCACGCGGGCGGTTCCGGGGCCGGACGGCTCCCAGCCTGCGATCAGGTTGACGTACAGGGTGTGCGACCCCGTGTCGGAACACAGAATCTCCAGGGTGGGAGCGGCGTTCGGCCAGCCACCGACCGCCTTCGTCCACTCGCCTGGCGTGCCGGATTGCAAGGTTTCGCAGCCCACCAGAACGAGCAGCGCGACAGCTACCGCTCGCTTCATGAGCGGGGGCCCCTGCCCATATCGCCACGGATCCCGGGGTTCTCCAGTGGGTTCTGTGTAAGAGGCATTGATTCATCCCTTCCCGTGTACATGGTTTCGGTCTCTGTTCAGCAGTAGTTGCTTACTCCATTGGTCGCTATCCGGCCACGTGCATCCCCGGGCCATTTGGCGTTAAAGAATGCCACGCCGCAGCGCGGAATACACCCCCGGTAACGTAGGTCAAGAGTATGATTTTAGGAATTTATTAGTATTATTTTGGTATCCATGCGGGATTGTCCGGATAAGCCATGCGAGCGCACCATCCTTCACATGGGACCCGTTAGGCCATCGACCAAGGCTGGCCCAGCGGGTTTCAGACTGGCCATACGCTCGCCACAGGTCAGTCCGTTGCCGAGATGCAGGCTCGGGGCACGAGTTCGTCGATCCTCGCGACGGGACCACTGGCGGCGATCGCCTAGAGCATCGTCTTCAGATAGACGTACGGCTCGAAGTCGTTCATCTTCGCGGTCTCGATCAGCGAGGCGATCCGCCTCCGGGCCACGGCGCCTTCTCGTGGCGTGCGAACAACGCGTACTCCCTCGTCAGCCCCAGCGGTCTGACGCTGTCCTCCACGGCATTCGTTCCATTTCGACCCGCCCGTCGGCGACGACCCTACACATCGTTCCCGGTGGCAGGCGATGTAGACCAGCGTATTGCCGATCCCGATTCGGGCCGAGGCGGTTCACCCGCTGCCGGTGGTGCCCCTTGTTGGGACGAGTCCACTAGGGGCACCGTGCGCGCCTGGCGCTCAGCCAGCCGGCGCTCCGGCGCGGCATCGCCGCTATCGGCCTCCGATGGCCTAACGCCGTAATCTAACTGGCCCCGTCGTGCGTTCCCGACCGCGCCTCCAAGTACCGGCTCCACGCCTCCATCAGCCCCTGGCGCCTTGCAAGGAGGTCCGTACGAGCATAGGCGGCCTCCGCTTTGTTACGGATCGCGTGTGCCAGTGCCGCCTCCGCGAGTTCCCGCGAATGTCCGCTGTCTCCGCACCAGTCGCGGAAGCTCGACCGGAACCCGTGCGGAACGGCGTCGATGCCGAGGTCACGAAGCAGCTTCGAGAGCGTGTTGTCGCTCATGCGCCGCCCCCTCGCAGACGGGAACACCAGCTCGTTCTGCCGCAGCTCCCCGACCTCAACCAGCACCTCGACCGCCCGACCGCTGAGCGGAACCCTGTGCTCGCGGCCCGACTTCATGCGCGACGCCGGAACCGTCCAAACTCCGTCCTCCGCGTCCACCTCGTCCCAGGTCATCATCCTGACCTCTCCAGACCGGGCCGCAGTCAGCACCAGAAACTCGAATGCGAGCTTCGTGGAGGTCTGCGCGTTCGACCGGCGCACCGCCTCGAGCGCCGCTCCCACTTCCCGGTGCGGAACCGCGCGTTGGTGCCGCTGTTTTCGACCGCCCTTCGGTAGCGCCGCAGTCAACGCGTCACCGGCAGGGTTGTCCAGCCTGTGGCCCGCAGCAATGGCGGACTTCATCACTGCCGAAATCCGCTGCCGGACCCGCTGGGCCGTCTCGCGCTTCGCGTTCCAGATCGGCCGCAACGCGCGCAGGATGTCGCCGCTGCCGATCTCGTCCACCCGCATGTCCCCGAGCACCGGGTAGGCATAGTCCCGGAGCGAAGCCTCCCACTGCGCCGCCGACTTCGGATTCCGCCAGGTCGGGCGGTGCAGGTCGATCACCGCGGCCGCCGCCTTGCGGAACGTCGGCGCGTTCGACTTCGCCTGCACCTCGGTCGTTCCCGCCGGCGCATGCACCGCCGCCGGGTCCTCGCCCGCTTTCGCCAGCCTCCGATACTCGAACGCCTTATCCCGCGCCTCCCCGAGAGAAACGTACGGGAACGTGCCCAGGCCCAGGTCCCGTCGCCTCCCTCGGACAGTGCCCCTCCATATCCAGTGCTTGCTTCCGGACGCCCGAACGCGGAGGATCAGCCCATGCTCGTCGAAATGCTTGTCCGCCCCTTTCCGCCCGCTGTGAGCGACGTTCTTAACGAACTGGAAGTTCAGCCGCTTTCCATTCGCCATGAGGATGGTCCCTCAATTGGTCCCACAATAGAGCCAATTATCGGCGAAATAGGTCGGGGCGTCAAGACACGACGAGAGTCTTATCTTTTAGATAAATCAATGAATTAAGGTGAATTTCATGAAGTGTTTTGGTGCGGCTATCGGCTTGTAGGTGGGGGACTCCCTCTCCGCCATTTCCCACCCGAAGTCGACAATCCATTTCCCGGCGGGGCGGCGCGTGACGTCCATGCCGTTGACCCAAGGCTTGAGCACGCCGGCGTTGGGCTGGCCGTTCGGATTCGCGGGCAGCCGCAGCCACTCGGCGGCGAGCTCGCCGGGAACGTCGAAGGCTCCGCTCTTCGTGTCGCCCATGAACGCGACGCCGGCGTTCTCGCGTAGCCGTTTCGTGGCCGTGAGATCGACACCGGTGCTGCCCCGGCGCGCGGAGAGGTCAACGTGGATCGCATCGACGCGTTCCCCGTCCAGCGCGGGATCGGGCGTGTGCTCCATGCCTTCGTCGGTGAAGCAGATCAGGGAAACCCGCACGGCCGCGCCGTCGATCACCCACGGCTCGTCGGACCAGGCGTCGTAGATGAGGTGTCCCTCGGTGGCGGTACCCAGCGCCCTACGGTTGGCGCCTCCGCGAATCGAGTTCGTCGCCACGAGGCCGACGCGGTCTGCCTTGCCCGCCGCGACCTGCTCGCCGGCCTTCACGAACCAGTAGGTCACAAGGTCTGCCTCGCGCGGTACGCGACTGCGGTAGGCGGCGAACACCTGTGCGACGTACTCCTCGCCGAGGCCGCGGATGAGCCGCTTGCCGCCGAGGAAAGGCGGGTTGCCGATCACCACGTCCGCCTGCGGCCAGTCGGGCTCCGTGCCGTCCGGCGACAGGACCGCGTCGCGGCATTCGATGTTGTCCAGCGGACTGAGGATGGGCTTGCTGGTGCCGAAGCCGTTGCGCAGCATCCACTGGGTCTGGCCGATCCACACGGACACGCGGGCGAGTTCGGCGGCGTAGGGATTGATTTCGATGCCCCTGACGTTGCCGGGATCGATGCGCGGCATTTCGCGCTGCAGGCCCATCGCCTCGGCCTCAAGGGTGACGCGGTGTTCGAGGTCCTTGAGAGCGAGCAGCGCGAGGTAGAGGAAGTTGCCGGACCCGCACGCAGGGTCGAGAACGGTGAACGCCCGCAGACGTTCGAGGAACGCGACGAAGAGGTCCCGGGCGCGGCGACGGCGGCGGGTGGCGACACTCCGGGTGCTGGCCGCGTCCGCCTCGTCCAGGACTCCTTGGATTTCGCGTTTCGCAGCGGCCCACTCGGCAAGCAGCGGCCGCTCGACCACGGGCTCGACGATGCGCATGATCTTCTCGCGGTCGGTGTAGTGCGCGCCGAGCTGCGACCGCTTGTCGGGATCGAGTCCGCGCTCGAACAGGGTGCCGAGGATGGACGGGTCGATCTCCGACCAGTCGAGGTCGGCGGCGCGGTAGGCGATGTCGATCTGCTCCCGGTCCATCGGCAGCGTGGCGTCGTCCTCGAACAGGCCGCCGTTGAACCACGGGACCGCCTCGAAACCCACGCGTCCGCCGACCGACATCGCGGCGAACAGCGACTTCGCCATGTCCTCGAACTCCTCCGGTGAGCGGCGCGAGTGCTGGAGCATCTTGGTGAACATGTCGTCCGGTAGCAGTCCCGAGTCCTCCGCGAACATGCAGAACACGAGGCGGTTGACGAAGTGCGCCACCACCTCCGGGCGGTGCCCGTCGTCCCGCAGCGACTGCGCGAGTTCCGCGAACGTGGTCGCCGCCTCCGTGGTGAGCGTCTGGCGCGTCATGTCCGGGCGCAGCCGTTCGGGGTCGCTCATGGCCCACTTGAGCTTGTTGCGCGCGGCGGGCTCCGCCAGGTCTTCGAGCGCGAACTCGTGGACCCGGCTGACGGCGTTGGTCCAGTTGGTGTGGATGCGGAAACGGGCCATGTCGGAGACGATCAGCAGCGGCGGGTTCTCGAGTGCGAGCGCGTACTGGCGAAGCTGAGCGAAGGCGCGGTCGAGGTTGGCGTGCCGGCCCTTGTACTCCCACGCGAAGTGGTGGCGCTTCCAGACGTCCGCCCAGCCGTCGCCCCCGCCGTCCTTGCGGGTGCCCTTCTCGAAGCTGTAGCGCTCGCCCGTCGGATCGGCCTCCGCGGGCGTCGGCTCGCCGAGCATGCGGCACAGGTCGATGAAGTGCTCCTGGGACGCGGAGCGCTCCTTGAGTTCGGAGGCGCGCCACTTGGCGATGAACTCGCCCGGAGTCATGCGTCGCTATGCGATGGCGGCACTGGCGGCGCGCCTACAGGCTGAGGAGGGACGCTCCGGTGCGGATGTCTTTCCCGTGCCCAGGATGTGAACGGCGGCGCTCGTGGGGGTTGCCGCTCCGGCAAGCTCCTCTCGCAGTTCGGACAGTTCGCGTATGGCATCCCGGACGCGACCGCGCGCTGCCGCCTTCATGGCCTCGTGCTCAAGGACCGCCAGCAGCAGAAACAGGCGGCCTTCGGGTAGATCCCGGAACATGTCGAGCTGACATTCCGCTTGCCGGCCGTCCGGCGCGACCGGATCCGTCACTCCGCCGCGGAATCGTGGGAGGAGGTCTGTGGCCGGAAGGGCCGGACCAGCCGCGCCGCGAAGGACGGCATGGCCGGCGACACCGTATCGTGCGCGCCGACGTTCACGGTGCCGACGTCCCCGAACCTGAGCGTCGCCTCGGCGAGCCTGTCGAGCAGGCGATCCAGTTCCTGCCGCACGCGAAGCTCGTCCACCCCCGCGTCGATCTCGCCCAGCAACTCGGTCAGCCGGCGCACGATCTCGTACGTCTCCCGCGCGACGGATAGCGCCAGCGCGCTCTTGACCGCGTGATTGGCGACCAGGGACCAGAGCACGACGATCGCGAGCAGAATCCCGAGCACCTGCTGGAGGCCGATCAGCGGTTCGGGCACAAGGCGTTCCCCCGTAATGGCGATGGCGAACGCGGAGACGAAACAGCCGGAGCCCAAGCCGACGAGCAGGACGTTTCCGACGACGTGCAGGCGGGTGAACCGGCGATGGCGAATCTGATAGTGTTCGGCTGCCCGCCTCGCATCCTTGCGGTGCTGCTGGACGACGCTGCGGAGGTCGTCCCTGTCGTTCGTCGCGGAGTCGGACACCCTGTCGTGCGGATCGATTGACCGAGGCTCGATGATCCACGAACGCGCCCAGCGTGGCAAGCGGAAACGAGCTTCGGTACGGGCCTATCGAACCAGCCAACACCACTATTCGAGGACTATGGCAGTACCGAAAGGCGGCATCGGGCTCGCGTGTTACGCTCGCGCGCCTCGGTACCAGGGGACAGCGGAGACCTGCGCATGGGGTTGAAGACCAACAGGAATCTGTCGGTGTGGGACGGCGAGTGGGTCGACACCGCCGCCGAGACGCTGGAGGGGGCGGCGAGGGAGTTCGCCAACAGGAGAGGATGGCCGGACGGATCGTGGCGTGCGGTGACCGACATCGAGGAGCTGGACGCCTACCACCACCCCGTCGCGCGCCGCCGGTTCCAGGTGCTCCGCGCGGGCGTTCGGACCAGGCGGGTAGACGCGCAGGCCAGCGACCCGCTCGGGTTCGTCGTTCCGCCCGAAGTCGAGACTCGGTGAGTGGCGCTACGCGCCTGCGGACGCAAGCGGCATGAATGACGAGCAGCTGAAGTTTCTCGAGCGGATGGCGTAGGACGTAGACGGACGCCTCGGCGTCAAGGGACTGACGGCCGAGGAAGAGCGCGCGGCCGAGTCGTTGGCCGACGAGGGCCTGGCCGAATGGATCGACGCACATCCGTTATACGGCTTCCACATCACGGTCGAGGGCCACGACAGGCTCGCGGAAACGCACGGACTCCGGTGAGTTGCAGACACACGATTCGGCTGGCAGGCGGGTTACCCAAATTGGGGGCTGTGGCGGTGCAGGCCGGGACCGACGAGCCAATGGGACGTTGTGAGAGTCGGGTACAATCGTCCCCAGGATGGGTTCGCGCGCCACGACTAATCGACCACGCCCGGATGCCTGCGTGTGTCCCGGCTCGGCGACTTCGTTCGACGTGCGGTCGCTTCTGCAGTGGGCGCAGCGATCCGGGCTGGCGGAACTACTGCGAGAGGTTTCAGGCGGCATCCGACCGGCGGCGCGCGGACTGAGCGTTCTGGCCGGCGCGTCAGGGCTCGCACTGGCCATGGCCCTGCACGGTTGCGCCACGCTTTCCGAGGCCGACTGCGTCTCCGCCGACTGGGCCGTGATGGGCGAGGCCGACGGACAGCTTGGGCGACCGATCTCCGACCTCAACCGCTACCGGCGCGACTGCGCCGAGCATGGCGTCGTCCCGGACGGCGAAGCGTACCTGGCGGGACGCCAACGCGGGCTGGCGGTCTTCTGCACCGAAGCCAACGGCTACCGGGAAGGCCGCTCGGGCGCATCGGGCGATCCCGTGTGTCCTCCGGACTTGGAACCGGGTTTCCGCCACGGCTACGGCCTGGGGCGGGCGGTTCACGACGCGTTGACGGAACTGCGGGCCAGCGGCGACGCCATCGATTCCTCGCGGGACCGGATCGAGCAGCTCGAGGCCGACATCTCGGATCGCGAGGCCGACTTGCGCTCGGACGAACTCGGAGAGGATGAGAGACGGCGTCTGCGCGACGAGATCGGTTCGATGAAGCGGGAGGTGGACCGCCTGGAGAGGGAGGTGGCCGTCCTGATTGGGACCATCGCGGTTCTCATCGCGCATTACCGCGCGGCCGTCGAGGCGGCCCGCGTGGGTGGCTACGACGAGCCCATGGAGACCGAGACGATTCTCGCGCTCGGCAGACTGATGCGGTGAGGCCACGACGCGGCCCTCGCGCTGTCACTACCTGCGACCTGTCGCACAACGTCCGGCCGTCCTCCGGCAATGGAGTCGGCGTGGCGTGTAAGTAGGTAGTGACAGCGCGCTAAACGGTGCTGGAGCGCAGCGGCGGCGGGCGTGCTAAACATGCGGCGCTGGTGCCGCTTTGGTGCCGGGTGCTATTCTGACGGCGTTTGGGGCCGCCCTTGGGCGGCTGATCGGGAGCCATTCCGATCAGACCGGGAGACCGGACGGCCGGCGGGAATCCGGCAGCGGCGCGGCGACCATTGCAGGGATGCCGACGCCGAGGTGCCGCTTCCGGGACGCTAGCGCATTCCGGAGTCGCCGGGGAGATGCACCGGCATCGGGCACGGATGCGCCACGCGCCGACAGGCGGCGGGGGCGGATCGACCGGATGCGCCATGCGCCGGCCCGTAAGCACCGGCGGCAAGGGCATCGAACACGGCAGGGCGGCGGCCTCGCGGGATCTTCTGACGACCCGCGCGGCACGACGGGACAAAGCAGAGTCCTTGATCGAAGCCGAAACTGTCGTGGCGACCGAGGCGGTCGCGGCGCCGGGAGGCATCCCGGCATTGGGTTGTCGGGTTTGACAGACGACCACAGCAGCCACGACGCCATCGCCGCCGGACAAGAGGCCGCCGGCCCATGTCGCAAGACACGCCGGGGTCGCCGCAAGCGACGGCACGGCAACTGCATCG
>JAPOYV010000119.1 GCA_026706385.1 Gammaproteobacteria bacterium
TGCCGCCGGCGGACATGGCGTCCTCCTCGATGCGGCGCACGACCACGCGGTCGTGTAGTGGTCGGATGTTCATGACTAGCGTTCTCCCAATGCCTAACCGAAATCCCAGTCCCTCACCTGGTTTAGCACTCGATCGAGGAGAGTGCTAAACCGGCGCGGTGCGTATCATAGGGGCGGATTTCGGTTATTCAACCCCCGCTTTGCACATTTCGTGGAGCACACGGCAATGCCGGACGCCAGCCTGGACGAGCGCATTTGGCAAGTCGTTGGGAGCATACCCAGGGGCACGGTGGCAACGTACGCGCAGGTGGCGCAACTCGCCGGTCTGCCGCGGGGCGCGCGGCGCGTTGGCCGCACGCTCGCCACGTTGCCCGCCGATACCCGCCTGCCGTGGCACCGCGTGGTGAACGCCCACGGCCGCGTGTCCCTGCGCGGTGCCGCCGGTCGGCACCAGCAGGACCGGCTTCGTAGCGAAGGGATCGACATCCGCGACGACCGTATCAGCCTCGCCCGTTTCCGCTGGACACCGTGACAATCGACCGCGCCACCCGATGGACCTCGCCCGCCTGACAGTCGACCTCGCCGCGCTCCGTGCCAACTATCGGACACTCGCCGCCATCACCCCGGGCGCGGGCGCCGTCGTCAAGGCGGATGGCTACGGTCTCGGCGCACGCCGCGTCGCCGAAGCCCTTCGCCGGGAAGGCTGCGCGGATTTCTTCGTCGCCACCGTGGCCGAGGGGTTGGACCTCGCAGGTCGCCTCGGCGAGGCGCGCATCTACGTCTTCTCCGGGCCCATGGACGCCGACGATGCCGCACGCATGGCCGCGAACGGCCTCACCCCCGTACTCAACGACTCGCCCCAAGTTGCCCGTTGGCGTCGCCATCGGCACCTGCCGGCCGCCGTGCACGTCGACACCGGCATGCACCGGCTCGGCTTCGACTTCAGGAGCTTCGACCCGGCGCCGTTCGACGGCTTGCTCGTGAGCCTGGTGCTGTCCCACCTCGCCAACGCGGACCGGCGCGGGGATCCATTGAGCGACCGCCAAGCCGCCCGCTTCTCCGCCTTCACGCGCCTCTTCCCCGACGCGCGCACCAGCTTTGGCAACTCGGCGGGCGCGCTGTCGGGCATCGGCGGCGACGTCGCTCGCCCCGGCATCGCGCTCTACGGGGGCAACCCGTTCGCCACCGGCCGCAGTCCCATGCGACCCGTCGCGACCCTGGAAGCGCGTGTGGTCGGGCTGCGCACCGTCGGTGCCGGCGAGCCGGTCGGCTATGGCGGGACGTTCCAGACGACTCGCGAGAGCCGCATCGCGGTCTTAGGTGTCGGCTATGCGGACGGGGTCCCGCGCGCGGTCTCCAACCGCGGCGCCGTCGCCTGTCGGGGTCAGCGGCTGCCCGTGATCGGACGCATCTCCATGGATCTCATGCACGTGGACGTCACGGCAGCCCGATCGCCGGTCGCCGTTGGCGATTGGCTGGAAGTGTTCGGGCACACGGTACGCGTCGACGACGTCGCCGCGGCCGCAGGTACCATTCCCTACGAGGTGCTGACGGGCATCGGTTCCCGGGTGGTGCGGGACTACACGGACGGATGACAAGGGTTATGATCTTGCGCTTTGCGCGCCGCGCAAGGCGCGCTGACACGTTGGGAGGGAAAGCACATGCCAGCAGTGAATCGAAACGGACTCTTAAGCGGCCAGGTCGCCGTCGTCACGGGCGCCAGCCGCGGCATCGGGGAAGCCATCGCCAAGCGCTACGCCATGGAAGGCGCCAAGGTCGTGGTCTCGGCGCGGTCCGTCGACCCGGCCGACCACTTCCTGCCGGGCTCCATCAACGAGACCGTCCAGTCCATCCGAGACGCCGGCGGGGAGGCCATCGCCGTGAAGGCCGATCTGTCCGTGGCCGAAGACAGGCACAACCTCATCACCGCCACCGAAGCCGCCTACGGTCCCGTGGACATCCTAGTCAACAACGCCGCGGTGACCTGGTTCATGCCGGTCAAGGACTTCGCCGAGAAGCGTTTTCGCATCATGATGGACGTGCAGGTGTGGGGGCCCTTCGAGCTCGCGCAACTGTGTCTGCCGTCAATGATCGAGCGTGGTGCCGGCTGGGTTCTCAACATCTCCTCGCATGCCGCCATCCACCCACAAGCGACGGCACCCGGCGGCCACGGCGGCACCGTCTACGGCATGTGCAAGGCGGCGCTGGAGCGGTTCACGACCGGGCTCGCCCAGGAACTCTACGGAACCGGGGTCGCGGTCAACGTCATCTCGCCGGGCTTGGTGGCCACGCCGGGCGTGGTGCACCACAAGCTCATCAACGAGAGCAACAAGGATCGGGTGACCCCGGTCGAACACATGGCGGAGGCCTGCTTGCGGCTCTGCAATGGCGACCCGGCGGCCATTACGGGCCGCATCGACTATGCCGATCAGGTGATCGAGGAGTTCAAGCTCGAGCCGGCCGACATCATCTAAGTCCTCTAGGTGCGCGGGCCTCGTGCCCCGCACGGGCCCTTGTGCCAAGGCGAATGGCGGAACTGGGCGTGGCGGACCTACCGGTCCGAGACAAGCCGCTTACAACACATTGATTCAACTATATTTATACCATCCTGTCCAGCGAAGGTTACTGGAACCGTTAGTGGTTTTGGTGCGGGGTCGGAGCGGCGTCAACGTAGTATTGAGCTGGATGGTCAGGCAACCTCGGGTGGTCACGGGGGCAGCGAACAGCTTCGCTGCTGCCAACGACTTAGCGACTGGATACGAGCGCGTTTCGGGTCGATCCGGAGTCCTTCGTATAGCGGGAACAGGAGGGTCTGGTCCGGCGCTGCCGCCCGGGCGTCGGCCAGGCGGCACTTTTTTGGAGAGTTAGACAGTGTAATTTCTCGTGTATATCGTAATCTATTGATTAACCGATAATTTCACGCCTTTACTTCTTGGCTCATCGCGGTGTCTCACGATACCGTAAGCGAACTGAAAGCGGATTCGTTCCAATCGGGGCGCATTCGAGGCCGTTGTTGTCGTCTTATTGCCCTACGCCCCGATTTCACCCGTTCGGCCTTCGGCACGCGGCACCGGCGCCAAGCCGATCGTCAGCCGCGTGCCGGTGGCTTCGGCGTAGCGGCGCAGGGTCGAGAACGATGGCG
>JAPOYV010000112.1 GCA_026706385.1 Gammaproteobacteria bacterium
GTGTCGGAGGCGCCCTCGCGCACGCTCGACGGGCTCAACGACAGGTTGACCTCCGGCGTGTCGTCGTCGTTGCGGATCGTTCCGGTCGCCGTGTCGGTCGCGGTCACCGTCGCTGAGGGCCCGGAAGTCGCCAGGCCAACCGTGAATGTCTCGCCGCCTTCCACCACCGAGTCCTGGGTCGTCCGCACCGTGAAGGTCTTCGACTCGCCGGCGGTGCCCGCGAAGGTGAGCGCCGCCGTGTTCGCTTCGTAGTCAGTGCCCTTCGTGGCCGTGACGTCGGTGAAGCTCGGCGTCACGGTGAAGCCGTCCTCCACCGCCGCGTCCACCGTCACCCTGAACGTAATCCCGTCGCCCTCGCTGGCCGATGCATCCTCGATCGTCAGAGTTGCCGTGTCGTCGTTGAGGATCGTCCCGGTCGCCGTTTCCGGCTCTGATGTCACGGAAACCGCCAGGTTCACAGTGAACGTCTCATCGCCTTCGACCACCTGGTCCTCGGTCGTCGCCACCGTGAAGGTCTTCGTCTCGTCGGCGGTGCCCGTGAAGGTGAGCTGCGCCGTGTTCGGAGTGTAGTCAGTGCCCTGCGTGGCTGTGCCGTCGGTGAAGCTCGGCGTCACGGTGAAGCCGCCCTCCACCTCGCTCTTCGCAGTCACGGTGAACTCGATCCCGTCCCCTTCCTCGGCTGACGCGTCAGCGGTCTCGGACGAACTCGGCCCAGTCGAGCGCATCGTCAGCGTTGCGGTGTCGTCGTTCTCGATCGTGCCGGTCGCCGTGTCGCTCGCCGTCACCGTCGCCCCGGATACCTGCAGGTTCACAGTGAACGTCTCGTCGCCTTCCACCACCTGGTCATCGGTCGTCGCCACCGTGAAGGTCTTCGACTCGCCGGCGGTGCCCGCGAAGTTGAGCGCCGCCACGTTCTCTGTGTAGTCTGCGTTCTCGGTGCCCTTCGTGGCCGTTCCGTCGGTAAAGCTCGGTGTCACCGTCAGTCCATCCGTCACCTCCCCGTCGAGCGTCACCGTGAACGTGATCGGGTCGCCCTCGGCGGCCGACGCGTCGTCGATCGAGAGGGCCGGAACGTTGTAGATCTTGCCGGTCGCCGTGTCGCTCGCCGTCACCTTCGCCTTGGTTCCGGATACCGCCAGGTTCACCGTGAACGTCTCGGTGGCTTCCGTACCCAACTGGTCCTGGATTGTTGCCACCGTAAAGGTCTTCGACTCGCCCGCGGTGCCCGCGAAGCTGATCCCCGCCGTGTTCTCCGTGTAGTCGGTGCCCTTCGTGGCCGTGACGTCGGTGAAGCTCGGCGTCACGGTGAAGCCGTCCTCCACTGCATTGTCCACCGTCACCCTGAACGTAATCCCGCTGCCCTCGCTGGTCGATTCATCCTCGATCGTCACGGTCGACAAGTCCTTGTCGCGGATGTACGCCGTCGCGTCATCGATCTGGAACCTGGCCGTCGTTTCGGTGACGCTCAGGTTGACGGTGAAGATCTCGGTCTGCTCCGCCACTGTGTCCTGAGTGGTCGCTACCGTGAAGGTGTGCCTTTCCCTTGCGTTGCCCTGGAAGGTGAGTGTCGCCGGGTTCGCGGTCGCGGTGTAGTCCGTGCCGTTCTTTGCCGTGCCGTATCCACTGTGCTGCGTGCTCCCGTCGGTGAAGGTCGGCGTCACCTTGAAGCCGCCCGGCACGCTTCCGTTCGCGGCAATGAACACCTCGAACGTCATCGTGCCGCCCTCGTCAACCGACGGATCGGTGATCAACAGCCAGGAAGGGAGTTGCGCCTTCGCCGGCTCGACGCCTAGGGCCGCGCTCAGGGCGACCCCGGCGACGACGGCGGCCGCCCGCCGGATCCAGCGCCGTCGATCGCGACCGCGGTGCTCCGCTCCCGCCCGAACGAGTTCATCGCGACGCGCCTGCGCAGCCGTGGTAGGGACGTTCAGCAACATCGGCTTTCCTCACGGACTCTCCACCGCGCATGCGTCGTGCCGGACAATCCGGCCGCTCACCGCGGCGGTCGCGCTGCCTCTAAGCAAGAGCCAGGCCATGATTCGTCGATGTGCTGTAACTGACTGACTTCCAGATAGTTATCTCCTGCCAGAGGTGGTATCGAGTCGCGACGGTGACCTGTCGCGGCCTGCAACGGTAGGCGAGCCGCACGAGCGCGCCTGGTCGCGTCAAGTCGTTCCAGATCTGGAGGTTACGTGCCGAGCGTCGCGAGCTGTTGCGTTCCGCCACGGAGCGGCGCTCTACGACGCCCCCACGCCCGCGAGCGACCCGCCAGCGAGGTCGCGCCGCTTCCCGGCCGGCGCGGAGCAAGGGTCCCGAACACCTGGCGTGCTCGACAGCGTCCCCAGTGCTGGAAGCCTCGCCGATGGCACCGGTACGCGGGAGACTCCGGTCGATGGCCCGCTTGCTAGGTGCCGTGGTCGCAATGCGTCAATAATCTGGCGACCCCGTCCGCGTCAATGGACCGTCGATTCGTCCCAGTGCCCGGAAGGCGCCGCAGGAGCGGGAAGTGCTCGGGGTCGCCGCGCTCGCGCAGGCGGCGACGCTGGTCGGCGAGGCGGCCGAGGAGCCGTCGGTGCTGATCGTCAATCGGGTGACGGCTGGGGTTCCAGTCCCTGCAGGAGTTCTGCGTCAATCTTCCGTCGGATGCAGAGGAGGCTCGGCCGACCGGGAGGCGCGTCAAGGAGTTGGCGTCAGCGCTCGACCGTCGCGGTTGGCCTGACGGTCGTCTTCTGGGCTATCGTTCTCGACGTGATGCTGGCGATTCTCGGCATCTCCGCCTTCTACCACGACTCCGCCGCGGCGCTGTTGATCGACGGCGACGTTGTCGCGGCGGCCCAGGAGGAGCGATTCACCCGGCGCAAACACGACCACGCGTTCCCCACCAACGCGATTCGTTACTGCCTCGGCGAGGCGGGCGTGGGGCCGGAGTCGCTCGACTACGTCGGCTTCTACGACAAGCCGTTCCTGAAGCTCGAGCGGCTGCTCGAAACCTACCTGTCCTACGCGCCGCGGGGGTTCCGGTCGTTCCTGCAGTTCGTCCCGGTTTGGGCGAAGGAGAAGCTGCACCTGCCCCGCGAGATCCGGCGTGGGCTGCCCGGCTACGAGCGGCAGATCGTC
>JAPOYV010000121.1 GCA_026706385.1 Gammaproteobacteria bacterium
GGCCTGCGCGCCGGTGTCCGCCCTGTCCAGGCATCCGACGCAACCCGCGTCGGCACTCCAGCCTGAACAGAGGAGAACTTCCATGGACATCGCACTCATCGTCGCCCAGTGGAGCGGACGGCTCCCGCCCGGCTTCGTCCCGCCGCCCGTCCTCGACGAGCCCTTGCCGACATGCGCGCAAAGACGCTGCTCAAAGCCCGTTTGGATCAAGCCCGACCGGACCCTGGCGAAGTCGTGCCGCTCCTGTCTCGATCGTCGAGCGGCATCGTGCCGCAGGCGCCGCAGACATTTTGTCCAACTTGGCGGCTGCCGACGCTGCGCCTACCGTCCGCGGGCCGAGGGCGACTACCTCTGCGCGCGCTGCCGGGAGGACCGCGACGCCGAGCGCGAGCAGAGCCGCCGGGACAACCGGGACGCCGCCGTCATCGACGAGTTCGCCGCGCAGCCCGAGCGCGTCCACACCCCGTCGAATCTCGACCGCGGTGTCAGCCCGTGGAACGCCCGCCCCAAGCCTCAGCCGAGCGCCGCATACTGGTCGCCATTGCCGGATCCCGAGCCGCGCGAGGAGCGCGAATGGGCCCGCTCCATCCACGATACGGGTTGGAGACTGAGCCGCAGTTGATCCGCCTCGCGGTCGAGGCGCGGCCGCTCCGGCTCGTCGCGCCTCGATCGTCGCCACCCCCTCATTCCCGGCCGCGCGGCGACGGTCCCCACTCCGCTCCCTGCACGAAAACCGCCGCCCGAAGGCCCTTGCCGGGTCGGATCCGCCACTCCATCGCGCTCCACAGCGCCCTCGTTTTCCGAAAACGCGGCCCAAGCATCGAACCAGGCCACTGTGGCGAGCGTCGCGTCGCCCGAGATCGCCCGCCGGGCCGTCGGGCCGCGTCGGCAACGCCGTCGCCTACCACGACGGCCCCCTCAAGACTCTTCGCCGCTGGCGGCGCAGCTTCCTCGATCCCCGGCGTCCGCCGCCCCGAGCGAAACACCGTCGCCTTCGATTCAACTCCGTCCTTCGCGACCGACGCTGCCTCGTGCCGTGCGCGACGCGGCGGCAGCAGCTTTTTTCTTTCACATTTCTCTTTTGCTTTGCTTTGGATGGTCGCGATCTCCGAACCGCGACGGTGCGGGGATCGCCACCAGGCAGGTGTCGCTTTCCGCACCACGGGCGGGACGAAAACGGCCTCCGCGGAGACCGCTGTAACAAGGATGTTCGGTGTGCAGGCGCGCCGGACGCGCGCCGTCAATCGGGGTTGCGCAGCCGCTCCGCCACGCCGTCGAGGAGCGAGCCGACGTTCACCGGCGCCCGGGTGCGCGGGTGCAGGTCGCAGGCGCGGCACACGCCGTCCCCGCGGTCGCCGCCGGTGCCCGGCATGTCGAAGCCCACGCCGCATTGCCGGCACCTCGAGCGGCGGGGATCGGACGCGTCGAGCCGGCCGCCGCGGCGCTTGCCGGCCTCCTCGAGCGACGTCGGCGGCACCCCGGCCAGGTCGCCGCGCACCAGCGCCGCGAGGCCCCGCTGCCGCGCCCGCGAGACCCGCTTCTCCCCGAGCTTGCCGAAGAAGTCGGCCAGGCGCTCCGCGATCTTCGCGCGGTGCGGGTCGTCCGCCAGTTCCTCGGCGACGAACCTGGACACCGTCACCTTCTCGTTGCGGTCCGCCGCCGGGCTCTTCGGGGCCTTGCCCTTGCCGGCCTTGCTGTCCGGTTCGCGGCCGCTCCGCCCCGCCTGCGCTTCCCCGACGCCGGCGTCCCGCCGCTCCGCGCCACTGGTTCGGTTTTCGACACCACCGGATCCCGCCGCCGGTTCCTCCAAGTCGGACTTCCCGGGGGAGGGGGCGTCGCCGGACGCCTTCGACGGCCGATCTTCGGCTTCGGCGCCCGCGGCGCCGCCGTCCTTTCCGCCATCGCCAACGGAGCCGCGCTGTCCGGCCCTGCGCGGACCCGCCTGCCGCTCCGCCGCCCGGCGCCTGCCGCGCACCAGCTTCGCCACCGGCGTGTCGAGCTCCTCTCCCGCCAGCAGCCCGCCGTCGAACGACTCGCCCAGATGCCACGCCGTGCGCGGCGCACCGTCCACCGGCACCAGGAGCCCGTGCCGCGTCAGCGCCGCCACCGCCGCCGCGAACGACGCGTTCGTCTTGATGCGCGCCATCCCCATCAGCCCCGCGCGCGTCTCCCAGCAGACGAACGCCGAGGTCACGCAGAACATCGACACCACCGCCAGCAGCCCCGCCTCGATCGCCGTCAGTTCGAGCGACACCGCCAGCTCCGCGCAGCGGTTCCAGCGCAGCTCGTGCGGGATCTCACGGTGCCGGACCTCGGACAGCCGCCGGACGGGCGCCGCCTCCCGGCGCTTGCCCTTGCCGCCGCTGCCGCGCTTCCCCTTCGGCCTGTCGAGCGCCCCGACCAGTTCCCGCGTGCGCTCCCGGGCCGACTCCTCGCCGCGGCCCTCCTCGGCGGCGATCGCCCCGCACACCGCGTCTTCGAGAACCGGGCGAAGCGCGTCCACGTCCGCCGCCCGGTCGAACGAGAGTTCGGTCTGTCCGAGGTGTCCGCGCTCGCGCGCGACGACGGCGACCTCCGTCCACCGCGCCACGTACTGCGTCGGCGTGCGCACCTCGCGCGCGGCGCACTGCGCCACGACGTCGGCGATCGGCGCCGCCTCGACCCGGGCGCAGCGGCCCGGCGGGCACCTCCGCGCCGGTTCGCCGGTCGTCGCGATCGTGCCCGGCGCTGCGGGCGCTACGGGGCTTTCCGGGGAGGGAAGGGCGTGGTTCTGCGGCATGGCCAGTCGTGCTCCGAAACGGGACTGGCCCTTCCATATACACGGATTCCGGGGCGGTGCAACCAGTGCCGGGGGTATCCGTGGCAAAAGTTACCATGTGGGAATCCATGAACTTCGCGGATTCCATGAAACTTCAATTAAAACAGTATGTTAATTAAATGTACTGGTGGAGGCGGCGGGAATCGAACCCGCGTCCGCCGGCACGGCATCGGAAGCTCTACATGCTTAGCTTCGTCTATTGCTTTAACCCATGGGCGGCCCGACGGTCAGGGCGCGGATGGGCGAGCCTCGTTGTGTTTCGCGTCAGCTTCCGAGGCAACGCATCGTTGGACACGTCGGCTGCTCGCTATTCCGTGAGCTTTTGCCCTCGACTCGTCGTCACGGACACCGAGTCATCGAGGTAAGCGGTGTTTAAGCCGCTAGTGCGTAGTTTTCGTCGTTGGCAACTATAAGAAGTTGCAGCGATTGATTAACGAGAGTCACTACCCTCTCGGCATGCACCTCGCGATGTCGTCACCGCCGTCGAAGCCATGTCGCCCCCGTGCGGTGCCTAAGCGAAGAGAACTCCACTCAGCAGTTGATGACGGTGAGTTTACCACGCCGGGTAGTGGCGCCTCCGGTGGCGAGCGCTATATCGTGCGGATCTCCTCGCCTTGGCGCGCCCAATCCGCCTGCTCGTCGGCGCTGGCCCTTGGCGAGAACTTGCCGGTGGCGGCGTAGGTGATGCCGATCAGCGGCGAGAGCCAGCAGGCGAACGCGAAGGGGATGTACAGGAGGTTGATCAGTTCGCCCTCGCGGATGCCCAGCGCCAGCGCGGTGATCACGAAGGCTCCACCGGCGTTCCAGGGGACCAACGGCGAGATCAGCGTGCCGCCTTCCTCGACCGCGCGCGATAGGTTCAGGGTCGAGTAGCCCATGCCGCGGTACACGGGCGCGAACATCCGACCCGGCAGGGCGATGGAGAGGTACGGGTCGCCGGCGACAAGGTTCGTTGAGACGGCGGCGGCGGTTGCCGAGGCCTGGATGCCGGCGAAGCCTCTGACGCGTTTGACCAGGGCGCCGATGATGGCCTGCAGACAGCCCGTTCGCTCCAGTGCGCCCCCGAACCCGAGGGCGAGCAGAACGAGCGAGATCGTCCACATCATGGACTGGATGCCGCCCCGGCTCAGCAAGGTGTCGATCTCTTCGACGCCGGTGTCCATGGTGTAGCCGTCGTTCGCGAACGTGAACGTGTCGTGGAGGCCCTCGCTTTGGGCGAAGATGGCGAGCAGCCCACCGGCGACAGCACCCGCGAAGAGCGACGGGATCGGCGGGTTCTTCGTCACCGCGAGGGCGATGACCAGGACCGCCGGCGCGAGCATCCACGGCGAGATGGCGAAACCGGCCTGAAGTGCCGAGGTGATGGCCTCGATACGGGCGAAGGAAGCCTCGCCGCTCTCGACAAGCGTGAATCCGACCGCCGTGTAGATGACCAACGCGACGAGCATGGCCGGGACGGTGGTCGGCATGAGGTTGCGGATGTGGTCGAAGAGCTTGGCCCCGGTGACGGCGGGCGCGAGATTCGTCGTGTCGGACAGCGGCGAGACCTTGTCGCCGAAGAATGCGCCCGAAACCACCGCGCCGGCGGTCCAATAGGGCGGAATACCGAAGCCGGCGCCGATGCCCATGAGGGCGAGGCCGACCGTGCCGACGGTGCCCCAGGAGGTGCCGAGCGACACCGAGACCACGGCGCAAAGGATCATCGCGGCGGCGAGGAAGACCTCCGGGGACAGCAGGATCAACCCGTAGTAGATGAGGCTGGGGACGGTGCCGGCGGCGATCCAGGTCCCGATCAGCATGCCGACGATGATCAGGATCGACACCGACGGCAGGGACACGTTGATCACGTGGAAGATGCCGCCCTCGAGGTCTCGCCAGGTGCGCCCAAGCGCGACGCCGAGCAGCGCCGTGATGGCGATCCCGAATGCCAGGGGGATATGCGGCGTGAAGTCGCCGAAGTAGAACAACTGCAGGGCGAGAGTCGCGAGGGTCAGCGCGACCGGCACCAGTGCCACGGCGAGACCGGGTTGCCTGGCGCTGTCGGAGGTCTTCTGTGGTGGCATGGGGCTCGTATTCGCTTGCGAACACCGCAATTTACTTCACTGGGGAAGGGTTTGGCGCGCTGGGTGGTTTGCGGCGCTGACGGCATTTCTGGTACAAAGCCGCGCTTCATTCCATTGGGGGGCGTGGGGTCACGGCGTGAGCGAGAAGGCGAGGCGGACAAAAACCGTGTTCGATGCCGCGATGGCGTTGCGCGAAGACGGCGCGACGACTTTCCGCCCCGGTGACGTCACGGCTCGGCTGCGCGCCGACGGGAGCCCGTTCGGTGCTTGGGAAGTGCGCGGGGAACTCAGCAACCTCGAACGCCTGGGGCTCATCGTCCTCGACGAGGACGCGGCGACCTGGAAACTCGTCGATGGGGCGTCGTTCTCCATCGAGGAGGCCAGCACTTTGCCTCGGTGCGCCTGATGAGCGACGAGCCGGTCGACTTCGAGGCGGCCCTCGCGGAACTCGAGGAACTCGTCAGCCGCATGGAAAGCGGTACGCTGAGCCTCGAGGCGTCGCTCGAAGCGTTTGAACGCGGCATCAAGCTGACGCGCGAGTGCCAGGCCGCCTTGCGGCAGGCCGAGTTGCGCGTCAAGGCGTTGACGCAAGACGGCGACGAGGTCGATCTGACGCCGCCGCGCGAGGACGCCCCTTAACGGAGAGCTTCCAGACCGTGCTACAGGATGCGTAGCACTACGGCCAGCACCACCGCGACCAGGCCGCCGGCGATGAAGTCGTCGAGCATGATGCCGAGTCCGCCGGGGACGGAACGGTCCGCCCAGGACACAGGCCAAGGCTTGACGACATCGCCGAGCCGAAACAGGACGAAGGCGGCAACGACCCACGGCCAGGACTTGGGCACCACGGCCAACGCCAGCCAGCAGCCCGCGATCTCGTCCCAGACGATGGCGGGCGCATCGCCCAAGTCGTGGCGGCGCACCACGCGCTCGACTAGGAGCACGCCGAGGCCGAAGGCAACGAGAGCGATGGCGGCTCGTGCCACCAAAGGCAACTCGGCAAAGGCGAACCACCAGATCAGGACGGCCAGCAGCGATCCCGCGGTGCCTGGCGCGTAGGGAAACAAACCCGTGCCGAACCCCGTGGCCAGCAGCGTCAGCGGATCGCGCAGGTCGCCGGCTTTGAGGGTGCCGCCGCCGCTAGAAATGACGATAGCCCCGCGGCACGACGACGGGAGCACCGTCGTGAAGCCATTCGATGCGCCCGGCTTGGCCGGTGTTCACTGTTCCGATCTCTTGAACGGCGATGCCCGCCTCCTGCGCGAGCGACCCAATGCGCTCACCGGACGCGGCCGGTGCCGTGAACGCCAGTTCGTAGTCGTCGCCCGATGTGGCCGCCGCGAGTGCCTCGCACCCCGCAAAAACCGGGAGTTGCGCAAGGTCCACGCGGCAGGCAACGCCGCTCGCCCGGCAAAGGTGGGCGAGGTCGGACGACAGCCCGTCCGATATGTCGATGGCGGCGCTGGCGATGCCGCGCAAGGCTTGGGCGAATGCGAGCCGCGGCGCTGGCATCCAGTAGCGGCCCAGCGCCGTTTCGTCGTTGAGGTCCCGCAAGCCGCAGCTCTCGAGGCCAGGCTCGGCCAGGGCCAGGCTCGCGCCCCCCAGCGAGCCGGTCACGTAGACCCGATCGCCCGGCTGTGCGCCCGCACGCGTGATGGCCTGTCCGGCGGGGACGTGGCCATGCACGGTGACCGTGATGCTGCACGGCCCGCTTGCGACATTGCCGCCGACGACGGCAAGGCGGAAATCTCGCGCCGCGCAGGCGATGCCGGCCGCGTACGGGCGGGCCCAGTGTTCGGGCAGGCTTTCGATGGTCAAAGCGACGGTGGCGTAGGCCGGTGTCGCGCCCATGGCGGCGAGGTCGGATGTGGCCACGGCCATGCTGCGATAACCGATCACGTCGGCTTGGCCGTTCGCCGGGAAGTGGCGCCCCGCGACCAGCGTGTCCGTGGACACGACGAGCTGATGGTCGGCCGGCACGTCGAGCACGGCCGCGTCGTCTCCAGGGCCGACGGCGACCCCGGTGCCCGTGGCCACGTCGCCGAGGATCTCGACCATGGTGTCGATCAGGTCGAATTCGTCCATGGGCCTAGCGGTCGGCGAACTCCGCCTTGCGCACATCCCGGGCGACCCGGTCGAGGACGCCGTTTACGTAGCGGAAGCTCTCCGTGGCTCCGAACCCCTTGGCAAGTTCGACCCATTCATCGATCACGACGCGGACGGGGACGTCGATCCGGTCGCGCAGTTCGTAGGCGCCGGCCCGGAGAATCGCGCGCTCGACGCCGTCGAGCTGGGCGATCGTGCGGTCGAGGTAGGGCGCGAATAGGGGATCGAGGCCGGCCACCCCGTTCACGACCCCCTGCAGGCACGCCAGGAAGTACTCGGTATCGCCCTTGCGCATCTCGTCGGAGGACGCGAAGTGGTTCCCGAGTTCGCCGAGTTCCGCCGCCGTCATCTGCCAGGCGTAGAGAGCCTGGAGCAACGTGCGCCGCGCACGCCGGCGCGCTTGCGGGTTGACCGACCGCTTGCTCATGACGGGCAGTCGGGCTTAAGGATCACCCGGACGTCGTCGCCGATGCGGGTGCACGCGGCGACGCGGCCGCCGATGGTATCGGCGAGGCGGTCGAATTCGATCTCGGCGAGCGGTCGCGCCGTCCGCCCGAGCAGCTTCGGTGCCACGTAGACGATCGCCTCGTCCCACAGCCGTTCGCGCAGGAATGCGCCGGCCAGCGTCGGTCCTGCCTCGACCAGCACCTCGTTGCAGCCGCGGGCGGCCAACGCCTTGAGCATTTGCCCGAGGTCCACCCGCTCGCCGCGCTCGGCCGCGAACAGCAGGACCTCGGCGCCATGGAACACCTTGGCGCAGGGCGGCGTGCGATTCCGGCTGTCGGCGATGGCGACGAGCGGCTGGCGCAGGTGGCCGTCGGTGGCGAAACGTTCATCGCGGACCGTGAGCGCCGGATCGTCGGCGAGCACCGTGCCGACGCCGGTGACGATGGCGGAACTGCGTGCCCGCCAGTACTGGACGTCCGCGCGCGCGGCGGGGGAGGTGATCCATTGGCTCTCGCCGCTGGCCATGCCGGTGCGCCCGTCCAGCGAAGCCCCGAGTTTGACGCGCACGTAAGGCACTTCCCGGGTCACGCGGGATACGTACCCGGCGTTCAACTCCCGGGCGCTCGGCAGGATCGTCGTGTCGACCGCGACCCCCGCGACGCGCAGCGTCTCGTAGCCGTTGCCCGCAACACGCGGATCCGGATCGTCCATTGCGCCCACCACGCGGGTCACGCCACGTTCGATCAGGGCCTTGGTGCAGGGCGGCTGACGCCCGGTGTGGCAGCAAGGCTCCAGGGAGACGTAGGCGGTGGCGCCAGCGACGTCGCCGCCCGCGTCGGCGATGGCGTTGGCCTCGGCATGCAGGCCACCCGTGCGCGCATGCCAGCCGCGGCCGATCACTTCCCCGTCACGCACCAGGATGCAGCCTACGCGCGGGTTCTCGGCGACGCCGAACAGCCCGCGTTCGGCGAGTTCTACCGCGCGTTCAAGGAACAGGCGGTCAACCGGTTCGATCACGACCGCTCGGTGGAAGCATGCGCGTCCTGACCCTGCGGCTGGCCGCCGGACTCCGTCCTCAGGCGCGCGATCTCATCCTGGAACTCGCTGATGTCCTGGAAGTCGCGATACACGGAGGCGAAGCGGACGTAGGCGACCTGGTCGACGTTCTTGAGTTGCGCCATGACCGCCTCGCCGATGGCCCGCGACGGCAGTTCGCGCTCGCCCGTGGCGCGCAGTTCGTGGAGCACGTGGTTGACGATGGTCTCCAGGTCCTCCACGGACACGGGCCGCTTCTCGAGTGCCCGGGCGAGCCCCGAGCGCAGCTTCTCCTCGTTGAACGGCTCGCGCCCGCCGTCGCTTTTGACGACGTGGGGCATCCAGAGTTCGACGGTCTCGTAGGTCGTGAATCGCTCGCCGCAGGATTGGCACTCGCGCCGCCGGCGAACCTGTTCGCCGCCCGCAACGAGGCGCGAGTCGATGACCCGGGTGTCTTCCTCGGCGCAGAACGGGCAGTGCATCGGCGGATTGTAACTTGGTGGCCGGGTTGCGGTGGGCACGCACGGCCCGCGGGTCAGGTAGAGTGCGCCCCTTGGCTTGTGGAGGCGAAGATGGCGAAGCAGTTCCCCAAACTGTTGACCGTTGCGGCGTTGGCGGTTGCAGCGGCGCCGCTGGTGGCGGCGGACGACGAGAAATCGGACGCGGCGCTGTCCCAGGTGGCGATCAACGTGGAGGACCTAGACCGGTCCGAGAGCTACTACCGCGACGTGCTCGGCTTCGTCCGCGTCTGGCAGTATCCGCCGGAATCGGAGACCCCGATCGAGATCGGGTTGGCGGCACCGGGCGGCGGCGCGGGCCTGGTGCTCGCGCGTCTAAGCGACGAGCCGCTGCCCGAGGGCAAGGGCCGCTACGGTCGGATCATCGTCAATACCGCGAACGCCAAGGCGCTAGCGGCGAAAGCCGAGGCGTACCGCAAGCGGTCCGGGGCCGGTTCGGAGCCCCGCTTCATCACGCTTCCCGGCGACAACCCGCCGACGATCGTGTTCTTTCGCGATCCGGACGGCTACGAGATCGAGCTGTATCAGGCGCCGTCACGGTGAGAGCCTTCGCGTCTCCCAACGATGGCACCGCGAGGAGATCGGCGATTTCTGGGGGCTTCGGCCCGGGATGAAGGAGGCGCTCGCCGGCGGAGAAGTCGGCACCTTCACGCCGAGTTTCCTGGTATATGCGCGCTAGCCGACGTAGGCGCAGGCCCGCGCTGTCCGACGCGGCACGATTGGAGAGCTATCCACATCCCTATCCCGAGGGGTGGTACCGCCTGTCCGATTCGGCCGCGCTTCGGGCCGGGCAGATCCGCTACCTCGAGTGCCTGGACGCCAGCTCGTGCTGTGGCGGGGCGAGAGTGGGCAGGCGCACGTCATGCCCGCATTCTGCCCTCATCTCGGCGGGAACCTCGCCTTGGGCCGCGTGCGCGGCGATTGCATCGAGTGTCCTTTCCATGGCTGGCAGTTCACTGGGGACGGGCGCGCAGCCCGCATTCCGTATAGCGGCCACATCCCTGAGGGCATCTTGGCGGAGTCGTTCCCGGTGCAGGAAGCGCATGGCATCTCCCGATCGGACCGCTTGAGCAGGAGGTCAACTTCCGCTGGTTCGCCGACCGCCGCTTGCCCCGCCGGTACGTCGTTGGCAATTGGATTTCTCAATGGGCTCGTGACATCGTGATCTGGGAGAACAAGATCTACCGGCAACGGCCGCGGCTCTGCCAGGACGACGGCCCCGTGTTGCGGCTGCGGCAGTGGTATCGGCAATTTCTTCCGGCCGAGCAATCCGCAGGCTGACGCCCGCGCGAATGCGTTGACCCGCTTGGTGCGCGCCGTCAGTCGCTCTCGGCCATGTCCCGGATCACGTCGAGGGCCTCGCCGAGCGACGCCACGGGAAATGCCTTGGTCCCGGCGATCGCCTCGCGGGGTCTGTTGGCGCGCGGCAGGATGGCGCGCGTGAACCCGTGCTTGGCGGCCTCGCGCAGCCGGTCCTGGCCGTTCGCGACCGGGCGCACTTCGCCGGTGAGCCCGAGTTCCCCGAAGACCACGAGGTCGCGTGGCAGAGCGCGTGCGCGGAAGCTCGACAGCGTTGCGGCGAGCAGGGCGAGGTCCGCGCCGGTCTCGGCGATCCGAACGCCGCCGACGACGTTGGCGAAGACGTCCTGGTCGGCGAGCGAGACGCCGCAGTGGCGGTGCATCACGGCCAAGTGCATGGCGAGACGTTGGGGATCCAGACCGACGGCCACGCGTCGCGGATAGCCGCCCTGGACGTTGTCGACCAGGGCTTGGATCTCCACTAGGAGCGGTCGCGTTCCCTCCCAGGTCACGGTGACGACGCTGCCGGGTGCAATGTCACGGGGTCGCTCGAGGAAGATCGCCGACGGATTGCTGACCTCCTTCATGCCGTCCTCGGTCATGGCGAAGACGCCGAGCTCGTTCACCGCCCCGAATCGGTTCTTCTGGCTGCGCAAGGTGCGGTAGCGGCTTCCGGCCGGGGCGTCGAGCATCACCAGGCAGTCGACCATGTGTTCGAGGACCTTGGGACCGGCCAGGTTGCCTTCCTTGGTGATGTGCCCGACCAGCACGATGGCGACGCCGTTCTGCTTGGCAAGGCGCACCAGTTCGGCCGCGGATTCGCGCACCTGCGAGACGCTGCCGGGCAGGCTGTCCGAGGCTTGAACCTGCATGACCTGAATGGAGTCGACGACGACCAGGTGCGGGCGCTCCTGGGTGATGAGTTCCGCGATGCGTTCGACCACGGTGTCCGACGCTAGGGAGAGCCTCTCGCCGGGCAGGCGCAGCCGACGCGCCCGGGCGGCGATCTGTTCGAGCGACTCCTCGCCGCTCACGTAAAGCACGCGCGCGGATTGCGCCAACTTGGTGGACACCTGCAGGAGCAGCGTGCTCTTTCCGGCGCCGGGATCGCCGCCGAGAAGCACCACGGAGCCCGCCACGAAGCCGCCGCCCAGGACCCGGTCGAGTTCGTCGAATCCCGACGGGATGCGCGTCTCAGCCGCGGTGCCAATGTCGGCGAGCTTGGCGGTGCGCTGTTCGCTGCCGGCGTAGCCGCCGCCGGTGCGCCCCTTGGCGGGGGCATAGGCGAACTCGCGCAGCGTGTTCCAGCGCCCGCAGGCCGTGCACTGGCCTTGCCACTTGCCGTGCTCTGCACCGCAGTCGGCGCAGACGAAGGCGACCTTGGCCTTGGCCATCAGCGCTGGTCGAAATCCACGCCCGGATCACTTGGGAAATCCGGGGGTGGGTTGGAGCCAAAGGTATCGGCGTCGATGTGGTTGTCGAACTTCGTCCGTTCTGGCGTGAACGTGAGCTTCACCATGCCGATCGGTCCGTTGCGCTGCTTGCCGATGATGATCTCGGCGAGCCCCTTGTCCTCGGACTCCGGGTTGTAGACCTCGTCCCGGTAGATGAACAGGATGACGTCGGCATCCTGCTCGATGGCGCCCGACTCGCGCAGGTCCGACATGTAGGGGCGCTTGTCCGAGCGACTCTCCAGGGCGCGGTTGAGCTGCGAGCAGGCGACCAGGGGACACTGCATCTCCTTCGCGATCGCCTTCAACGAGCGCGAGATCTCGGCGATCTCGTTGGTCCGGTTCTCCTGGTTTGTCGACGGCCGCATGAGCTGAAGGTAGTCCACCATGATCATCTTCAGCCCGCCCGCGTCCCGGGCAACCCGCCGGGCGCGGGCGCGGATCGCGTTGGGGGTCAGCGCCGGCGTATCGTCGATGTAGAGCGGTTTGTCCTTGAGCAGTAGGCGAGCACTCGCGAAACTGTCCCAGTCGTCGGCGGTCAGGTGGCCGGTGCGCATGCGCGTCTGGTCGATCCGGCCGAGCGACGACAGCATCCGCATGACCAACTGATCGGCGGGCTGCTCGAGGGAGAAGATGAGGACGGCGCCTTCGTGGTCCTCGCCCTGGTCGCCCATCACGGCGTGCTCGGCCATGTTGACGATGAGCGCCGTCTTGCCCATCGATGGTCGCGCGGCGACGATCACCAGGTCCGATTTCTGGAATCCCGCGGTGCGCCGATCCAGGTCGTCGAAGCCGGTTGCGACACCGGTGATGGAGCTGCCGGCCTTGCGCAAGAAGTCGAGCCGATGGGCGACCGCCTCGGTGACGTCCCCGACGCGCTGCGGCATGCTGTCCTTGATGCGGCCTTCGCCGATCTCGAAGACGAGTTGTTCGGCGTGGTCGAGGACCTCGGCGCTCGTGCGTCCCTCCGGTTCGAAGGCGGTGTCGGCGATCTCGTTGGCCGCGCTGATCAGCCGGCGCAGCGTGGCGCGTTCCGTGATGATCTGCGCATAGGCCGCGACGTTCGAGGCGCCGGGGGTGCTCTCGACCAGGTCGACCAGGTAGCCGGCCCCGCCCGCCTTGTCGAGCAGGGAACGCGACGACAGTGCCTCGCGCAGCGTCACGTTGTCGAGCGGCTGGTTGGCGTTGGCGAGTTCGGTCATGGCACCGAAGATGATCCGGTGCGACGGCCTGTGAAAGTCGTCGACGCCGATGGTGTCGGCGACCTTGAGCCAGGCGTTCTCGTCGAGCATCAAGCCGCCGAGGAAGGACTGCTCGGCTTCGATGGAGTGGGGCGGCGCCTTCAGTCGGGCAGGGCCGTCGGGGACGGGCGCGGGTTCGGCCATACGCACACCTTGCCGGTTCGAGTCTCCGGGATAGGCTCGCCCAACGCTTGAGCGCGGGTCAACGGATAACGCTGTAGAGCGTGCTTAGAGGATGCTGTGGATTTCGAGTGAGCCTGGATGGGAGCTCTACTCGGCGACGACCTCCACGCGTATCGTCTCAGTCACGTCCGCATGGAATTGGACGTCGACCTCGTACTCACCGACCGCACGGATCGTGCCCTCGGGCATGCGGACTTCACTCTTGGCCACGGGCAGGATCGACTCCGTGAGCGCGCGGGCGATCTCCACGGTGCCGACGGAGCCGTACAGGTTGCCCTCTTCGCTCGCCCGGGCGACGATCGTGACGCTGCGGTCCACGAGCTTGCTCGCCCGTTCGCTCGCATCCGTCAACTTGGCGTTGGCGACGCGTTCGAGCTCGGCGCGGCGGGATTCGAACTGCATCCGGTTGGCGTCGGTTGCGAGCACGGCCTGGCCGGTGGGGATCAGGTAGTTGCGCGCGTAGCCGCGGCGGACCGAGACCTCCTCGCCTAGGTCGCCGAGGTTGCTCACGCGCTCGAGAAGTATGATGTTCATGGGCCGGCTACTTGTGCTGGTCGGTGTACGGCAGCAAGGCGAGGTAGCGGGCGCGCTTGACGGCCGCCGCCAACTGCCGCTGGTACTTCGCGCTCGTTCCGGTGATGCGGCTGGGCACGATCTTGCCGGTCTCCGTGACGTACTGGCGGAGCAGGTCGAGATCCTTGTAGTCGATCTCCTTGATGCCTTCCGCCGTGAACCGGCAATAGCGTTTGCGTCCGAATCGTCGTGCCATAGGGCTTACTCTCCTAGCTGAAGGTCGCGGCCTATTGTTCGACGGGTTCCGGCTGCGGCTCGGGTTCCGCCGCGGACTCTTCGGCCTGCCGCCGTGCCATGCGGGCCCGGGCTTCCTCCTCCCTGCGCCGCTCCTTCTCGCGCTCCTTCTCCTGGTCGCGCAGTTCCTCTTCGTAGATCTTCGACATCTCGGTGACCGCTTCCTTGCGCCGGACGACGAGGTTGCGCAGCACTGCATCGTTGAAGCGGAACGCGCTTTCGAGTTCGTCGAGCGTCTCCCGCTCGACTTCGATGTTCATCAGGATGTAGTGGGCTTTGTGGATTTTGGAGACGGGGTAGGCCAGTTGGCGCCGGCCCCAGTCCTCGATGCGGTGCACTTTGCCGTTGCCGCGGGCGATGAGCGCGCCGTAGCGCTCGACCATCCCAGGCACCTGATCGCTTTGATCGGGGTGCACCATGAAAACGACTTCATAGTGTCTCAAGACGAACTCCTCTCGGTTTTCGCCTCCGCCATCGTGGGACGTGAAGCGAGGAGCCGATGTAAGCCGGGCAAGCACCCGGCGGAAGCGAGATTTTAGGCGAGCGGTGCGGTTTCAAGCAAGCATGGCATGGAGCGTAAGGGTGTATGGTGCGCGGCAATCGCAGCGATTGAGGTGCTGAACCCGTGGGCAGAATCCTCGATACGTACATCGCGAACACGCCCAAGAGCGCAGCGGCCGACGTGCGCGCGCAACGCGGCGTGGTTGGCGGCAACTCTCGGGCCGCAGCGTACTGGCATCCGCATCCGATCACCGTGGCGCAGGCATCCGGGGTGCGCCTGGTCGACGTCGACGGCCGGGAATACGTGGACATGGTCAACAACTACACGTCGCTGGCGCACAGCCACGCCTATCCGCCGATCGTCGACGCGGTGCGCACGCAGATCGAAAGGGGTACCGGCTATACCGCGAACAACCTCTGGCAGGCGGAGTTGGCGGAGACGATGATCGAGCGGGTCGCGTCGGTGGAGAGCGTGCGCTTCACCAACTCGGGATCGGAAGCGGGCCTGCTGGCGCTCACCATCGCGCGCGTGGTCACGGGCCGCGCGAAGGTGCTCATGGCGCGGTATGGCTACCACGGCATCCTGATGGAGTTCGAAGCGGGCTCGATGCCGGAACTGATGCGGAATCTCGACGGGATGACCCACCTCGGCGAATACAACGATCCGGCGACCTTCGAGCGGATTCTCGACTCCCACGGCCACGAGATCGCAGCGGTGGTGCTCGAGCCCGTCATGGGGGCGGGCGGCGTGGTGTCCGCCGATCCAGACTTCCTGCGGCGGGTGCAGCGCGCGACGGAAGCCGCGGGTGCCCTGTTCGTGCTCGACGAAGTCATCACCTTCCGTCTCGCCGAAGGGGGTGCCCAGTCGTTGTTCGGCATCGAGCCGGACCTCACGATGTTCGGCAAGGTCATCGGTGGCGGGTTCCCGGTCGGTGCCGTGGGCGGGAAGCTCGAGCACCTGCGCATTTTCGATCCGGCGGCACCGCGCGCGTTCCACTCCGGGACGTATTGCGGGAACCCGGTGACTATGGCGGCCGGGCTCGTGTCCGTCCAGGAACTGACCGGTGCTCGCATCGAGATCATGGACCGCTTGGCCGAACGCCTTGCCAACGGCCTCGTGACGCAGGCGAGCAACCTCGATCTGCCGATCTCGATCAACCGTCGCGGGTCGTTACTGAACCTGTTCTTCACCGAGTCCGATCCGTCCTCGGCGTCTCGCCGCGATGCCGAGAAGCGCATGGACAGTTTCCATCTCGCCGCCCTGAACCACGGCCTGATGGTGGCCTCGCGGGGCATGATGGCACTGTCCACCGTCATGGACGAAGCGCTAATCGACGAGGTGATCCGTCGGGCTGCGGCCGCGATGCAAGACGTCGCTGAGGAGTTTCGCGGGGGAGCCCCAGCGTGAGAATCGAGTCCGAGGCAGCGTCCCCCGGGCCGTTCACGGCCGCGCAGGTGAGGATGTTCGCGGCATTCGGCTTTCTGCATTGCCGAGGAGCGTTCACTGCCCCCGAAATGGCCGACATCATCCGCGCCGTCGAGGCGGGCCGCGCTGACGGTCTGGCCCGTGCCGACGGGCGCGAACTGATCGCCGGCAACGACCGGCTGACGGCGTTGCTGCTCGAGGACGACCGGTCGGGTGGCGCGGTTGCGCAGTTGATGAAGGCCATGGGCGAATCCCGCTGGCTGCTCTCCGGCTCCAACACGCTCTGGGGCGCGGCGAAGGATGGAGGCGCGCCGAAAGGGCTGGAGGATACCCACGTCCCGGAGCATGGCTGGCACAGCGACAACCCGGGCGTATTCGAATGCTGGCCTCGGATCAAGGTCATGATGTATCTCCGGGACACGACGAAGCAGGGAGCGCTGCGCCTGATTCCCGGGTCCCACCGCCCCGAGTACCAGGAGCAGCTAAAGCCGCTGATGGGATGGCACGGTACGGCGGATTCGCCGAGGACATATACGCCTGAGTACGCCAAGCACACATTCGGCGTCAAAGGGGTCGACATACCCTCGGTGGCAGTCGAAGCGACGGTCGGCGACATCGTTTTCTTCCACCATTCGATGTACCACGCGGTCTTCAACCACGCACCGGACCGACGCCTCTTGGCCTATTGGTTCGTCGGCTACCCCGACAGCGATGTCCGCCTTGCCTCGCTGTGGCGAAACGACGTCACCTTCACGGCTGGATGGCGGCGTAACGGCGAGGTGTGGCGCGGCAGACCTTCACCTCTGCTGAAGCACTCGAATCCGATGCTACGCGCATTGGCGGAGCCGCCCGAGGTGTGGGCGCGCTGGAGGGCCAAGGCCGAAGCGGCACACCGTGCGCTCCCGTTCCCCGATGCCGAGATTTCCGTCTACCAGCCTGCAGCGGAACACCGTAAGCGAACGGGGATGAAACCCTGGCGCTCTGCAGGTCGATGACCGTCTCGCGTTTGCCGTAGGTACATCTGCCGCAGCCGCCTGCGGCGATCTGCAACCGACGAAGCCACGGTTTCGCGGTGTGGGGGTCCCGGCTTCAAGCGTTCAGTCGCTGCCGCATCTCGGTGCCGACCGCTTCGAAGCCGTACTTGGCATAGAACGCGCGGTTGTGCTCCGTGCGTTCGACGAGGTAGAGGCCGATCTCGCCGCAACCGCGCCGCGTGGCGATGTCGACGGTTGCTTGCACCAGTCGACCGCCGAGGTTTCGCCCCCGTGCACGAGGCGAGACGATGAGTTCCTCGAGCTGGCAGTACTCGCCGCGGTAGCGTAGCGCCAGGTTGAAGCTGACCGTCACCATACCCAGAGCCGTGCCGTCCTCGACGGCCAGGACAATCTGGCCGCGCTTCTGGGAGAGAAGCATCTCGAACACCTCCGAGAAGCCAGGATCGGTGACGTGGCTCGCCGTTCCGGCGAGTTCGGCGAGCAATGCCGCGCACGATGCTTCGTCCGCGGGGGTCGCGTCCCTGATCTGAACCGCCATTCGCCGTGTCGTCCGTTTGGCCTGCGTGGGGGCGATCTTCGACGAATGGGTTGGTCTTGGCCAGCGGGTTTGGCGGCGATATGGCTAAACTTCACGTTGAGCTGGATTTCACAGACGGGCCACCCGCAGCGGGGTTTTCGCGGCGGCTCAAGCCGAGGAAGCCTATGAATATCAAGACCTTAACCCCATTCCTCGCGGCGGTTGCCGTCGTTTGCGCCGCCGGGGAGGAGCCGTCCACGGTGCGGGACGATTCCGCGGAGATCGAGGAGCTTGTCGTCACGGCCGACCTCGACAGCCTGCCGGACGACGACGTCAGCTCGCTCTTCGGGTTCTACAAATCGCTTCTCGCGACGCCGCGTTCGGCGTCCACGGTCAGCGACGAGATGATGGACCGCTTCATCGTGCGCGACATCGACGAGATGATCGCGCTCGCACCGGGGAGCTTTACGCAGTCCTTCTTCGGCGTTGCCGGCACGCTTGACATCCGCGGCACGCCGGGAGAGACGTATTTCCGGGGCATGCGACGCCTCGACAATCCGGGCAACTACCCGACGCCGCTCGGTGCGTCGAAACGCGTCGACATCGTGCGCGGGCCGGCATCGCCCATCCACGGACCGTCGAAGATTGGCGGCTATCTGAACTTTGCGCCGAAGTCGGCGCGCATCGAGGAGACCGGGGAGTTCATCGAGACCGCGACCGGCACGGTGGGCGTCGACCTCGGATCCTGGGAGCGCCGCGTGCTCACCGCCGAGGTCGGCGGGCCGGGCCGTCTCGGCACCCAGGATGTCGGCTACTGGCTCTACGGCATGACGGAGGACTCGGGCAGCTACTACCGCCACAGCGACATCGAGCAGACCTTGCTGCAGGCGTCCTTCGACCTCGATGTCGGCGCCGTGCAGTTTCAGTTCGGTGGGATGTTCCACAACTACGCGGGCAACCAGATCGCCGGCTGGAATCGACTGACCCAGGACCTGGTGGATCGGGGGCTCTACGTCACCGGATCGGCCGCCCCGCTGGATGCCGACGGCGACGGCTACATCTCGCACCAGGAGTTCGACCTCGACGGCGACGGGTTTACGGACTTCAATCCGTTTGCGGCCGGCCTCGTGCCCGGCGCCCCGGACGGGCTGGGTCCCGGGCCGTTTCCCGGTAGTTGCGCGATTGGCTCGACCTTGGTGTTCGGGTGCTTACCCGAGCTGCTCGCCCTCGAGTCGAGCGGCACGACGGTGATCACCGGCGACCAGGTGCTGGTCGGGCCGGACGACGTCCTCGAAAACGATGTCCTGACGCTCTATTTCGACACGATCGTCACCGCGGGCGGCAACTGGGAGTGGCGCAACCAGGCGTTCTTCGAGACCTACGACAACCTCAACGAGAACGACTACGGGTTCTCGCAGTTCCACGACTCCTGGGTTTTCGAGAACAAGCTCGTTGCTGCCAACGCGTTCCGGCGCGGCGACATCGAGGCGGCCGTGCAGGTTTCGCCGTCGGTGCGCATCACCGACTTCGATCACGGCGACGATTACACGAACGAGTACTTCGACCGCCGCGACATCACGCGGCCTTCGAGCGCCTCGGCCAAGCGTCTGCTCTCGACGCGGATCGATGACGACTACACCGAGTACTACATCGGCAGCACCGTGAACTTCGGCTTGGCCTCGCTTGCCGACGTCGCCTGGCGGCGCATCAGCGTGCTGGCCGGCGCGCGCTACGACGTGGTCGACTTGGAGAGCCGCCAGCCGGTCGAGAAGCTGCTCCTGGCAAGCTCCAACAACTTCTGCCTCGATCTCTCGTGCGTGGTGGTCGACGCCGCGGACAAGGTTGACGGCGTGTCGTGGACGTTGAGCTTCAGCTATCACGCGAACGCGGGATTGATCCCGTACGTCACCGCGTCGCGCCAAGCGACAGTGATCGCGGGGCAGGGCGCCGAGGTATCGACGGCTAGCATCGCCGACGGCGTGGCGTTCGACGACTCCACGTTGCTGGAATTCGGCATCAAGGGCAGCCTGCTCGACGAGACGCTCTACTTCGCGCTCGCGGCGTACGAGCAGGAACGCACGGACTACTCCGCCCAGCAGACGGTCACCAACCAGGCCAGTCGCACGGAGGGCCGAGAGTTCGAGGTTCGCTGGGTCATGACCGACCGGCTGCTGATGACGCTCGCCTATTCCGACATCGAGGTGGTCAACCTGAACACGCTCCAGGCGGGCCAGCGCTTCAGCTTCATCGGTGCCGACGACGTACCGGGCATCCCTCCGGAGGCCCTGTACGCGGGCACGCTCGGCGGGTCCATCCTGCGCACGGGCAGCGAGGGCGCTCGCCGTGCCGGGATTCCCGAGACGATCTGGGCGGTGACCGGAACCTACGATTTCGGCGGTGGCTTGGCGGCGAGTGCGAGCGTGGTCGACGTGGCCGCGACGAACTCGGGTTACTCCGGTTCCGTCAGGCTACCCGCCTATACGCTGATCAATGCAGGCCTCGTGTTCGAGCGCGGCAACTGGGTGGCGAGCGTCACCGGCAAGAACCTGACGGATGAGCGGTACTTCCGCGCCAACTTCCCCAACCTCTTCGGCGGCGTGATCGTCCTGCCGGAGTTGCCGCGACATTTTGCGGCACGCATCCAGTACCAGTGGTAGTGGCGGCGGCAGTCCGTCACCCCTTGGGCTTGCCGACCAGCGCGACCGCGGTGTCGTAGACGGCATAGGCGCCTTCGCTCGTCAGGCAGCCGTGCACCGACATGCCGGCCGGCACGTCGTGCCACGCGGGACTCGGCCACTCGTCCACGCCGACGCGGGTGATGTCGGCCAGGCGCACCGGTCGCGCTCCTGCCAGCCCGCGGGCCTCGGCCCGGTCGATGAATCCCAGCCAGCGGACGTACCTGCGGTTCCCGCCGCGGGCCAGGTAGCCGACGACCTCGTCGTCCTGCCCGTCGGAAAGCACGCGGTCGCCGTAGTGGTGGCGCCAATTGAGCACGAGTTTCGGCACGCAAATACTGTACACAAACACAGTATTTTGTGCCAGCACACCCGATCGCGAGGGGCGCCTTGTCTTTAGCGAAGCCCTCAGAGGGCTTGAGGTGCGTCAGTCGTTGCTGCTCTGGAAACTGCTCCCGGCGGACACCACCGACATGTCGAGCACGTCGCCGATGCGCGGCTCGAGCGTGTCGATGGAAGCGTCGGTGCCGAGGTCGACGCCTTTGTTCGAGTACATCATGTTGGACGAGAACCGGCCGCGCATGGCCTGGATGATGCGACCGTTGGGGGCGTCTTCGCCCGCCAGGTGGAGCACAGCGGGACTCACCAGGCCAGGATGGTTGTCCGCCGCCGGATTGTCCGGGTCGATGGTGCTGCCGGGGACGCTCGCCGTCATTCGCGTCGCGGCGCCGGGCGAGAGGCAGTTGGTGCGCACATTGTGCGAAGCGCCTTCGCGGGCCAGGTTGTTCATCAGGCCGACCATGCCCATCTTCGCGGCACCGTAGTTGGCTTGGCCGAAACTGCCGAAGATGCCGGACACGGACGACGTGAAGACGACGCGGCCGTAGTTCTTGTCGTACATGATGGGCCAAGCGTGCCAGGTCACGTAAGCCGTACCGTTCAGATGCACGTTGAGCACCAGGTCCCACTCGTCCAAGGTCATCTTCTTGAACGACTTGTCGCGCAGGATGCCGGCATTGTTGACGACGATGTCGACCGTGCCGAAGGCGCGAACGGCGTCGTCGACGATGCTCTTGGCACCGGCCCGGTCGGCAACGCTCGCCTTGTTGGCAACCGCCTCGCCGCCGGCGCTCTTGATCTCCTCGACCACGCTGTCCGCGGCATCGCCCTGGCCGCCGCCGTGGACGCCGCCGCCTAGGTCGTTCACGACCACCTTGGCGCCATGCTCGGCCAGCAGCAGGGCATGGCATCGACCGAGACCGCCGCCGGCACCGGTTACGATCGCTACGCGTCCTTCCACACTCATGTCGATCCTCTTCTCCTTGGCTCGAAGGCGCGCAAGCATAGCGGAAAGCGCTTGGGCGTCGCAGTCGATGTGAGAGGATCTCGGCTCGTGTGGATACCACGCTAGGCGAGGCCTGAGGCGATGGGCAGACTGGACAATCGGGTCGCCTGGGTGACGGGCGGTGGCCGCGGGATCGGCCGGGCCGTCGCGCTGGCCTTTGCGGCCGAGGGTGCCTGTGTCGCGGTCAGCGCCCGGTCTAGACCTGAACTCGACGCCGTGGCCGAGGAGATTCGCGCGGCAGGCGGACAGGGCCTCGCGGTGGTGGCCGACGCGATGTCGCTCGACGACACGTCGTCGGCGGTGGCAGCCATCGCCACCGGTCTCGGAGCTGTCGACATCCTGGTCAACAACGCTGGCGGCGGGACCGGCCTTGCCGCAACCGATCATCTGACGCCGGTGCAACGCGATGCGGCGCTGTTCGCCGCCAATGTCGACCTGAACCTGTTCTCGGCCTACCGGGCCAGCCGAGCCGTGCTCGACGGCATGGTCGAGCGGGGCTATGGGCGGATCATCAACATCGGTTCCGGCTACGCAAAGCGATCCGGCGGCGGGGCGGCGTACACGGCGGCCAAACACGGTCTGATCGGGCTGACCCGCGCCATGGCGGCCGAGGTCGCCACGCGCGGCGTGACGATCAATTGCCTGTGTCCGGGGTGGACGAATACCCGGCTTGTCGACCTTGATGCGATGGCACAGGCGCGCGGCACCGACGTGGCTTCCGTGCGCGCAACCATCGAGGCCGACAACCTGCAGCGGCGCATCCTCGAACCCGAGGAGCTGGCGCCAATGGCCACCTTGCTCGCGGCGCCGGACTCCGCTGGGATTGCCGGGCAGGTGATCTCGGTCGACGGTGGTTACAAGGTCTGACCCGCATTGTTGCGGGCCGACGCAACCCGAATGCCTACCGGTGGTCCTCCGCAGCATCCTGCGGCGCGAATCCGATCACGGCTGCCGCGTGCGTCAGGTCCCGGTAGCCCCACCGGTTGTTTGATGTCGCGAAAACGATGTCGAAGTGCACGTCCTCGGGCGCATCGACGCAGCCGACGATGGCGCGGGCGATGTCGCGCTGGGAGCACCACACCGCGAAATCGCGCGGTCGCGAAGGCCGGTCGGCCGCGTTCACATAGCCGATCCGCAAGCAGATCACAGAGAGTTCCGCTGTATCCGCGACGTGACGCGCGATCGCCTCGCCCCACACTTTGGTGCTGCCGTAGACGCCCGTGGGCCGCGTCGCCATGTCGTGGTGGATCATCGGCCATTCGTCCGGCGCATCGGCATAACGGGCCTCGACGATCGACTTGTAGGGTTCGACGAGTTCCCAGCCGGACACCGTTGCGCCGCTGCTGGCGAACACCACGCGTTTGCAGCCGGCTTCCTGCGCCGCGTTGAGTACGTTGCGGGTGCCGACGATGTTGGTCTGCAGCAGTTCGTCCCAGGTGAAGTTCTCGCCCGCCTTGGCGGCGAGGTGCACGACAACGTCCTGACCGTCGAAAGCCGGACGGATGGCGTCGTAGTCGGCGAGGTCGGCTTGGGTCGTCGGTACGCCTTCGACGGCACTTCGATTGAGGGCCGAAAGGGTGGCCCGCGGTGCCAGCTCGCGACGCGTCAGGCCGCCGATCAGGCCGCTCATGCCCGTGACCAGGATGTTCATGGAAGGGGTCCGTTACGCGGCGTGGTACAGTGCCGGCTGGCTCGCGTATTCGTCAATCAGGGTCTGCGCGAACTCCCGGCACGAGCCGCAGCCGGTGCCGACCCCGAGTTCCTCGGCGAGCTGCTCTACGTCCTCGACGCCGCTCGCCACGGCTTGGCGAACTTCGGCGTCCCTGACGGCTTGGCATAGGCAGACGTACATCGAACGGGAACTTAAACGGGAATCATTCTTGATTGCAACAACTTTTTTTCCTTTTTGGCGCTGCCGCGGCAACGGACTGCCAAGCCGTACACTGTTCCGACCCAATGTGGGTCGACGGACTAAAGAGGAGCGACGGTGTACGAAGACACGCACTATCCTGTTAGCCCTGAGGTGATCGCGCGGCACGAGGAGGCTTGGCGATTGATCGCGGCGCCCGGCGCATTCTGGAGCGGTGCGGAGCGCGTTCATATGGTCGCCGAGGCCCGTGCCGCAACCACGTGCAAGCTGTGCGAGCGGCGCCTATCAGCACTGTCGCCGTTCGCGGTGGACGGCCAACACGACACGGTTTCCGACCTGCCGCCGGTGCTGATCGACATGATTCACCGCCTGCGTATCGATCCGGGCCGCTACACGCGCACGGTTTTCGACGGTGTGCTCACCGGCGGCATCACCCGCGAGCGGTACATCGAAGCCGTGAGCGTGGTCAACGCTGCCGTGATCGTGGACACCATGCACGCGGCGTTGGGCTTGCCGCTGCCGGACCTGCCGACACCGGAAGCGGGCCCACCGACTGGCCAGCCGGCACCGGACGTCATCGACGATGGCGCCTGGGTGCCGCTAACCCGCGTCGACGACTGCACTGCCACCGTCACCGGGTTGCCAGGTGCGCCGAACATCGCCCGGTCCATGGGCTGCGTACCCTCGACCGTGGCGCTCTTCTTCACCGCGTTCCGTGGCCACTATGCCCTGCGCGACATCCCTCTCGCCGTCTCGCAGCCCCAGGCCGAGTTCATCGCCTCCCGGGTGTCCGCCCTCAATCAGTGCTTCTACTGAACAACGTCGCATACGATGCTGCTCCGGGCGAGCGGCCAGCGCGAGAACCGGGACTTCAACCTGAACGCCGTCAACGAAGCCGACAGCGACCCCGGCGTGGACCACGCCGGCCACTTGCGCCGCCTCACCGAAGCCGCCATCGGCGGCCGCTGGCGGGACCTCGCCGCCGTCCGCGACGAAGCCGCGGCCGCGATGGGCGAGCAGGCCATGGTGGACGCCCTCACGGTCGCCGCCGGCTTCAACGGCATCACCCGTGTCGCCGACGCCACCGGCATCCCGCTCGACCCGACGACGCACCAGGCCACGGGGTCCTTGCGCGTCGAGACGGGCATCGACGCCTTCGACTATGCGGCCAAGAGCACGCGTTACGACAGACAACAAACCCATGAGGCAACTATGAGCATCATCGGCATCGAAGAGATCTTCCTGGACGTGCAGGACCTCGCCCGGGCGGTCGACTTCTACGAAGGCGTAGTGGGCTTGCCTGTGGTCATGCGCAACGACGAGCGCGCGTACCTGCAATGCGAGCGCAGCCACGTCGTCTTGCAGGTCAAGGGGCACGGCGGGCGGCACCGGGGCGGTGGCCCGATGCACTTCTCGTTCACCGTCGCCGAGGATGTGTTCGACGAGGTCGCCCAACGCGCGGCCAAGGCGAACATCTTCACGCGCGGCCCGATGGGCGAGCGCGGCAAAGGCCGGGCGCTGTTCATGCTCGACCCCGACGGCAACGAGGCCGAGGTGAATACGCGCTATCTGTACGGCGTTCCGAAGCGCTGACGAAACTCCAGCACCCCTGGAGCGTGCGTCAATCCGTCGGCAGAGCGTAGTCCTCCAAACGTACGACTCCGCCTTCCGGTGCCGCCTTGTCGAAGTAGGCGTCATCGGCGGTGACAAGCGTCGCCCCGGGTGTCGACAGCGAGGTCGCGTGGTACAGCGTGTCGAAAAGGTGGTGCCCAAGGCGGATGGCAAGCGTCGTAGCGAGCGAATAGATCGCCGGCGACTCCACGACCCCCCAATCGACTTGTTGCAGGTCGTCTAGGGCTTGCAGCGCGCCATCCGGGTGTACTCGCGCCAAAACCGCCGCTACTTCGGGAAGAAAATGCGGCGGCTGCAACATCTCCAGCCGACCGTCGCCAACGGCGTCAAGGATGTCGGTCGCCGCATTGGTGTCCTCCGCTTCTGGGCGCCATTTGAGGAACCATTTGAGCGCCACACTCGCGTCGACGACAACGATCACGGGCGGTCATTCAGCCGTGCGGCTCGAATCCGTTCCTGCGCGATCACTGGCGCACGACGGCGACGGGCCAAGATACGCCCGACGGCCGCCTTGCCTTCGCGCCCGGCCTGCTCCCGATCGATTGCCTCACGCATCAGCGCCGCCACGACGGCGCTCTTGTTGTAACCCTCGAACGTCTCGTTGAAGGCCGTCTTGAGTTCGTCGGGGACGCTGAAGTTCACGGTTGCCATACCCGCACCGCCTAAAGTTGTTGAAGATTTCAACAACTTTAGGGCCATCTGGTCGTTCGGTACAAGTCGCGCACGTCCGCCTGGGCACGATCGGATCCCAGCGCCAGGCCGCTGCAGGTATCTCGCCGGCGCAGGCGACGGAAGCACTCATCGATCGCACCGAGGTGCTGAGGCGAATAGCCGGGACTAGGGCCGAAACTGCAGCGCTCGCGGCCCGAGCTTGTCGGGCAGGTTGACCAGCCGCCAGGCCGTCTCCACCCACTCGCAGATCAGCCGTCGCGTGTCCCGCGGATCGACCATCTCCTCGATCTGGAACTTCGACAGCGGCCCGATCGGCCCGCGCGCGCTCTCGATGCGTGCCATGAGTTCATCGCGCAGGGCGCGGGGATCCTCGGCTTCCGCAAGTTGACGCTTGTAGGCCGCCTCGATGCCGCCCTCGGGAGGTATCCCTCCCGCGTCGGCCGCGGGCCAGGCGACCCGTACCGAGGGCCGCGAGCGGGGCGTGGCGTAGTTGTTGCCGGCCACCCCGAAGCTGCGCCGCATGACGACGGTGAAGATCGGTACCGCGACCTGCGAGAACGCCACCATCCACTCGCCGCCGCGGCGGATCGTGCCCGTGATCTCGTGTTCGAGCCCAACGGCGAACCCGGGGTTGTCGACGAGGTTCAGCACCGGCACGTGGAAGAGGTCGCAGAGGTCCAAGTGGCGGGTCAGCTTGCTGCAGCCGTCCGCCGTCAGCGCACCGCCGTTGGCGTGCTGGCTGTCGGAGGCGAGGACCCCCACGGGATGGCCGTTGAAACGCGCGAACCCGGTGACCTGGTCCGTCCCCCACAGCGGGCCGATCTCGAAGAACGAGCCCTTGTCCGCCATCAGCCGGATGGCCTTGCGGACATCGAACGTGGTCGTCCGCTTGCGGGGGATCAGCGTGAACAGTTCCTCGTCGCGCCGGTCGGGCGGGTCGTCGCTGCGCGGCGGCGCGACCGGCGGCGTCTCGTAGACGCTTGACGGCAGGTAGGAAAGGAACCGGCGGGTGAGTTCCGCGGCTTCTTCCTCGGTCTCGGCGAGGTTGTCCACGGAGCCGTTGCGGCAGTGGATGTGCCAGCCCCCCAGATCCTCCTTGGTGATGTCGTAGCCCATGGCGTGCTGGACGACCGGCGGGCCGGCGACGAACAGTTGCGCGATGTCGCGCACCATCACCGAGAAGTGGCCGAGAACGGCCTTCGCCGCGCCGATGCCGACGACGCTGCCGAGCAGCATGTTGACCACGGGCACCGTCGAGAGTTGCTCGGTGTACATCGCGCTACCGAGGTGTCCCGGCAGGAACGATCCGCCGCCGCCGGCGACCCTGGGCCGGCCGGCCTTGATCGCGCCGCTGCTTTCCTTTGCCGTGCTCTCGCCGTCGGCCTTCTGTTTGGGAACCATCGCGGCGACGCTGCCGCCACCGGATGAACCGTCCAGCAAGCGGATGGACGGCAGCCGCATCTCCAGGGCCAGCCGGTCGAGGTAGCCGCTCTTGGCGCCGATTGCGCCGTCGGCATGCCCACCCCGGGAGGTGAAGTCGTCGGCGCATACGACCGAGCCGCGGCCTTCGATCTTGCCCCAGCCGCCGACGTGGTTGGCCGGCGTGAAATCGGTGATCGTGCCGTATTCGTCGTAGGAGGCGAACCCGGCGATGCTGCCCACTTCCCGGAACGAGCCTTCGTCGAGCAAGAGGTCGATGCGCTCCCGGCAGGTGAGCTTGCCGCGGCTGCGTTGTCGAACGACGCCGGGATCTTCGGACCCCGGCGCGAGTCGCTTTTGCGCCAGCGCTTGCATCGTGGTGACGTCTCGCAGCAGGGGTGCCCAGGTCTGGTCATCATTGTCCGTGGCGACGCGCTCGGCACCTTCCGCCGGCGCGATCACGGCGAACACCTGGCCCGCCTCGACGTTGTCGCCGGGTTGCAGCGGCTGCGCCGCTGCCAGGGTTCCGGTGCAGGGAGCGGCGACCTGGGATTCCATCTTCATCGCGCTGACGATGAGCAGCGGATCGCCCGCTTGCACGCGGTCGCCTTCGTGGGCGCGCACCTCGAGCACGGATCCGGCCATGGGGCAGGCGACAGGCTCCTGGCCTGGCGTGACGTCGAGGTCCGCGGCCGCCGGCGTCGGCGTCGAGCCCGCGCCGCCAACCGTGGATACGCCCATGACCGTGGCCTGTTGTTGCAGCAGCGCCAAGGCGCCGTTGCCGTTGTCGGTCGAGGCGAGCAGGGCGGGTTCCTCGCCGAGGAGCGTCGTCCGGGCATCGCCGGCGCGCACGGCAGGATGTGCAAGGATCGTCTTCAGTTGGGCGATGTTGGTCGCCAAGCCTCCGACGTGGAACTCATCCAAAGCGCGGCGGGTCCGGTCGACGGCGGCCGCGAATACCAGTGACTCCTCCTGGCGGGATACCGAGGTGCCGACGACCTTGGCCAGCAAAGGGTCGAACTGCGGCGGTGGCGTGTAGCCGACATAGCCGTTCGCGTCCACGCGCACGCCCGGCCCGGACGGTTCCTTGTAAGCCGACAAGGTGCCGGCGCCCCTTGCGACCACACGGGCCTGGACCGAAAAGCCGCGGGGTGCACCGACGGCCTGCTGGTCGGCGATGCCTAGGGATTCGAGGCTTGCACCGGCGGCGATGCGGAACTGCGCCTCGACGAGATCGATGCCGGTGACCTCCTCGGTGACCGTGTGTTCCACCTGGATGCGCGGATTGCACTCGATGAAGTAGTAGTCGCCGGTCTCGGGCGTGACCAGGAACTCCACGGTGCCGGCATTGACGTAGCCGGCTGCTTCGACCAGCTTCACGGCATCGGCTTGGATGCGGGCACGCAAGGTGAGGTCCAGGCCGGGTGCCGGCGCCGTTTCGATGACCTTCTGGTTGCGAAGCTGCACGGAGCAGTCGCGCTCATGCAGGTGCACCGTGTTGCCGTCTCCGTCCGCGAGCACCTGCACTTCGATGTGCCGCGGGCGTTCGATGAGCTTTTCCACGAACAGCGCGCCGTTGCCGAACGCGGCTTCGGCCTCGCTGCGGCAGCGCTCGAAGGCGTCGCCCATCGCCTCGCTGGCCGCGACCGCGCGCATGCCGCGACCACCGCCCCCGGCCGCAGCCTTGAGCATCACCGGGTAGCCGATTTCCTCGGCGAACGTCGCTGCGGCGGCGCTCGACTCAAGCGGCTCACCACTTCCCGGCACCGTGGGGATCCCAAGCGACTGTGCAAGTGCCCGCGCCTGGACCTTGTCCCCGAACAGCTCAAGCGCTGCAGGCGGCGGCCCGATGAAGGTGATGCCGCGTGCCGCGCACAGGGCCGCGTACGGCGCGTTCTCGGCGAGGAACCCGTAGCCGGGGTGCACGCAATCGCACCCGGTCTCCTCGGCGACCTGCACGAGGGCTTCGGCGTCGAGGTAGGCGGCGACCGGATCCTCGGCCGCGCCGTTGCCGAGTTCCCGTGACTCGGTGGCCAGCCGGGTGTGCAGCGACAAGGCATCGACCGGCGCGTAGACGCCGACCGATTCCATGCCGAGACCGGACGCGGCCTTGGCGATGCGAATGGCGATCTCGCCGCGGTTGCTGATCAGGACGCGTTCTAGCGCTCGGGTCGAACCCACGCCTCACCCCTCTTTCACGTCGTGGAAAAGGCCGATGATCGTTGAGCCGGTCACCCGGCGCAACGTGCGCCGAAACGTCTACGGATCAGGAACCGCCGCCGAGCCGCCGCCACATGAACTCGTACACCAATGCCCACATGAACGCGCTCTGGGCGTTGTCGGCGGCGCCGCCGTGGCCGCCTTCGATGTTCTCGTAGTAGGTGACGTCGTGGCCGAAGTCCCTCATCCGGGCGATCATCTTGCGCGCATGCCCGGGATGGACACGGTCGTCGCGCGTCGACGTGGTGATCAAAAGCGGCGGGTAGGCGACGTCCTCGCGCACGTTCTGGTACGGCGAATAGCGCTGTAGGAACGACCAGTCTTCCGGGTTGTCCGGGTCGCCGTACTCGGCCATCCAACTCGCACCGGCGAGCAGTTCGTGGTATCGCTTCATGTCGAGCAGCGGCACCTGCGCCACGATCGCACCGAACAGGTCCGGACGCATCGTGAGCATATTGCCCATCAACAACCCGCCGTTGCTGCCGCCGAGGATGCCGAGCCGCGAGGTCTCCGTGACGCCGCGCTCGATGAGGTGCTCGGCGACCGCGATGAAGTCGTCGTAGGCCCGCTGTCGATTTTCCCGCAGCGCGGCCCGGTGCCAACGCGGCCCGAACTCACCACCGCCGCGGATGTTGGCGACGATGTAGGTGCCGCCGCGTTCGAGCCAAGCGAGTCCGACGCCCGCCGAATAGCCCGGAACCATGGGGATCAGGAAGCCGCCGTAGCCGTAGAGCAGCGTCGGGCCATCGTTGTCTTCACGGCCCACCTGGAAGTAGGGGATGCGCGTGCCGTCGGCAGATGTTGCCCAGTGCTGGCTGATGGCAAGGCCCTCGGCGTCGAAATATTCCGGCTGCCGTTTCAGGACTTCGGGCTCTGTTTCGGTGTCATCTTCATCTACGCGGCCGAGCGACAGCGTGGGCGGCGTCAGGTAGTCGGTGGTGTTGGTGAAGAAGGCGTCGCTGTGGTCCGGATCCACTGGGCTGACCCCAACCGTACGGAATCCGGCGCTTCTGAACAGCGGCCGCTGCGTCCAGCCGTCCGTTCCCGGGGTTGCGACGTAGACGCGGTTGCGGACGTTGTCGAGGACGTTGATCAGCAGGTGGTTGCGCGTCGGAGCGAAACCGGCGAGAGACGTCTGGGGCGTCGGCTCGAACAGCACGTGCAGGTCCCGTTGGCCCGCAAGATACGCGTCGAAGTCGGCGCTGAGCAAACTGCCTGTCGGGTACGTCGTCTCGCCGACGGTCCAGTCGGACTCCAGGCTGATGAAGATGCGCCCGCGGTGGATCGTCGCGCTGGCGTCGGACGGCTTGTCGATGGGGATCAGTTGCCCGTCGCGGCGCAGATAGAGGTCGCTGTTGTAGAAGTCGGTGGCGCGCCAGACCAGTTCCGTCTCGAACCCCTCGGCGAGGTCGGCACGCGCACTCACGCTCACGTCGGTGGGTCTGCCTTCGAACACCACCTCGGCCTCGGCGAGATCCGCCCCGCGCTGCCACAGCTTGACGATGCGCGGGTAGCCGGATTCCGTCATGGTGCCGGCGCCGAAGTCCGTGGCGACGAAGATGCTGTCGGGACCCGCCCATGAGGCGGTCCCCTTGGACTCGGGGAGCACGAAACCGTCGTCGACGAAAGTGCGGGTCTCGACGTCGAATTCGCGGACCACCCTGGCGTCCGCACCGCCGCGCGAGAGGCTGATCAGACAACGGCCGTAGTCGGGTTGGCGGCAGTTGAGGCCGCTCAGCACCCAGTTTTCGCCTTCGGCCCGGGCCAGGGCATCGAGATCGAGAACGGTGTCCCAGGCCGGCTCGGCCTTGCGGTACTCGTCGAGCGTAGTGCGCCGCCAAAGGCCGCGTGGATTGTCGGTGTCGCGCCAGAAGTTGTAGTAGTGCTCGTCCATCTTGCTGACCCCAGGGATGCGGTCCTCGGAGTCGAATACGGCCAGCAGCCGCTCGCGGAGCGCCTTGAACGACGCGCGCTCCGCCCAGGCGCGGTTGGTCTCGCGGTTGCGCTGACGAACCCAGCGGAGCGCCTCGTCGCCGCTCACGTCCTCGAGCCACAGGTAGGGGTCTTCGTCGGTATTCAAGGCGGACTCCGGCGGGTGCGAAACGGGCGCGCAGGCGTAAAGAGCGAGCACGGCAACAGTGGTCAGGAAGCGGTGCATGACATCAACCGAAAGCAAAGCTGTAGAGCCAGGGCAGGCCGAATGCTAGCAGCACGCTGACGACAAGACCGAAAAGCGCCTTCAGGGCGTCGGAGATCACCTTGCGTGCGGTCCCCTTGGCGGACGTGTCGGCGAGATACACCGACAGGGCGAACTCGCGGCCGGCGAGCACGCCGAGGAACACCCAGGTGGTGCTCATGGGCATGTTCTCGAACGCCGGGATTCCGAAGATGTTCTCCTTGAACGCCAGCAGCACCATGCCGTAGATGAAGTCGATGATCGTCGCGGCGCGCACGTCCGTGGTGTCGGTCTTGGAGGTGACGATCTTCTGAATCTCGCCGCCGAACTGGTAGAAGATGTAGCCCTGCATGGCCACCAGCGCGACGATGCCGAATAGGAGCCAGTTCACCGACAGTTCGCGGGGCAGGTAGACGAAGATGTTGGCGAGATCCTGGATCAGCCACTGGCTCCACAGGAATCCGGTGGACGCCCATTGCAGGACCACCCAATAGGTCGGGACTGTCGTGCCGCGAGTCCTGTGGAAGTACTCGGTCAGGCGGCGGAACACAAGCAGGAAGAGGAGGATCGCGGCCCCAAACGCGACCACGTAGCCGACCGCGGACTTGTTGAGCATGGCGCCTAAATTTCCCGGCTCGCCGCCGGTGACGGCGAATACCGTGAGCACGAGGAACGTCGTGCTCACAGGCACCCCGAACCGGGTCAGGATGAGCAGGGCGAGCGGGGGGATGGCATGGAGCCACGACACGCCGCCTTCGGGCACGGGGAACTTCTGCAGCCGTCCGTAGGCGGGGTCGCCGCCGTTGACGTACCAACTGTAGAGGATCACCACGATCAGGATTCCGCTGCCGAAGATCCACAGCAGCCACCAGGGGCGGTGTGCGTTGGAGGACAGAAACGTACCGAGGGTCTGGATCGAGTCGTTCGCGACGACGGAATACGCGGCCAGCAGGAACCCCACGATCATGTAGATTTCGATCAGGGAGATGGCGTGCTCCTACGGGGCGGATCAGAGGAAAGGGCGGATTGTACGGTGTTGGGTGGCGAACCGGATTTCGGGGATTCGGTACCGTTCGCCGTGGCATCCCGGAGTAGACTTCGCGCCCTTTGAGCTACGCGGAAGGCTTCGAGAACGTGCCAAAACTCGTCAATTTGGGATCGCTTTGCATCGATAACGTCTACCGTGTCGGCAACATCACGGGCCCGGGAGAGACCGTCGCCAGTGTCTCCCACCAGGTCTTTCCCGGGGGCAAGGGACTCAATCAATCCATCGCAGCCGCCCGCGCGGGTGCCGCTGTCGAACACTTCGGTTGCGTCGGCAGCGACGGCGTCTGGCTGCGTGATGCCTTGGCGGCCGAAGGCGTCGGGGTGAGCGGGCTGCGCGTGGTCGACACGCCGTCAGGTCACGCCGTCATCCAGGTGAACGATGCGGGCGAGAACGCGATCGTGATCGCGGGCGGCGCCAATCGTGCCCTCATGCCCGAAGACGTTCGGGCGGCCCTGGACCGGACCGAGGCGGGCGATTGGCTACTGCTCCAGAACGAGATCAACGACTTGGACGCGGTCCTCCGCGCCGCCTACGAGCGCGGCTGCCGTGTGGCCTTCAACGTCGCACCGGTCGATGGACGCGAACAGGATTACGACCTCGACGGCGTTGCGTTGCTGATCGTCAACGAGATCGAAGCTGCGGCATTGGCCGGCACGGATGATCGTCACGCCGCCGTGCGCGCCTTGCGCGGGCGCTATCCCGAAGCTGATGTCGTGCTGACCGTGGGCCGGGACGGGCTCACCTACGAAGGTCCGGGCGGCAGTTCGGAAATGCCCGCCTACGCGGTCGATGCCGTGGACGAGACCGCGGCCGGCGACGCGTTCATCGGCTACCTGATGGCTGGCTTGATCGCAGGCGAGCCGATGGCCACGGCTTTGCGCCTGGGTTCGGCGGCAGGCGCCTTGGCTGTGACCAAGGCGGGCGCTGCGAGCTCTATTCCGCTTCGCGACGATGTGCTCGCGCTTGTCGACGGCTGACTCGGCCATGCGCTTTCGGGCCATTGGGATCTTGGCGATCCTCGCCGCGGCGTCCGCCACGGCGCAGCAGACCGGGCGTATCGAGGGCACCGTGGTCGACGGGGGCACGGCGGTGCCAAGCGTGGGGATCGTCGCGGCGAGCGCGGCAATGCCGCGCCCGCGGACCGCGAGCACCGACGCGAACGGGTGGTTCACGCTGGCCGAACTCGTACCCGGGTCGTACCGGGTGGTGCTGGACGTATCTGGCCGTGGGCGGCGGACGATCCGGGCGGACGTGCTCCTCGACCAGACCACCGTGCTCGCCATCGACCTCGACGCCTGGGGCGAAGCCGATCCGCCCGCCGTCGAAGAGGTCGTGGTGACGGCCGAGCGGATCACGTCGCGCAGCGGCGCGGCCATTGCGAATGCTCTTGACGACGGCGTGGTCGAGGGCGTTCCGCTCGGCCGGGACTACCGGGACCTGGTCAAGCTCGCACCGGGCGTGCAGTACACCGAGGATGCCGTACGCGGACCCTCGGCGGGCGGCAACGGCCAGGACAACGTCTACCGTTTCGACGGCGTGGACGTCTCCCTGCCCATGTTCGGCACGTTGTCCGCAGAGCCGTCGAATCACGACATCGAACAGGTGACCTTCGTTCGCGGCGGCGCCGACGCGGTCGGCTTCAACCGGAGCGGGGGGTTCGCTATGGACTCGACGGCGCGGTCGGGGACCGATCAGTTCGAAGCTCGCGTGGAATACGCGGCTGCGCCTCGACAGTTAGTGGCGGAACGCTCGTCGAGTGATGCGTCCGCGGCGGTGGAGTTCCCCGACGAAAACTGGGTCACCATCGCGGCGGGCGGTCCCCTGGTGCCTTCGCGGCTGTTCGCGTACGGCTCGTTCTACCGACCGGTGCAAGAACGGGCCAACAAGGCGACGGCGTACGGGCCGGCCAAGGACTTCTCGAATACCCGCGAGGAATACTACGGCCGGCTGACGTACGCACCGTGGGACAACGTCCTGGTGAATGCCTCCTACCGCACGTCGCGACGCGATGAACGCGGCGTTTCGGTCGGCCCCTACGAGGCGGACTCGGTGTCCCTCGGCGGGCGTGCTGACCAGGACATCATCAGCGTGGACGGCTCCTGGGTGACCGCGGCCGGGCCGCGGCTCTCGTTCCGCTACAACGATTACGCCTTGCGCGGCTTCGCGCTGCCGGACCTGCTGCTTTCCGTCCAGCCATCGCTCGGCGGCACGCTGGACACGGCAAGGTTGGATGAAATGGGGCACCTGAACGTGCCGTCGCGGCTAGCCGGCGGCCAGGCATTCAACGCCGCCGTGGCCCCCATCATCGAACGCTACGGCTACACGGACGCCACCGGTCGACGCGTCGGCGGCGGCGCCGTCGGCGCGCATCCCCAGATCGGCGAGCAGGCCTTCTACCGCCGCGGCGTCGACTTCTCCGCGGATCACGATCTCGTCTGGGGACGCGCGCACCACGCCCTGCATGTGGGGCTGCGTCGCGCCGAAGCGCGCGAACGCCTGCGCCGGACATCCAACGGCTGGGGCCGTATCGACGTGCCCGGCGGCGTGGATCGGGCCGACGACGGCACACCCATCTTCTACGTGGCCACGGTGCAGCAGATGAGCCTGCGCCAGACCGACGGGACGGTGGTGGCCCCCATTGTCTCGAGGATTGACACCACCTCGCTCGAAGTCAACGACGCCATCCGCTACGGCGACTTCTCGTTCAACGTCGGCGTCCTGGTCAGCGAAGACGTCCTGCACGGCCAGGGCTTGCGTCGCGCGCCGGGCACGTATTCCGGCTTCGTCACGGCGCCGGGCATAAGCTACCGCATGTACACGATCCGTTGGCAGGACATGATCCAACCGCGCCTCGGCGTGGCGTTGCGCTTGAACGGCAGCGACGACGTCTTCCTCAACTTCGCCCGCTACCATCCGGCGGCGAACTCGCTCGCACGCGCGGCGTCCTGGGACCGCAATACGCGGGCGACGCTCCGCGTGCTGTTCGACGAGGCGGGGCGCATCATCGAACACGCGCCCTTGCCGGGATCGTCCGGCAAGGTGTTCCAGAGCGGCATCGCGCCGCGCCGGATCGACGAGTGGACGCTCGGCGTCGCCCGCGAACTGTCGGACGGCTTGGCCTTGCGGGCCCACTTGCGTTGGCGTGACGGGTCGGATTTCTGGGAAGACACGTGGAACGGATCGCGCGGTTACGACAGCGCCCCCCCGCACATCGCCGCAAAAGGCCTGTACGTGCCCGATCTGGACAGGATCCGCGCTGAGATCGGCGGCTCGAGCTATGTCGTCGCCGCGCTCGACGACGCCTACACCGACTATTGGGAAGCGGCCCTGGAACTCGAGTGGCGGACCGAGCTCTCCTACCTGTATGCGTCGTACGTGCGCAGTCGCTACAGCGGCAACTTCGACCAGGACAACACGAGCGCCGTCAACGACGCCAACCGTTTCATCGGCTCGTCCAACCTCGCCGACGGCTACGGGCGGCAGCTTTGGGATAGGAAGGACGGCGTGCTGCGCGGCGACCGGCCCCATCTCTTCAAGGCCTTCGGCACGATGGACCTGCCGTGGCGGGCGACGGCAGGCGTATTCGGCGTCTATCAGTCCGGCCAACCGTGGGAAGCATGGGACGCGGTCGCATACGGTCTGCCGTCCTACTTCTCATCGACGATCCGTTACGCGGAACGGGCCGGCAGCCGGCGCAGCCCGAGTCATTGGCAGGTCGACCTCAGCTACGACCAGGACGTCGGTTTCCCCGGTCGCGCAAGGGTCCGGCTTCGGGTCGACCTGTTCAACCTGTTCGACCGCCAAACGGGCTACAACATGAACCCGTACGTCCGCGACGCGAACTTCGGTGAGCCGCGCAACCGCTTCGACTCGCGACGACTGCAGGTCTCGATCCGCTTGGACGTCTAACGGCTGGGGTCGCGGGAGGGCACGGCGCGCTCGATGAACGACGGATCGGTCAGCGCGTGCAGGAAGGCCAGCAGGTCGTCGCGCTCCGCCGGGGTCATGTCGAAGCCGCGGACGAACTGGCTCTTGTACGCGTTCGCGCGGCCGTCGCCGGCGTAGGGACCGGTGGTCACGTTCCGCCCGCCGGCCGCGTAGAAGTCCAGCACGGCGCCGAGGTCGGGCAAGCTGCCGTCGTGCATGTACGGGGCCGTCAGCGCGATGTTGCGCAACGTGGGCGCGCGGAACTTCCCGCGGTCGGTCGGCTGCTCGGTCAACCCGTACAGCCCTTGGTCGTGGCCCGGGTAGGCATTCTTGCCGCCGACGTTGTACAGGCCCGTGTTGTGAAACGTCGCGCTCGGCAGCGCCACGCCGCCATGGGTGCTCGATGCCGTGAAGTTCATCCCGCCGTGGCAGTGGTGGCACTCGAACCGCTCGGAGAAGAAGTGGTTGAGGCCGCGGATGGCCCGTTCGTCCAGGGCGTCGTCCTGGCCGCCGTAGGCGTAGTGGTCGAACGGCGTGTCGAACGATGTCAGCGAGCCCACGGATCCGTTTGAAGTCGGCTTCGTGCCGGGCCATGGATCGATCTGGCGCGACATCAAGGTCCAGCAACGCTACGACGCGGGCACGCATCGCTGGCGGACCCACGCCTATGTCACCGTCGATGCTGGCGGCAGGCTCTCGGTTCTCGACCTCAGCGAGTTGCCGCACCGAGTGCGTTTCGCAAGGCGGATGGAGGCGAGCGCGCACAACGTCTTTGTCAGCGGTGTCGACTTCGCGTTCGGCGCTCCGCTGCCCGGCGGCTCGCCGCTCGTCCATGTGCTGGGCGGCCCCGGCCGTTTCCGGTACGGTGCGTTCCGGTCGTTCGACCTGGCGATTCCCTCGCGCCCGAAACTTGCAGCCGAGTCGTGGAGCGGCTACAGCCATGACGCCGTCTCGTTCCGTGCGCGTGGTCCACAGGCCGCGGGTTGCGCTGGCAGGGGTGTGTGCGACGTTCTCGTCGACTTCAACGAAGACACCTTCGACCTGTGGGATTTGACGAATCCGGGCGATCCGGCGATGTTGAGTTCCACCACCTACCCGAGCGCGGCGTATACGCACTCCGGCTGGGTGACGGAGGATGGCCGTTACCTGGTCTTGCACGACGAGTTCGACGAGCTTGAGCGGCTCGTCGCCAAGACCCGCGTGCTGGTGTTCGACTTGGCTGATCTCGGTAATCCGATCCATGTCGGCACGTGGCACGGGCCGGACCTCGCCACGGAGCACAATGGCGCTGTCCGAGGCAACCGCCACTACCTGTCCCACTATGGTCGCGGCCTGGTCGTCCTCGATGTGACGGATCCCACGGACCCTGCGGAAGTCGGTCATTTCGACACGGCGCCGGCGGAGAATCTCGGGCTCGGCGGCGCCTGGGGCGTCTATCCCTTTCTCCCCAGCGGCAACGTGTTGATCAGCGACCAGTCGGCCGGCTTGTTCGTCCTCCGTGACCGGACACGCCGTTCCGACCACGGTCGGCTGGGCTTTGCCGCGCCCGCCTACGGCGGGGAGGAGGGCGACGAGGTCCGCGTCACCGTGCGCCGCACGGGCGGTTCGGAGGGCCATGTCGCAGTGGACTTCACCGTGGTTCCGGCGTCCGCCGACCCAACCGATTTCGTCATGTCGAGGGGCACGCTGGAATGGGCGGCGGGCGATGACGGCGAGCGCCACATCCCGGTGGCCCTCATCGCGGACGCGTCGACGGAGCCCTTGGAACGGTTGCACGTCTGGCTGACCAGTCCACGCGGTGGCGCGGTGCTCGGGACGGCGAACATCGCGAGCATCTTCGTCAGCGACCCGGGCGAACAGCCCACCGTGGGGTTCCTGGACACGCGAATCGCCGTTGCCGAGTCCGCCGGCCGCGTCGTCGCCACCGTTCAAAGACTCGGCGACCCGACCTGGGCGCTGTCGGTCCGCTACGCGGTGCACGCCCTGACGGCGGAGCGGGGCGGTGACTATCTGGAGCCCGCGAGTCGACGACTGTCGTGGCGACCCGGCGACGCCCGACCGCAGACGGTTGTCATCCCGCTCGTGGTCGACGACGTCGACGAGTTCGCCGAGCAGTTCGAAGTGCACCTGGTATCGCCGGCGGGTGGGGTGCTCGGCACGGATCGCCTGGTGGTCGACATCGGTGCCGACGCGCAGCCGACGGTCGAGGAGTTGATGCTGTTCGATCCGGACTTCGGTTGGGATGTGGCTCGCTTGGCTCGCGAGACGGTGATCGAAGAGTTGCCCGAACGGGTGAACTTCCGCGCAGTTGTGCGCGACGCAGCGCCGCGGACGAGCGTGAGACTGACCCTCACCGGCCCGGTCTCCGCCACGAGAGTTGCCCCGGCGAGGACGTCCGGGCTGCTGTTTGCCGACGCCGTGGGACGCGACGGGCTGCCCAACGGCGACTATCGCCTGCTCGCGGCGGCCTATGCGCTCCCGGCGGCGCGAGGGGAATTGGTGAGCGCTTTGGCGACTTCGTTCCGCATCGCCGTGCCGGCATTGTCGGTGGATGCCGGGCTCGCGGCCCTGGCGGTTGGCGGCGCGACGCTGGACGGCTTTGCACCCGACCGGCTCGTCTACCGGGTGGACGTCCCGCATGGCGTGGCGTCGGCTGACGTCATGGCGACTCCGACGCACGCCCGGGCCAGCCTCGTTGTCGCCGACGCGACGGGGACGTCCACGAGTCCCCAGCGTAGGGTTCCACTCGAGCCTGGCGACAATCGCGTTAGCATCGCCGTCACCGCCGAGGATCGGGTCACGACGAGGGTATACACCGTGACGGTGAACCGGGCGCAGAGTCACTGAGTTAGATGCCCGACCATTCGACCCGCCTGCGCGACCAGGCCATCACCTTCGGCGACGGCACGGTGGGGCGACACGTCGACGTCCCTTCGGCGTCGCCGACGAACTTCCACCAAGTCATCAGCGCCGCACAGGACATGCCGCGGCTCGTCATCGACGCGAAGCTCTTCCTGCCGCCGGATGCGCAGCGGCCGTCACCCCTGGTGATCGTCGTGCCTGGCAGTCTCGGCGTTGCGCCGTCGCACGTCGCCCACGCCGAGACGCTGTTCGACAACGGCATCGCAACGTGCATCCTCGACAGCTTCGGCGCGCGCCAGGTGACCTCGACTGTCGCCGACCAGACGCAGTTCTCGTTCGCGGCCAGCGCATTCGACGTGTTGGCCGCGTACCGGGTTTTGGCGAACCTTCCCGACATCGACGCTGACCGCATCGGAGCCCAGGGCCACAGCCGCGGGGGATCGGCGGTGCTCACCGCGGCGACGCGTTGCTTCGCCGACGCCGTCGTCGGCGCGGGAACCGGGCTCGCGGCCGTGCTGGCCGCGTACCCGTGGAGCGGCCAGCAGTTCCTGAGCGCCGGGATCGGTGACACCGAGGTTCGCGTGCTGATGGGCGACGCGGACGAGTGGTGCTCGCCGGCACAGGTCCAGGCGCATTGCCACGCTATGCGTCTCGCCGGGGGCGTGGCCAGCATGCGCTTGTTCGGCGGTGCACAGCACAGCTTCGACCGCGACACGCCGATCGAGGACATCGGGGAGGCTCGCGTGGCCTTGGGTGCCCCGACGACGTACGTGGCGGACGACGGTGCGATGCTGCATCCGCTGGCGGCTACGCCGGATCCGGCCCTCGTCGACCGCGACGTGATGGTGTACGCCATGAAGGCAGGCTTCGGCCGGCGCGGGGCGCGCATCGGCAGCCGGCCGGGCGACGCGGCCGCGTTCCGCGAAGACATGGTCGCTTTCTGGCGGCGAGTGCTGCGCTAAGCAGCCGGCATCTTCGCCGCGGCAAGTCCTACGAGAAGCTCAGGCCGGTCGCGGCACCCAGTTCGTCCAAGGCTTGGCCCTCGTCGACCACTTTGATCGTCGTCATCCCCATCGCCCGCGCGGGCTTGAGGTTGATGCCGAGGTCGTCCAGGAACACGGCTTCTTTCGGACGTACACCGAGGCGTTCGCAGGCGATCTGGTAGATGCGCGGATTCGGCTTGCGCACGCCCTCCACGCTGGATTCGACGACGATGTCGAACTGGGCCATGACGCGCGTCGCCGTCTGCGCCCGTTCATCGGTCGCCGCCATGGCCGGACCCTCACCCGCCCTCTTCATGTTGTTGGTGATGCACCCCACCTTGTAGTGCGCCTTGCAGGTCGCGAGTGCCGCGACCATGCGCGGTCGGAACTCGCCGGACAGCAGTTCGAGCACATCCTTGCCCCGGACGCTGTGCCCGAGCGCCTCCGCTTCGGCCCGGAAGGCGGTGTCGAAGCCGTCGACGTCGATGGCCGACGACTCGAACTGCGCCCAGGCGTTGGTGTCCGGGTTCGTGGAATTGATCGTCCGGATGAAGTCCTTGGGCAGGTTGTGGGCGCGCTCGAAGCGCGCGAATGCCTCGAACGGACTGGTCGTGAAGACGCCGCCGAAGTCCCAGAGAACGGCCTTGATCACGCCTCGCTCCGACTGAACTCCTGGTCGGCGAGAAACGCGTTGATCTCGCGCGCGGTGGCCTCGGGGGCGTCGAGTTCGGCCAGGTGTCCAGCGGCTTCGATGGTCGCGGTGCGCACCTCACCCGGCAGGGCGGCCCGGAACCGTTCGTTGTAAGACGCCGGCAGGACGCGGTCCTCGTCGCCGCGCAGCAGCAGCGTCGGATGGGTAACGCGGTGCAGACGCGACACGACGCCGGTGTCCCCGAACGGGAACAGGAGCCGTGCAGCCGCCTCCATGGCGCGCGAATGCATGACTTGAAAGTCGATCGCCTCCGCGCCCTCCGGCAGTTGCCACGCCGCCTTCCAATTCTCGGGATCCTTGCAGACCAGGTTCGGGATCGAGTCCGGCCCAGGAACTTGGGCCCAGATGTCGGCGGCCGGATCCGCTTCGTCGTAGACGCCGAACGGCGCGATCAGTACCAGCCGGTTCACCAGCGAACCTGCGAGGGCCGCAACCTCGGCGGCCAGCGCCCCGCCCACGGAACTGCCGAGAAGGTCCACCGGATGCTCGTCGAGCGCCTCGATCGTCTCCACCGCGTGCACGATCCAGTCCAGCAGCGAGTCCAGGTGGCGGAACTCGGTCGCACCGGGGAAGCCCGGCAGCGACGGTGCGATCACCCGACGGCTCGCCGCCAGATGGTCAAGGAAGGGGATCCAGCGCGGCAAGCCGCCGATGCCCGCAAAGAAGACGGCGGGTGCGCCGACGCCTTGGCCGTCTTCGAGGACGCGAACGGGGTGGCCCCCGACAGTCAGGGTTCGTTCATGCGCCACGATTCAACCCCCGGCAGCGACGGGTAGGTCCCGGGGCACCGCGCGTTCAATCAGCGGCTTCGGCCACCAGCGGTCCTCCCACTGGTCGTCGAACAGGTCCGTGATCTGCGGCAGCACCTTCTCCGCGTACAGACGCGTGTTGTATTTCGCGAGTTCCGTGCTCATGTTGCCGAATTGGCACAGCAGCATCAGGTGGCCGACGTTGAGGTTGATGCACACCTCGCGAATGCGCTCGGCGACTTGATCCGGATCGCCCGCGATCACGTAGCCGAGATCAAGGATGTCCTTCCACTCGCGGGCCGCGCCCATCGGGCCGGCCTTCGGCCCGGAGCCCGCTCTCGACGCTTGCGCAGCGAGCGCGACCTGCGATTGCACCTTGGCACGAATCGTCGCCTCGGACTGGTAGCCGGCGGGCGATGCCCACTTGGGATTGACGTGCAGGCAGCGACCGTAGAAGTACTCGGCCGGTTCGCGATAGAGCTCGAGCGCCTCCTGCTCGGTCTCGCCCACGGCGACGAATTGCAGGAACCCGGCCCGGTACGGGTTGCGGTCCTTGCCGAGGCGGTCCATTTCGTCCCAGAAGCCTTGCATCGTCGCCGCGCCGGCCTTGTAACCGAAGTACGAGAGATAGCTGTAGACGTAGTCCATCTCGGCGCACCACCGCCAGGTCTCCACCGAGCCGCCGCCGGGTATCCACACCGGGGGATGCGGTTGCTGCACGGGCCGCGGCCAGACGTTGACGTAGCGCAACTGGTTGAATCGGCCGTTGAACGAGAAGGTCTCGGGCTCGGCCCAAGCCTTCATGACGATGTCGTGTGCCTCGTAGTAGCGGTCGCGTAGCTTCGACGGGTTCTGGCCGTAGGCGAAGATGGTGTCCATCGGCGTGCCGACCGGGAAGCCTGCGATCAGCCGGCCGCCGGACATGCAGTCGAGCATGGCGAATTCCTCGGCGACCCGGGTCGGCGGGTTGTACAGCGCGAGCGAGTTGCCCATCACGCAAATCGCGGGCTTCGTGGTGCGTCGGGTGAGCGTCGAGGCGATCAGGTTGGGCGACGGCATGAGCCCGTAGCCGTTCTGGTGGTGCTCGTTGCAGCAAACGCCGTCGAAGCCGCTCTCGCCGGCGTATTCGAGCTCGTCGAGATACTCGTTGTAGTGCTCGTGGACGCGCTTGGCATCCAACAGTCCGGCGTCGATGTCGACCCAGACGGACGGGTGTTCGTCGCGGAAGTCGTCCGGCAGGTCCTTGTAGGGCATGAGGTGAAACCAGAGGTTCTTCAACGGCGTCAAGCTCCTTATGCGCTCGGGAATCGAGCGCGTGATACTAACGCACCGAAGGTGCGCCTTGGGGCGGCCAGTCCACTGGCGGGTATACTGCGCGATTCGTCAATCACGCCCCTTAATGGAGTGATCGTGTCAAGCCTCAAGCGTTCCGGGGAGTTCAATCCGACCGTCGTGGCCGTCGCGAGGCCCTCCCACCACTACAGCTACCTGAATGCGCCGAACGGCGATTGGCTTGCCACCGGCGACGGCACGGCACTGCACGTCCAGGGCCACGTCGACGACGCGGCCATCTGGGAAGCGCAGGATGGGGGTTTCGTGCACGCGGTTACCGGGCTTCGACTCGACGCTGACGCCGTCGACGGCGGTGCCTGCCGGCTACGCCTGGCTGGGAACGACGTCGGCGCGGACGCCCAACAGGGTGACGCGGCGGACTTCACCGTGGAGCACGGCCCCGAGAAGCTGCCATCGGAATACCTCGCCGTTCTCAAGGACAAAGGCTGGGTGTCACTCACCTGCATCCTGTCGCCGGAAGTCGTAGACGGCTTGCAGCAGGTGGGCTGCGTCGATGCCTACGAGGACAGGACGCCGGTCAGGCGCACGCCGCTCGCACAGCACCCGGCGGTCGCCAAGGCCACGGTCGAGCCCGTTTCGCTGTGGTTGACGCGTCAATACATGGGCACGGACGACATCCGCCTCGGCCACTCGCCCGGCGTCTCGGCGTTGTCGAAGGACGACGGCCAACGGGAAGTGCAAGGCTGGCACAACGACTTCCCCTACCTTTGGGGGACCGGGGACCGGATTCCCGCCCCGTCCGGCGACTTAGTCCTTGGCATGCAGCGCAACACCTGCGTCTCCGACTTCCGCAAGGACAACGGGGCCACGGTGTTCAAGCTCGGCAGCCATGCCTCGAACGCGCCGCCGCCGGAGGAGTGGGGGCGGTCCACACAGACCTACCGGCGCGGCAGCCGCGCCAAGTACGGGCTGCCCTATGGCGGTCCCGACGCCGATGTCATCGAGGCGCCCGCGGGGACGATCGTCCTCTATGACGCGCGCACGTGGCACCGCGCCGGCATGAACCTCACCGAGGCTAAGCGCGGCGCGATGATCCAGGCCATCGTGCCGGGCTTCATCATGCCGTTCATGGACACCAGCGCGACCTTCAAGGCGTTTCTTGCTAGCGATGCCTACAGCGGCGTCAGCGACCGCGAGCGCAAGGAGGTGGACAAGCTCATGGTGCACAAGATCAGGGGACCTGGCGGCATGTTCGCCATTACCGTCGACGACGAGTTGACGGCCCGGGCGCGCGCCCAGCAGGAGGCCGACGCCGCGTCCGTCTACTGATCGCCGGGACGGGGTTCCTCCGTACCGGGTTCCGCCCGCGGCGGCGCTTCGGCGAACGCTGGCATGTCGAAGTAGAACAGGCTGCCTTCGCCGACCTTGCTGCGGACTTCGAGCTGGGTGCGGTGACGGCGCAGGATGTGCTTGACGATCGCGAGGCCGAGACCCGTGCCACCGCGCACGCGGCTCTTGGCGAGGTCGACTCGGAAGAACCGTTCGGTCAGTCGCGAGATGTGCTCGGGGGGGATGCCGAGACCGTTGTCTTCCACCTCGAACCGCGGACCCAGGTCGCCGGCCCGCCAGCGGACGGCCACGCGGCCACCGTCGGGGCTGTAGCGGATTGCGTTGGCGATCAGATTGAAGAACGCGCTGTAGATCTCGCTGGGGACGCCGCGAGCGACCACGTCTGGATCGGCGTCGAGCACGATGTCGTGTGCCGGCGTCGCCAGTGCGCGGGCTTCGTCGACCACCGACTTCAGCATCGTCTGGCCATTCACCCGTTCCACGTCGTTTGGACCGGGCATCGGCGATGACTCCAACCGGGTCAGCGTCAGCAGGTCGTCCACCAGGGCCTTCATGCGGTCCACGGGAGCCCGCAGCCTGTCGAGAAGCCGGCGCAGTGTGTCCGGATCGATGTCGTCGTCTTCCAGGGTCTCGAGATAGCCGATGACGACGGTCAGTGGCGTGCGCAGCTCGTGGGACACGTTGGCGATGAAGTCCTGGCGCATGGTCAGCAGGCGGTCGAGCGTCGTGACGTCCCGGATGAGAGCGATCGAGCGGACCTCGTCAACCGGCATGTGGGGCCCTTCCCGGCGCCGCACTTCGTCCACTGGGGAGGGCAGTTCGACGATGCCGTCCTCCACTTCACCGCGGATCAAGGCGCCGACGGACGGGTCGCGCAGGAGTTCCGTGATATGCCGCCGACGGTCGCGATGACCGATGCCGAGCAGCGACCGCGCGCCGGCGTTCAGGGCATCGATGGCGCCGTCGCGCTGCAGGACCAGCCAACCGTCCGGCATGGAGTCGAGTGTGTCCTGCAGCCAGCGCAGTTCGGACACTAGGCGCCGCGTTCGTTCCCTGGCGCGGTGGACCGACGTGTGCAGACGCGCGGCGGCACCGGTCCAGAACAGCCCCGTGGTCGGGGGCTTCGGCAGGGCCGATCCGCACCAGCGGCGAAATCGCCAAGCGGGGACGAGACCGCTCGCAAGCCAAACCGCCAAGCCGGCGGCGACGCCCCACCCCATGGTCGTCAACGCGCCGATGACGACGCCGGCGGCGATGCTGGCCAAGGCGCGGGCTAGATCGACGCCGGCGGCGCGTATTGGCGCGAGCCGTGTGGACATGCGAGACGCGACCGCTTCGCGGCGTCGCTGTCGACCGCTTGCGGTCGCCCGAGATTTCGCTGCGCGAAATCTCCTGGACGTTGCCATTGCCAGGCCCAAAGGTCGCTGCCGTGTTGGGGTTGGAGTCTACCGCTAAGCGCGGATCCGTCGCGTGCAAGCAACCTTGCTGGGATGCTAGGTGACGGCGACTTGGGGCTCGGCAAGGCGATAGCCGACGCCGCGCACGGTCTGCACCGCCTTTTCCATGCCGAACGGGGTCAACGCCTTGCGCAGACGCAGGACGTGGACGTCGACGGTGCGCTCCTCGACGTAGACGTTGCGACCCCAGACACGGTCCAGGAGTTGCGTCCGGTCGAAGGCGCGGTTGGGGTTGCGCATCAGCAGTTCGAGCAGGCGAAACTCCGTCGGACCGACGTTGACGCGGTCGGCGCCAACGCGGACATAGTGGCCGCGCGTATCGAGCGTCAGCGGGCCCAACGCGAGAACGCCGTCATCCGGGTTGCCGCTGCGGCGCAGCAGGGCGCGGATGCGCGCGATCAGCTCGCGCGGCGAGAACGGCTTGGTGACGTAATCGTCGATGCCGGCGTCGAAGCTCTTGAGCTTGTCGGATTCTTCGCCGCGCGCGGTCAGCATGAGCAGCGGCAACTCGGTGGTCAGCGGATCGCGACGCAAGCGTCTTGCCAGCTCGATTCCGCTCATGCCCGGCAGCATCCAGTCGATGATCACGAGGCTCGGTAGCGGTCCGTCGAGGAGATCCAACGCCTGTTCCGCGGTTTCGGCCGTCTGCACTTCGAGACCGGCGCGCTCGAACGCGAAACTGAGCATTTCGCGAATGTCCGTTTCGTCTTCAACCAGGAGAATGCGGTTTGCAGCCATCGGCGCGACCGTCCTTGTCCAACCTCGCGGCAACCGTAAGTGTGGATTATGACAATTTGATGATCAACGCCTAAGTGGCTTAACGTGCGCGTATCGCACGAATGAGGAAACTAGCCCATGGCAGAGCACAGGCAGCTGCGCGCCGCGGACGGCTTCGCCTTCGACGTCTATGAGGCGGCACCCGCCGACCCCAAGGGCGCGGTGGTGGTGATCCAGGAGATCTTTGGCGTCAATGCCCACATTCGCGAAGTCGCCGACGGCTACGCGGCGGACGGCTACGCCGCCCTTGCGCCGGCGCTGTTCGACCGTGTGCAACGCGGTGTGGAACTCGGCTACGACGCCGACGGCATGGGCCGCGGCCGTGACCTGGCGTTCAACGGCCTCGCCCAGGAGGATGCCCTGCGCGACCTGCAGGCCACGGTCGAGGAGGCGGGCAAGTTCGGACCGGTCGGCGTCGTCGGCTACTGCTACGGCGGCTTGATGACCTGGCTCGCGGCTTGCGAACTCGACGGGATCGCCTGTGCGTCGGCCTACTACGGCGGCGGCATCGCCGGCACGCTGGAGCGCGCGCCCGGCGAGGCCCGGCTCCCGAAGTGTCCGATGGTGATGCACTTCGGTGCGCTCGACGCGCACATCCCGTTGTCGGATGTGGACCGGGTGAAGGCCGCTCTCCCAGACGTTCCGGTCCACGTCTACGATGCCGACCACGGCTTCAACTGCGACCACCGGGGCAGCTACCACGCCGAGTCCGCGGCCTTGGCGCGACAGCGCACTCTCGCGCTCTTCGCTGCCCACCTTGCGTGATGTGACGGCCGTTGGCAGGGCGTGTCCGGGTAAGAATTCTGTGTTGACAACGCCCAAATCGTTGTTGATGCTTCGGCCCACTGAACGGAGGCGGGGAGTCCTAAAGCATCGCACGCCCTTGGGTTTGTGCCGGAGAGCTTCCGGCCATGCCCCCAACGGGGCTCGATGTGGCGCGATCGGCTGGAGCGGCACCGAACTAGAATCACAACGCCTTAAGCGGTGCCGGACGGTCATCGGTCGGGGTGGGTCAAGTGCAACAGCGTTGTTCGCCAAGGAGTCATTCGATACGAGCGCCTCTATCACGGCCGCACTTGGTTCGCTAACTTAATGAGTCAGTAGGAAGGCTATGAATAACTGCTCAACGAAGAGGCTCCCGGGTCTCAAACCCATTGCCGTGGTCGGCATCGCGAGCGTGCTCGCGGTCGGCGTCGGTGCCACGACGCTGCCCGACATCTTCGCGGTTGCCGAGCGGATCAATGCGCAGGCGAAGGATTCGCAGGCCAAGGTGGACGCGCTCACCGAGGAGACGCGGGAGTTGTACGACGAGTACAAGACCACGCTGAAGGAGATCGAGGGTTTGCGCGTCTACAACCGCCAGCTTGATCGTCAGATCGCCGGCCAGGAGCAGGAGATGGCGGAAATTGCCGGCAACATGGACAAGATCACCGATGTCCAGCGCCAGGTGACGCCCCTGATGGAGCGGATGCTCGTCGGCATCGAGCAGTTCATCGAGAACGACTTGCCGTTCCGGCCCGACGAACGTCAGGAGCGGATCGAACGTCTGCGTGAAATCCTCGATCGCCCCGACGTCGCGGTCTCCGAGCAGTTCAGCCAAGTGTTGAGCGCATTCCAGATCGAGAACGACTATGGCCGCGCGATGGACGCCTACAGCGGCAAGATCACGGTGGAGGGTAGCGAGCGGGTCGCCGACATCCTCCATATCGGCCGCATCAGCTTGGTCTATCAGACCAGCGACGGCCAAGAGACGGGCTACTGGAATGAAGAGGCCCGCCAGTGGGAAGTCCTGGACGACGCCTACCAGGCGGCGGTTCGCAAGGGAATCCGCATGGCGCGCGGGCAGGCGAGCGCCGACCTGCTGCCGGTACCGCTTCGGGTGGAGGACTGAACATGAACACAACGATGAAGACCTGCTTGGCCGGGTTCATTGCCGTCGCGGCATCGGTTGCGCTCCAGGCCCAGGAAGAAGCGGGCGTGGACGATCTCGAGGTCGTCGAGGTCAATTCCCTCGACGAACTGCTGCAGAACGTCGAAGAGCGCCGCGTGGTCGAGAGCCAGGAACACCTGCGTCGCGAGGCCGAGTTCCAGGCGCGCAAGGACCAGCAGGCGAGGATGCTGGCGGATGCCCGGGCCGAGAAGCGTGCCCAGGAGCGCCGGAGCGAGCGACTGGAGACGACGTTCGAGGAAAACGAGATTCGCATCGGCCAGATGCAGGAGCAGTACGACAAGCGTCTGGGCAGTCTGCGTGAACTGTTCGGCGTCCTGCAGCAGGTGTCCGGCGACACGCGCGCCAAGTTCCAGGACTCGCTGGTCAGCGCGCAGATGCCGAATCGGGGCGACTGGTTGAACCAGTTCGCCGCCAAGATGGGCAAGGCGACCCAACTCGCGACCATCGACGAGATGGAACAGTTGTGGTTCCTGTTGCAGCAGGAGATGACCGAGTCCGGTCGCGTGACGCGGTTCACCGGTACTGTCAACATGCTCGACGGTCGCCAGGTGGAAACCGATCTGGTCCGCGTGGGGGCGTTCGCCATCGTTGGCGCGGCCGGCTACATCAACTACGACATCAACCTATCGGCACTGGTCGAACTCGGGCGCCAGCCGGAAGCCCAATACGCCGCGACGGCCGAGAACCTCTTCGAGGCGGCGGATGGCGAACTGGTGTCCTTCGCCGTGGATCCCACGCGCGGCTCCCTGATTTCGCTGCTGATCCAGAAGGCGACGCTCGGCGAGATGGTGGGAACGCCGTTCGGCGGATTTACCAAGGGCCAATGCTACCTGCCGTTCTGCGACGGCCAAGGCGACTATCCCGGATCGATCATCATCCTGGTCGGCATCATCGGTGTCCTGATGGCCATTGAGCGGCTCATTGCGCTCACGATCGTCGGCGCCAAGGTCACGCGCCAGCGCAACAATCCCGGCGCGCCCAGCGAGGACAACCCGCTTGGCCGCGTCGTCAAGGTCTACGAAGACAACAAGGAAGTCGACACGGAGACCCTGTCCCTGAAACTCGGCGAGGCCATCCTGACCGAGATGCCGGCGCTGACGCGCAGCATCACCATCATCCAGGTCATCTCGATCGTCGCGCCGCTCATGGGGCTCCTCGGTACGGTGATCGGCATGATCGAGACCTTCCAGTCGATCACGCTGTTCGGGGCGGGCGACCCGAAGACCATGGCCAGCGGCATCTCGACGGCGTTGATGACGACGGTGCTCGGCCTGTGCGTGGCCATTCCGACGACGCTCTTGCACGCGATCGTGAACCAGCGTAGCCGCTCGATCATCCACGTGCTCGAGGAGCAGTCCGAGGGCATCGTCGCGATGCATGCAGAGGAGTCCGGCAGACCGCTCGACTAGCGGTCGAGCCGGCCAAGGCGGGAACAACGGCCCGCCTTGACCGGCAAGGGGGAGACGAGGAACGTGTTCTACGACATCTACATCGCGCTTTCCGGGTTCTTCGCGCAGGGCGGCAACGTGCTCTACCTGATCGCCGTCACGACGTTCCTGATGTGGACGCTCCTGGTGGAACGGCTTTGGTACTTCCAGGCCGAGCACAAGCGTGTCGTCCGCGACGTGACGGAGGTCTGGGAATCGCGGGCCGAGCGAAAGTCCTGGTCGGCGCATGCGGTACGGGATGCGCTGATCTCGCAGGCGCGCGAGCGCATCAACGGGAGCTTTCCCATCATCCTGACGTGCGTGGCGCTGTGTCCATTGCTTGGCCTGCTCGGCACCGTGACCGGGATGATCGCGGTCTTCGACGCCATGGCGACGCAGGGCGGCAATGCGCGGTCGATGGCGGCCGGCGTGTCGCAGGCGACCATTCCGACCATGTGCGGCATGATCGCATCGCTTTCCGGCATTTTCGGAACCACGATGGTGCGGCGGAAGATCCTCTACGAAACAGAGCTTCTGCAGGACCACTTGACCATGGATCATTGAGCCAACGCACCGCGTCGGTGAGCGTCGAGCGATAAGGAGCGAAACGAATGGCAATCAATACGGGCGGACGGTTCGGGAGCCGGGACGAAGACTCCGACATCAACCTCACGCCGATGCTGGACGTCGTGTTCATCATGTTGATTTTCTTCATCGTGACCGCGACGTTCATCAAGCAGCCCGGCACGGACATCATCAAGCCGGACGCGGTGACCAAGGAGAGGAAGCCGACGGTAAGCGTGCTGGTGGCGATCAACGCCGCCGGCGAGATCTGGATTGACAAGAAGAGGGTGGACGCGGTGGCGGTCAGTGCAATGATCGAACGCCTCCATGCGGAAAACCCCAAAGGGGGCCTCGTGATCCAAGCGGATCAGGATGCCAAGTACGACAAGGTTAAGGCCGTATTGGATGCAACCCGGAGCGCAGGACTGACCGAGGTTGCGTTGTCCACCATGGACGACTAGGCGAGTCGCCTGGCGGCGACTCGTCCGAGAGTGCTTCGCATTCTCGCATCGGAGGATTTAGCTATGGTACAGCGATACATCATCAGCATCGCGCTTGGCGGGCTGGTCACGTTCGGCCTTTTATGGCTCATGCGGTCCGTGATCGCGAACCCGGATGCGGCCACCGACGCCGGCGTCAAAGGCCGGGTCATCGAATTCGTCCGGGTCCAGGAAGACCAGGAAGTCATCGTCAAGAAGCGCAAGCCGGAGCCGCCCCCGCCACCGGACGAGCCGCCGCCGAACATGCCGAAACCCACGTTCGACTCGAACGTGACGATGGGTGTGGACATCGGCGCCGTGCAGGTGGACGTGGACATCGACATGTCGGGCACGGGCGGCTTCTCATCGGACGGCGAATACCTGCCGATCGTCAAGGTCCAGCCCATCTATCCGCGCCGGGCGCAGACCCGGGGCATCGAGGGATTCGTGCTGCTCGAGTTCGTCGTGACGAGCACCGGAGCCGTACGCGATCCCGTCGTCATCGAGGCCAAGCCGCCGGGCATCTTCGATCGCGCGGCGATCAACGCGGCGCTCAAGTTCAAGTACAAGCCGAAGGTGGTGAACGGCGAGCCGATCGAGGTCGCGGGCGTCCGCAACCTCATCAAGTTCGAGTTGCAGGATAGCTAGACGGAGGGCGGATAAGTGAATAGCACTATTCGAATTGCACGGATCGGTGGCCTAGGGCTCGTCTTGGCGCTTGCGCTCGAGTTTGCGCCGAGTTCCATGACCAGCGTCCTGGGGATCGACAGCCAAGCCTTGGCCCAGTCGTCGGGTCGCGAAAAGAAACGTCGCGTTCCGAACATTACCGAAGCGACGTTCCGGCAACTGTCCGACGCCCAGGAACTGGTGGATGCGGCGCAATGCCTAATCGACGAGCAAGGCAGGCCGCCACCTGTTGTGGAAGGGGCGGACCCATGCCGCCCGGTTTCCGCCGCCGAGGCCAAGGTTCTCTGGAACGAGGCGCTAGCCGTTCTCACCAGGATGGAGCAGCGCAGCCGCCGCTACAACGGCAACGAACGGGGCCAGATCCACAACCTGCTGGCCTACGTGAACTACGAGCTCGACGACATCGACAAGACCATCTACCACTACGAGCAGGTCCTGGCCCAAGTGCCGGACATCACCGAAGTGGTCGAGAACACGACCCTTCAGCAACTCTCGAAGCTCTACTTCCAGGAAGGCCAGAAGTATGAGGGCGACCGGGCACTGCCGTACTACCGCAAGGCCCTGGACATGATGGAGCAATGGCTCGTCAGAAGCGACAATCCGGGACCCGAAGCGCACTTCTACATGGCGCAGATCTACTACCAGATGAAGGACTTCGCGAACGCCATCGCGCGGCTGGAGCTGGTGGTTTCGATCGCCAGGGAACGCAACATGAAGGTCAAGGAAAGCTGGTGGACCATGCTGCAGTTCCTCTACTTCGAGGAAGAGAACTGGCCGAAGGTGATCGAGATCCTGGAGATCCTCGTCAAGGACTACCCGAAGCGGGTGTACTGGGTGAACCTGGCGTCCGTGTACGGCGAGACCGACCAGGGGGATAAGCAGCTTTGGACGCTGGAAGCCGCGCATGCCGGCGGCTACCTGGACCAGGAAACGGATCTGCGGACCTATGGTGGCCTGTTGTTGCAGAACGAGATTCCCAACCGCGCCTCCAAGTACCTGCAACTCGGATTCGACGACGAGATCATCGAGGCGACCGTGACCAACCTGCAGACCTTGGGGCAGGCCTACCAGATCGGTCAGGATGTGGACAAGGCCATCCCGGTGTTCGAAGAGGCAGCGGGGCTCGCGGAGGACGGCGTCACCTACGATCGGCTGTCCGCGCTCTACCTCGAGAAGGACGAGTTCGGCAAGTGCGTCACCGCGGCCGACAACGCGCTCGACAAGGGCGGACTCAAGAAGGCGATCACGACCAAGATCACCAAGGGCATCTGCCAATTCAACCTCGACCGGTTGACCGCTGCGCGCCGGACCTTCGTCGACCTGCGGCGCGAGGCACGCCAAGACCGAATGCGGCAGGAGGAACGCACCGCCGGTCAGTGGATCACCTATATCGACAGCGAGCAGAGACGGCGTGCCGAACTCAACCGTCGTTGACGGTTGAGCGGCGCGAATCGCGGCCCGCCGTCCGCCATGGGCGACCGGGCCGCTACCGCTTGCCGTGTCCGACGTACACGCGGTGTCGGACGGAATCGCCCGTAGGCGAACAACCCTGAGCCAGAGATGTACACCGGCATCGTCCTAGGTACCTGCCCGGTGACCGCGATGACCCGCGGGGCCGGCACCACGGCGTTGACCGTGGATCTCGGCGAGTACGCGCACGGCTTGCAGCCCGGGGCCTCGGTCGCCGTGAACGGGACCTGTCTGACCGCCGTGCAGGTCGCCGACGGGCAGGTACGGTTCGACATCATCGACGAGACTTGGCAGCAGACCAACCTGAGCGACCTCGGCGTAGGCGCCCGCGTCAACGTCGAGCGGTCGTTTCGGTTGGGCGACGAAGTCGGGGGTCATATCTTGTCGGGGCATGTGGCCGCGGCCACGACTGTCACGGCGGTGGCCGCGGAGGAAGGCCACCGGCTCCTGACGGTTGCAGTCCCCGAGCGTTGGATGCCCTACCTGATGGCCAAGGGTTTCGTGGCCCTCAACGGTGCCAGCCTGACGATCCAGGATCTCGACCGCGGCGCTTCGACGATCACGGTCAGCCTGATCCCGGAGACGTTGGCACGCACCACCTTCGGCACCGTCGCGTGCGGTGAGCGGTTGAACCTCGAAGTGGATGCGCAGACGCAGGCTGTGGTCGACACCGTCCGAGCGATGCTGCCGGAATTGCTTCGCGAAGCGCAGAAAGGGCTGTAGGCGCGGTGCCAAGCGTCAAGTTTTCCGTCGGCGAGATCGTCCACCACCTACGTTTCGGCTATCGCGGCGTAATCTACGGCGTCGACCCCGAGTTCTCGCTTTCGGACGCGTGGTACGAGGAAGTCGCTCGGTCAAGGCCGCCTAAGGACCGCCCTTGGTACCATGTGCTCGTCGATGGTGCGCAGCATCCGACCTACGTGGCGGAGCGTCACCTCGAGGCATCCGAGGATCGGACCCAGGTCGAACATCCGTTGCTCGGCGAACACTTCGAGAGTTACGACGGACGCCGCTACCACCCGCGCAACGTGCATTGAGCGCAAATCAGGCGAGCCCGAATACGCCCGCTCCGTTGTCCCAGAAGATCTTGCGGATGCTCGACTCCGGCAAGGGCTGCTTCTCGAGGTCGGCCATGCCGGCAGGCCATGTCCCGTCCGGGTGCGGGTAGTCGGTGTTGAACGTCACGTAGTCGTCGCCCACCAGGCCGCACACGGCCGGCAAGGTCATCTCGTCGCCCCGGCATGCCACCAGGAAGTTCGACTTGAAGTACTCCGTCGGCCGCTTCTTCAGCAGCGGATGCTCCGCGTTGCCGGAGAAGTCCCAATGTTGCTCCATGCGTTGCAGCCAATACGGGAGCCACCCGGCATCCGCCTCGACATGCACTATGCGCATCCGCGGGAAGCGTTCGATCACCCCGTACCAGATCAAGCTCATCATCGCGACCATGGCCTCGAACGGGTGCGCGATGATGTGGCCGGAAGTGTGGGTTTCCATGCGTTCGCCGAACGAGGGCAGATACGGGGAGCCCGAGTCGTGGATGCACAGGGGCAGGCCGAGATCCTCGACGACGGCCCACAGCGGGTCGTTGGCCTCGTGATGCAGATTGCGGCCGCAGACGGGGTTGGGTCTGACATAGAAGCCGGCGGCGCCCTTGCCGGCGGTGCGCTTGGCTTCCTCGATGGCGAGATCGGGTGCCTGCACGGGGAGCATCGCCGCCATCCGCAGCCGGTGGGGAGCGGCGCTGCAGTACGCAAGGCTCCAGTCGTTGTACGCACGGCACACGGCGGCGAGCAACTCCGGGTCTTTGAACTCCTTGCCGAGCATCTGGCCGCCGACCGTGGGGTAGAGCACTTGCGCATCGACGCCGTGGGCATCCATGTCCGCCAGTCGCGCCTCGGGCCGGAAACCCGTTGCGCGGGCCTTTTCGTGCTTCTCCATCCCGCGCGCTGCCGCTTCGTGAAACTCCTTCGAGTGCATGGGATAGCTGCCGTCCTGCTTGGTGATCGGCTCGCCCTCCACGCACATCCCGGCGCGTCCGTTGCCCATGTCGCCGATCCGCGGCGCACGGTCGGCGAACGCGGGGTCGATGTGGTCAACCCAGATGTTCGGCGGCTCCATCTGGTGCGAATCCGTGTCGAGAATACGAAAACCGTTGCGCATGCTCCCTCCCGCTGGCGACCGCCTACCTAACGCTAACCGCTTACGCCGCTCGATTCAAAGCGCGCAAAGCCGGTCCTGCGTGGGTTAGGCTGTGCGCGTTCGCTGATGGGAGGGAACCGTGCACTTCGGATTGCGCTACTGCAACACGGGCCGCTACGTCGACGGTGCCAAGGCGGTGGAACTGGTGCAGGCGGCCGAAGAGGCCGGGTTCGAGTCCGCGTGGACCGTCGAACACACCGTGGTGCCGGCCGGGCATGCATCGGCCTATCCGTATTCCGCGGACGGTCGCATGGCGGGCGGCGTCTACGACTTCCCGCTTCCCGATCCGCTCATCTGGATGGCCTACGTTGCCGCGCGAACGACCTCGATCAAGCTCGGCACCGGGATTCTCATCCTGCCCCAGCACAGCCCCGTGATCACCGCCAAGCAGGTCGCCACGCTCGACGTCATGTCCGGTGGACGCGTCCTCCTAGGCATCGGCGTCGGTTGGCTGAAGGAGGAGTTCGAGGCCATCGGTGCTTCGTTCTCCGACCGCGCTCGGCGCACTGATGAGTACGTGGCCGTTTTGCGCACGCTGTGGGCAGAGGAGCGCCCGTCGTTCACCGGCGAGTTCATCCGTTTCGACGGCGCCTACTGCCGGCCGCAGCCCGTGAACGGCACGGTCCCAATCCACGTCGGTGGCCACTCGCCCGCCGCGGCGCGCCGCGCGGGTCGGCTCGGCGACGGCTTCTTCCCAGCACGCGGCAATCCGGTCGAACTCGTCGCGATGGCGCGCGACGCGGCCACGGCCGCGGGACGGGATCCGGATGCGCTCGAGATCACGCTGAGTTGCCCGGAGGACTTGGGCGACTTGGCGTCGCTCAAGGACCTCGGCGTGCACCGCGTCCTCGTACCGGTGAATTCCACGCCGGGCATGGTGGCGGCAGCCCGGAATCCGGAAGGCGTGCTGGCTTGGCGCGCGCGGATCGAGGAGTTGGCCTGATGTCCGACCCCCGGGACGAGGGCTTGCGGCGACAGCTTGCGAACCTTGCCGAGCGCCCGGTGGCGGGGTGGAAGATCGGCCTGACCTCGGGCGTTGCGCGCGACAGCATGGGCGCGGGGTTCCGGCCGTTCGGGTACATCCTCGCAGATCGGGTGTTCGCGAGTGGCGCGGTGATTCCGCTGGCACCCTTCCGGAACGGCGAAGACATCCGCGTGGGCGTCGAGAATGAGCTGTGTTTCCGCATGGGCGCCGCGCTGTCGGGGGAAGTCAGTGCCGACGACGCCCGTGCAGCGGTCGCGAGTGTGGCCGCCGGCTTCGAGATCAACGAGCAGCGCCTGGCGCGCGACGCCAGCGTCGTCGACCGGCTCGGCGACGACCTCAATCAGTGGGGGATCGTGGCCGGCGAGGACGTCGTCTTGGATTTCTCGTCGTTCGACTTTGCGTCGCTGAGCGTGGCCCTTGCCTTGGACGACGTCGTGGTCGAGACGGTCGCGGCGCGCGGTCACATCGACGACCACTTCGCCTCGATCGCGGCGCTGGCACGCCAGCTCGGTCGTTTCGGCCGCACACTGGAAGCCGGGAGCCGCGTCATCACCGGCTCCTATACGCGCCAGCGCGTCGCCGATGCGTGTCGCTGGCAAGGGGATTTCGGCCCGGAGATCGGGCGCGTCAGCGTGGAGTTTCGATGAAGGTTCTGATCGTGCCGGGGCTGACCCTGCGCAGCGTGGATCCGGCGGACGTGGACCGCATCCGCGTTGCCGGTGGCGGGGCGGATGTGGTCATCGCTTCGGATCCGGAAATGGCGCTCGCCGAGGCGGCGGACGCGGATGTGATCTTCGGCGGCGTGTCGAGATCGATGTATCTCGCGGCCAAGAAACTGCGTTGGGTGCATGCCATCGCGTCGGGCGTCGATGGCTACCTGTACGACGAGTTCCGCAAGGGCGACGTCGTGCTGACCAGCGAGAAGGGTCTCGTCGGCGAACACCTCGCCGACCACGCCTTCGGCCTGCTGTTGATGCTGACCCGTCAGCTCAAAACGGCCACGCATCTCGGTCCCGACGCCTGGAACCATCGGCCAACGATGCGGGCCAAGGAGATCGAGTTGACCGGTGCCACGATGGGCATATTCGGTTTCGGCGGCACGGGACGGGCCGTGGCGCGCCGGGCGGCCGCATTCGGCATGTCGGTCATGGCCCTGGACCGCGACCCGGTGCCTGTCTCGGCCGAGGTGGACGTCGTGCATGGACCGGACGACTTCGACGAACTGCTTGCCGCGTCGGACGTCGTCGCCATCTGTTGTCCGCTGACGCCGGAGACCCGGGGGAAGTTCGGCGCCGCGGCGTTCCGCACGATGAAGAAGGAAGCCATCTTGGTGAACGTGACGCGCGGCGAGGTGATGGTGGAGGGGGATCTGGTACAGGCCCTCGAGTCCGGCGAGATTCGCGGCGCCGCGCTCGACGTGGCCCCGCGCGAGCCGCTGCCCGCGGACAGCCGCTTGTGGTCTTTTCCGCAAGTGGCGATGACGCCCCACACCGCCGGGGCGAGCCAATTCCGCGCCGGGCGCAACATCGACCGGTTCGTCCGCAACCTGGAGCGTCTGCGCCAGGGCGAGCCCCTCGAGGGCGTGATCGACAAAGAGCTCGGTTACTAGCGGCTTAGGGGCCTTTAGTGCCTAGTGTCGAGCCTCGTCGCTGTGCCTGGTGTGGCGACGACCCGCTCCTCATCGATTACCACGACACCGAGTGGGGTGTGCCGAGTGTCGACGACCGGCACCTGTTCGAATTGCTCACGTTGGAGGGTGCCCAGGCCGGCTTGAGCTGGATCACCATCCTCAAGAAGCGCGACGGGTACCGGGCCGCGTTCGCGGGCTTCGATGTCGACGAAGTTGCGCGTTTCGACGCTCGCCGCGTGGCCGCGCTTTGCGATGACGCCCGCATCGTGCGTAACCGCGCGAAGATCGAGTCCACGGTGGGCAATGCGCGAGCCGTCCTGTACCTTCGGGAGGAGGGCCGAACGCTCTGCGGATTCCTCTGGGGATTCGTCGACGGACGCCCCGTCCGGAACGCCTACGCCGCGAGCGGAGAGATCCCAGCGCAGAGCGCGCAGTCACGCGCCATGAGCGCGGCACTCAAGAAACGCGGGTTCAAGTTCTGCGGTCCGACGATCTGCTATGCACTCATGCAGGCGGCCGGGCTGGTCAACGACCACGTTACCGGTTGCTTCCGGCACCCGGAGTTGTCCTACGTGCCGCTGCAACCCTCGCAGTAGTCTAGGCACGCCTGCATCCGCTCTCGGTCGCGGTTCGTCTTGGCCCGTTCTGGTCCCGACTGTGCGACCGCTACCGCCTTGTCGCGTTCTCCTCGGGTCGCAAGGAGACGCGCCAGTGTGTCGACGATGGCCAGGTCTTCGCCTCCGGTCATCCAGAACGCTTCTCGTGCCTGTGCGACGTTAGCGTCGATGGGTGACCCGGTGGGATAGCCAGCCCAGGCCAGTGCGTTGTTGGCCAGTGGCTCGTTCGCTTCCGCGTCCACCTTGAGCGCTACGGTGTGCTCGGCGAGCCAGGTGGCGACCCGCGCATGCCAAGCAGCAGCCCGCCCAGTGCGAGCATCCTCGTGGCGGTGCGGGTAGGCACTACGAGATGGCCAGCTTGAAGCCGGCGCCGTGCACCGTCTCGATGGGATCCAGTCCGCCGTCGCGCAGCTTGGCGCGCAGACGACGTATGTGGCTGTCGATGGTCCGGTCGCTGACCACGCGGCGACCCGTGTAGGCACCCGCCATCAGGGCGTCGCGGTCGCAGACCTTGCCTTGCTTCAGTGCCAGGGTCGTCAGCAGTCCGAACTCCGTACGCGTGAGGTCCACGGCGCGGCCGTGCACGGTCGCCGTCTGCGCATCGAGGTCGATTTGCAACGCCCCGGCGACGATTTCGTTGCCATCCGGTGCCGCAAGGGCGTCCGCACGCCGGAACTGGGCCTTGACGCGGGCCACGAGTTCGCGGGGGCTGAAAGGCTTCGCGATGTAGTCGTCGCCGCCCGCCTCGAGCCCGACCACGCGATCCGGTTCGGCATCCTTGGACGACAGGAAGAGGATCGGCACGTTGCGGCTTTGTGGCGGGTTGGCCCCGGCCGTGTCGCGGATCGCCCGGCAGACGTCGAGACCGGTAAGCTCCGGCATGAGGATGTCGAGGATCACGAGGTCCGGTCGATGGCGCGTGAATTCCGCCAAGGTGGACCGGCCGTCTGCAGCTTCGATCACGTCGAACCCGGCCCGCCGCAATGCGAAGCAGATCACATCGCGGATGTGCGAGTCGTCGTCGGCCACCAGGATCGTGCGCATCGATGACGAGCTTATCGCAAGAGAACTTGCTTCGACGGCGGTGATGGCGTCTCATTTGGCGTTCCGTGACCGCGGCCTGATTGTGAGGTGGGATCGATGACGAGGGCGATTGGCGAGGCAGAGAGAACCGCCTTCGCACGGCAGGGTTATGTCGTTCTCGAGTCCGTCATCGGTGCGGCGGATCTCGCCATGCTGCGCCGAGAATGCGCCGTCTTCGTCGAGCGAACCGACGCTTGGCTCGCCGAGCGCGGCACCGATGTGTTCGGGATCACCCATCGCGGCAAGCGCTACTTCATCAGCAACCGCTACCGCGACAGCGCGGACTTGCCGCAGTTCGTGTTCGGCGAAACGATGCGCGCGATCACCACGGCCTTCCTCGGCGACACCGTTTATCTCTTCAACGAGCAGTGGGTCGTCAAGGGTGCGGAACAGGGCATGAAGTTCGCTTGGCACCAGGACTCCGGCTACGTGCAGTTCAACGATCCCGGCAATCAGCACAAGCCCTATCTCACCTGCTGGTGTGCCTTGGACGACATGTCCGCGTCCAACGGCACGATCTCGGTCATGCCGCATGACCGCGTGGGCTCCCGCGACACCGTCTTCCCGCACCGACGCGAGGAGGGCACGAACGACCTCGTCGGCTACGACGGGGACGACCCTGGCGAACTGATCGAGATGCCAGCAGGCAGCGTCGCGGTGTTCTCCAGCACGAGCCTGCACCGCAGCGGGCCGAATACCACGGACCGTTGGCGTCGCGTATACCTGACGCAGTACAGCGCCGAGCGAATCCGTAGCACGAAGGGCGACCTCTGGGGGCAGGGTGTTCCGTTCGTCGCGGGCGGCGAGCTGGTCTACGACCCGACGACCGACGTGGCCGAACCGATGCCGCAGTGGCTCCGGGCGCGGCGCCGCGCCGCGGGGGTATCAAACTCTCAATAGACCCGTCTGAAGTCGTCCCAGTAGTCGGCGTAGGTCTTGGTCACGCAATCGGCACCCTGGATCCGGCAGTCGCCGATTCGACTCGCCAGTACCGAAAGCGCCATCGCCATGCGGTGATCCTCGTAGGTCTCCAAGTCGGCGGGGTGCGGATTCGCGGCCGGGTAGATCGTCATGGCATCGTCGAATTCGTCCACCCGGACGCCCACCTTGCGCAGCTCCGCCGTGCCGGCGGCAATGCGATCGCATTCCTTGACGCGCAGCGTCGCGAGCCCGGTCAAGCGGGTCGGATTCGGCAGGAAGGGTGCCATGGCCATGGCCGTTGGAGCCGCGTCGGGCATGTTGCTGAAGTCCACCGTGCCGAGGGCCTCGAGGTGGCCGGTGCCGGATACGCGCACGGACCCGGGCGCGCGTTCGATCCGCGCCCCTGCGCGTTCACAGACGTCGGCAAAGGCGAACTCGCCTTGCCGAGTGTCGTCGCCCAGGTTCGAGAAGGACACCGTGCCCCGATGGAGGGTCGCCAGGGCCATGTGGTAGGTGGCGGCCGATGCATCACCCTCGATCACCACCCGACCGCCGCGGTACCGTCCCGGCGGCACGAAGACCGTGGTGTCGTCAATCCAGCGGACGAGCGCGCCGCGCCGCGCCATCTCGGTCTCCGTGACGCCAATGTAGGAAGCGCTTGCACGCTCGCCACGGAGGCGGATCTTGAGCCCGCGCGGTAGACCGGCGGCCGAGAGCAGGAGGGCCGTCAGGTACTGGCTGGTGACGTCGGTTCGCAAGGTGGCCTCGGGCGCGGGTGCGGCAGGTCCCGTGATGGAAATCGGCAGGAATCCTTCCGCCGACTCGACCGTGCAGCCGATCTCCTCGAGCGACTCGAGGAGATCCCGGTTGGGGCGGTGGTGAAGTTGGGCATGTCCGGTGAAGCTGGTCCGCGTCGTGCGCAGCGCGGCGTGCGCCAGCAGCAGCCGCAACGAGACCCCGCTCATGCCGAGATCGAGCTGCACCGGGTCGCAAGATTCGCCGGCCAGGTGGAGCGTCGCCGTCTTGCCGTCACGTCCTACCGAGGTGCCGAGTCTCGCGACGCAGTCGAGCATGGCGTCGATGTCGTCGCAACGGGGCACACCTTCGAGTCGGGTCGCCTCGACCGCGAGAGTCGACATCAGGATGTGCCGGAGAGCGATCGACTTGCTTCCCGGTAGGACGAGGTCGAGGGAGAACGGCCCCTCGACGCGGTCGATGCGGCGCGTCGTGGTCACTTCCCGTGCTTGTCGGCTTGGGTACATCAATCCTACCAATATGGCCGATCGGTTAAGTAGGACCGGCAGGGCCGCGAACCGCGCCGCGGACACCGGAGCGCGTGGATTGAACTGCTACAATCCGGCGCTTCGCGCAACGCAGACATCCAAGGGGACCGACCATGGCGGAAGCCGTGCAAGCCGATCTGGAGGCTGACCTGAACAATCTCGTCATGAGCGAGGAGGTCGAGCCGCTCTACGCCGCCGTCAAGAAGTTCATCCACGAAGAGGTCGAGCCGCAGACCCCGGCCTACTTCGAGGCCGCATTCGAACACGGTGACCGCTGGAGCCTCTCGCCGCGGCAGGAGGACATCCTCGGGGGACTCAAGGATCAGGCGAAATCCAACGGCTTGTGGAACTTCTTCCTACCGGATGCCGACACGGGCGAGGGCCTCAAGAACCTGGACTACGCCTACATCGCCGCTGAACTGGGCAAGAACCCGATCGCATCGGAGTGCCTGAACTGCAGCGCCCCTGACACCGGAAACATGGAGGTGCTCGAACGCTACGGCACCGCCGAGCAGAAGGAGAAATGGCTGAAGCCGCTGCTCGCTGGCGAGATCAGGTCGGCCTACGCCATGACCGAACCCAACCTGGCGTCCTCCGACGCCAAGCAGATCGCGACACAGGCGCGCCTCGACGGCGATGAGTGGGTCTTGAACGGCGAGAAGTTCTACATCTCCGGTGCGGGCGACAGCCGCTGCAAGATCATGATCACCATGGTGCAGACCAACCCCGATGCGGCGCCGCACCGGCAGCAGTCGCAGATTCTCGTGCCGAGGGACAACCCGGGGGTCGAGATCATTGAACCCATGACGGTCTTCGGTCACGACGACGCGCCCCACGGCCACATGCACTTGCGTTTCAACGACTGTCGCGTGCCGAAGGAGAACATGCTGCTCGGCGAGGGCCGAGGCTTCGAGATCTCGCAGGGCCGCCTCGGTCCGGGCCGGATCCATCACTGCATGCGCTCGGTCGGGCAGGCGGAACGTGCGCTGGACCTGATGGTGCGACGCGGCATGTCCCGGGAAGCTTTCGGCAAGCCGCTCGTGCAACTCGGCAAGAACCTCGAGCTCGTGTCGCGCGCCCGCATCGAGATCGAGGCCATGCGGCTCATGGTCCTCAAGGCAGCGAAGGCGATGGACGTCCTCGGCAACCGCGAGGCGCGCGTCTGGGTGCACATGGTGAAGGCGATGATCCCGGAGCGGACTTGCCAGATCATCGACCAGGCGATCCAGATCCACGGCGCAAGCGGCGTGTCGCAGTGGACGCCGCTGGCCGGCATGTACACGGGCCAGCGCACGCTGCGCATCGCCGACGGCCCGGACGAAGTCCACCACTTGGTGGTCGGGCGCGCGGAACTGCGCAGGTACGACGAGAACTTCGGTAGATCCAGCAACTAGCTGAACAAGAAAGGATTGCTGGGATCCTGTCCGAGCCATCCAAACCAGCGCGGCGTGGCATACGTGCACATGGTGTAGTCGCCATCGTGTGACCGCTGACACGTCGGTCGCTACGAGGACGCTACCACTGATGAGACACGATGATCCCAAGGACGCCACGAGGGGCGAGGCGCTGCAACGGAACATCAGGGAGTTCAACGCCCAGTCGGACTGGTTGGAACAACACCACAATGCAAAGTGGGTGATCTTCCATGATGCGTCCTTTGTCGATGCCTTCGATACGTTCGACACGGCGGCCCGGGAAGCGGTCGGACGCTTTGGAACGGGTCCGTATCTGATCCGGCAAGTCGGTCGCCAAGTGACGATGCGCATCCCAGCGTCCGTGGCCTTCCGGCCGGACCATGCCGTTAGCTGACGCGGGCTTCACGGACCAGGATACGGGGCGTCCCAACGGCGCCTTGTTGCTTGCCTTTGGGCCGACGTTGTGGGTGACCGTCTCTCATTCCGTCCAAGACCGTCAACCCGGGGAAAGGCCTTCCCAAGTGGTCCTGGCGTTGGTCGACACGGGGGCGACCGAGAGTTGCATTGACGGCAGGCTTGCGGAGGAACTGGGTCTTCCGGTTATCGACGAAATGGACATGTCGGGCGTGAGTGGCACCCACAGACACAACGTGTACCTCGCCTCGGTGAGTATTCCGGACTTAGAGTTCCTGCAATACGGGAGGTTCGCCGGGTCGATCTGCGCGATGGCGGTTAGGAGCACCAAGCCCTGCTCGGCCGGACTTTCCTTCAAAACGTCATACTGATCTACGACGGTCTGCGCGCTCAGGTGACGCTCGCCTCGCAGCGCCTCACCAAATAGGAAGCTGCCGCCAAGCTCGGACGCCATCAACAGGCGGCCTGTCGGTAAGGACGATTGCGGTATACTTGCGGGTTTTCCCCCGGGAGCTCGTATGCGTCGGCTAGCGACGGCGTTGGTTTGGGCTGCGGCCCTTGCCGCGGTCGACGGCTTCGGGGCGGACGCAGCGGTGTTTGGCAGTTTCGCAAGCCCGGCGCTCGCCGAGGCCTTGCGTCAGCGAGTTGCCACCCAGTTGGCGCCCGATGCGCGCACCGTCCGCGTCGCATTGAACGGCGTCACCAACATCCGCGTGATCGCGGGCCAAGGCGGGTCGCCGGAGGCCGTTCGTGCCCTGATCGTGCGAGCCAAGGCCGCCGGCTACGCCGACGCGTGGTACTGGACCGAGGCGCCCGCGCCGACACCGCCACGGGCGGTGGCGTTGGCAACCAGTGGGCCGATCGCCCTGCCGAATCCGTCGCCTGCGCGTCGAACCGAGCCTCCGGCTTCGGCCACGAGGCCGGCACCCGTGCGCAGCGCGGCCTCGGCGTTGCCCGTTGGCGGTCCCGCGGCACCGCTGGTCGCCGAGATCGGGCCCACGCGGCCGATTGGCGTCGGTGACAGCCTCCGACTGGTCGCCGACGCAGGCGATGGCGAAGCCATCGTGGTGCCGCGTTACGACTCGGTCGAGATCGAACTCGACGGGCGCCTCGACGAGGCGGTCTGGACCGAAGTGCCGGGCTACGACAACATGGTCGTGGTCTCGCCTGACACGCTCGCGAGCACGCGGTTCCGCACGGTCGCCCGTTACCTCTATACCGACCGTGGGCTCTATATTGGCGTCTGGAACGAACAACCGCCGGACACCTTGATCGCGCGTCTGTCGTCGCGCGACGTCTACATCAACCGCGACGGCTGGGGAATCACGCTCGACACGTCGGGCGAGGGACGCTACGGCTACTGGTTCAACATCAATCTCGGCGGCTCCGTCCTCGATGGGAAGGTTGCCCCGGAGCGCACGTTCACGCGTGAGTGGGACGGACCTTGGAACAGTGCGACCGTCAAGCTCGACGACGGTTGGAGCCTCGAGGCGTTCCTGCCCTGGTCGATGATGACCATGCCCCCCGGCGACGGCGACCGGGCGATGGGCATGTACACCAGCCGCAAGGTGGCCTACATCGACGAGCAGTGGGGATGGCCGGCGCTGCCGTTCACCGGCGCGCGGTTCATGTCTGCGCTGCAGCAGATGCGCCTGCCGGGCGTGCAGCCGAAGCAGCAGTTGGCCTTGTTCCCCTATACCGCCACCACGATGAACAACGTTCGCGGCGAGGAAGCCCATAGCGCGGGCTTCGACGTCTTCTGGCGCCCGTCGTCGAATCTCCAGGTCACCGCAGCGGTGCGCCCCGATTTCGGTGCCGTCGAGTCCGACGACGTGGTCGTGAACCTCACGGCCCGGGAGACCTACTTCCCCGAGAAGCGCCTGTTCTTCATGGAGGGCAGTGAGATCTTCACGACCTCGCCACGTTCGCGGGTCTTCAGTGGTTCGAGCGGGGGCAGCGGGGCGCGGCGCACCCGGTCCACCTTCTTCAGTACGCCGTCGAGCTTGCTCAATACCCGCCGTATCGGCGGCGCCGCGATCGGCATCGACGTGCCCGACGACGTGACCGTCGAGGGGCCTGAACGGTCGTTGCCGTCCACTTTGCTCGGCGCTGCTAAGGTGACCGGGGAGAACGGCCCCGTGCGCTACGGCGTGCTCACCGCGTTCGAGGACGACCCGGTGCTACGGGGCGAGCGCGACGACGGCACGCCGGTTTCCGTCCACGGCGTGGGACGCGATTTCGGCGTGGCGCGCGTTCTCTACGAGCGGACGGGCGAGGGCCGGCAGTCGATCGGCTATCTCGGCACGCTCGTCGACCACCCTTCCGTCAACGCCGCCGTGCACGGTGTCGACGCGCACCACTTGAGCGGCAACGGCAAATGGCGCACCGACGTGCAGGCCATGATGAGCGACGTCGACGGCACGGCGGGCTACGGTCTGTGGACCGACATGCAGTACACCCAGCGCCAAGGCTTGACCCACATGCTGGCGTTCGACTACCAGGATCGATCCCTCGACATCAACGATCTCGGGTTCCTAAGCCGCAACGACGAGATCGGCGGCCGCTACGGGTTGTGGATGTCCCGCTCCGACCTCGGCTGGCTGCGCCGGCTGTCGGTCAACGCGGCTGTCGGACGCTACGTCAACCAAGCTGGCCAGGTGGTGCAGGCGGGGGCGTTCATCGGCAACAGCTTCACGTTCCACAACCGCGACCAGTTGCGCGCCATGGTGAACTACTTCACGCCGCAGTGGGAGGACCTCGAAAGCCGCGGCAACGGGGCGTTCAAGGTGCGCCCGCGGGCCATGGCGAACTTGAGCTACGGTACCGACAGCAGCAAGGCTTTCGCGTGGAGCGTGCAGTTGCGCTGGATGCAGGAGGAGATCAAGGACGCCATGCGCAGCTTGAGCGCGGGGTTCACCTACAAGCCGATGGACCGGTTCTCGCTGGACTTCGATCTGACGCGCACGGACCAGAAGTCTTGGCTGCTGTGGCAAGGCGGCCGCGACTTCGCGACCTACGAGTCCGCGGGGTGGCAACCGCAATTGGCGATGGATCTTTTCCTGACCGCGCGCCAGCAGCTACGCCTGACCATGCAGTGGGCCGGCATCCGCGCCGAGGAGCGGGAGTTCTGGCGCATACCGATCGACGAAAGCGGTAGCCTGGTGCAGGTCGACGAGGATCCGTCGGACGGCTCCCGCCTGAACATCAACCGGCTGACCGCGCAGTTCCGGTACCGCTGGGAAATCGCACCGTTGTCTGACCTGTTCGTGGTCTATACCCGGGGCAGCAATGCCTTCACGGAGGACGACGACCCGTTCGGCGACATGCTCAACGACGCCCTGACGCGGCCGATCGTCGACCTCCTCGTGGTGAAACTGCGCTACCGATTCGGGGGCTAGGTCAGTGGGCGTCGTCGAGACCTCCTACGGTCGCCTGCGGGGTGTGCGGGATGATGGCGTTGACGTTTTCAAGGGCATCCCCTTCGCCAAGCCGCCGGTCGGCGATTTGCGCTGGCGGGCGCCGGAGCCGCCGACGGCGTGGTCGGGCATCCGCGACGCCCATGAATTCGGACCCTGCGCCATCCAGTCGACGATCCCCGGCGACGTCGGTGAACTGATCGGCATTGCGACGGGGGACGTCAGCGAGGACTGCCTCTATCTCAACGTGTGGACCCCCGGCCTCGACGACGCCAGGCGCCCGGTGATGGTGTGGATCCACGGCGGCGGCAACACGGTCGGCGCCGGCTCGCAGCCTCGTGTGAACGGCGAGCATCTCGCGCGCATCGGCGACGTGGTCGTCGTCACCGTCAACTACCGGCTAGGCGCCTTGGGATTCCTGCACGCCCCGGCGCTCGGCGCGACCGGCAACGAGGCGCTCCTCGATCAGGTTGCCGCGCTCAGATGGGTGCGCGCGGAGGTCGCCGCGTTCGGCGGCGATCCGAACAACGTCACCGTCTTCGGTCAATCCGCCGGGGGTTTCGACATCGCGCAGTTGATGGCGATGCCTGCGGCCGAGGGCTGCTTCGACAAGGCGGTCCCGATGAGTGGCTCGCTGACCGAGCAAGTGACGGCAGTAGCAGGCGAGAAGACCGCCGCGGCTCTCGCGGCGGAGCTGGCCGGGGGATCGTTCGATCGACTGCGCGCCGTGCCCGCCGCGGACATCTTGGCTGTGCAGTCGCGCCTACCCGGCGCGCGTTGGGCGCCTACACGCGACGGCGTGGTATTGCCGGAGGATGCGCGCACGGTGCTTGCCGAAGGCCGGTTCACGTCCGGCATGCCGCTTCTGATCGGCCACACGCGCGACGAGTCGACGCTTTTCACCGTGTTCAACGAGCGCTTCGCGAACATGGATCGCGACGGGCTGGTAGCGCTTGCCCGCGAGCCCTTCGGCGAACGGGCAGACGAAGCCGTCGCCTGCTACGAGAGCGACCGGAACCAGGCCGGGCTGCCCGTGGAACCCCTGGATGTCTGGGCGGCGATCAGCACCGACCGCATGTTCCGGCTGCCGGCGATCCGGACGGCGGAATGCCACGCCAGGCACACACCGAGCGTTTGGATGTACCGCTTCGACCGGGAGTCCCCCGCTCGCGATGGACGCTTGCGGGCTTGCCACTCGCTGGATATCCCCTTCGTCTGGGGCACGTACGCCTTGCCCGCGATGCAGCGCTTCTGCGGTCGGGACGATGGCGTGCGCCGACTGTCGAACCGGCTCATGGCCAGCTATCTGGCGTTCGCCCGGCATGGCGATCCGAACAACGAACTCGCGCCCGCGTGGCCGGTCTACGAACCCGGACGCCGGGCGACGATGCTCTTCGACGACGATCTGGGCGTCGCCGATGCACCCCTCGACGGCATTCGCGCGTTCTGCGAAACCGAAGCCGCATGACAGCGATGCGTCGTGCCGCGAGCCTGGCCGCCGTCCTTTTCGGCTGTGCAACGGGCGCCGAGGAAGCGGAGGGTATCGAGGAAGTCATCGTGCGAGCGGAAGCATCGGTGGCGGCCGCGCAAGGCGCCGTCGCCAGCGTATCGACCGTTGACGAAGCCGCCATCGATCTCGCCCGCGCCAACCATCCGAACGAGATCCTGGTTCGTGTGCCGGGCGTGTGGGTCGCGCGCGCTTCGGGACAGGAACACCTGACGGCGATCCGTTCCGGCGTACTGGCTGGCCCCGGCGCTTGCGGCGGCTTCCTGCTCCTCGAAAACGGCGTGCCGATCCGTCCGTCCGGGTTCTGCAACATCAACAACCTCTTCGAGATGAACACCGAACTCGCGAACGCCATCGAGGTAGTCCGCGGGCCGGCAAGCGCCCTGTTCGGAGGCAACGCATTGCACGGTGCCATCAACACCGTAACGGCCACATCCGCCGACGGCTTGCGCGCCAGCATCGAGGTGGGTCCGTACCAATACAGTCAGGCGCGCGCCACGGCCGGTGGGGACGACTGGCGTTTGGACGCGTTGACCACCTCGACGAACGGCTACCGCGACGACACCGGTTTCGGCCAGCACAAACTCGTCGCTGGCAGTTCGGGCACGGTCGGCGGGTGGGTGGTCAGCAGCGCCGCCGCGGCGACCCTGCTCAATCAGGAAACCGGCGGCTACGTGCGCGGATTCGAGGTCTACGACTCGCCGCTGCGACGCAGCAACCCGAACCCCGAGGCGTATCGCGATGCGTGGTCGATGCGGGCCACGACGGCCTGGCGCCGCGAGTTGGCGAGCGGCCGGGAATTGACCATCACGCCGTATGCGCGCCGCTCGTCGATGGCCTTTCTCCAGCACTTCCTCCCCGGCCAACCCCTGGAACGCAATGGCCAGTCCAGCGCTGGGGCGCAGTTCCACCTGCGCGGTGGAGGCGTCTGGCGCTGGACCGCCGGGGCGGTGGTGGAGGGCTTTGACGCGACGCTGTCGGAGCGCCAGGCGCGCCCCACGACCGGATCGGCGTTCCTGGTCGCGACACGCCCACCGGGGACGCACTACGACTACGGCGTGAGCGGACTTACCCTCGCCTCGTTCTACGATGCGGACGTCGACTTGGCCGACCGCGTGGACCTGGTGGCGAGCGTGCGTTTGGAGCGCAACGGCTACGAGTACGACAATCGCCACCTGGTCGGCAATACACGTGACGACGGCAGCGCGTGCGGATTCGGCGGCTGCCTTTATACGCGCCCCGCGGATCGCGACGACGCTTTTACCAACCTGGCCGGGCGGATCGGCCTCGAATTCACGCCGCGACCGGGGCGAGTCTTCTATGCGGTGGCCGGCCACGGGTTCCGCCCGCCGCAAACCACCGAACTCTACCGGCTGCAGCGGGGCCAGGCCGTCGCGGATTTGGAGAGCGAAACACTGCGTTCGTTGGAGGCCGGATTGCGTACGGCCGCATCCGACGTCGAACTCGACTTGGCGGCCTACGTGGAGACGACGGACAACCTGATCTTTCGCGACGCTGGCGGCTACAACGTGAGCGACGGCGAAACCCGGTCCACGGGCGTCGAGGCCGACTTCGGATGGCGCCCGGCTGCCGGCCACGCGGTGCACCTGGTCGCGAGCTACGCCCGGCATCAGTACGCGTTTACGCGGGCCGCCGGCCGCGGCGAACGGATCGTGGACGGCAACGACGTCGACACGGCGCCAAGGTGGTTGGCGAGCGCGCGGTGGCGGTGGGCCTCGGATAGCGTCCTATCGGAGTTCGAGGCGGTCTACGTCGGGTCGCACGCCATCGATGCCGCGAATACGGCCCACTACGACGGCCACGCCCTGCTCAATTGGCGCGGATCGTGGAACGCGACGCCGCGGGTCCGACTGTTCTCGCGATTGGTGAACGTGCTCGACACGGCCTACGCGGACCGCGCCGACTACGCATTCGGGAGCTACCGGTACTTCCCCGGAATGCCGCGACAGGTCTATGTGGGCGTCGAGTTGCACTAACCGGTCGCGTAAAGCGGAGCGACAACCGAAGTTCTCTACCGTTGGCCCCCCCCGGAGGTAGGCACGCCGTCGTTTTCTCAACCGCCGTTCATCAGTGCAGGTGAGCGAAGTTCTTACCCGTCGGACCTTGGCGGGTTCTGGATGGGGTAGCCTTGCTAGAGTATCTTGAGCAGCGGTCGATCCGGGGACTCAGGCCGCGTGGTCAGCGTCTGCGCCGCACAGTCAGCGATGAGATCGAGCCGTTCGAGGACGATCTGACCGATCAGCGGCTCGCTCTCGGGTCGCCCGACGATGCAATCGGTGGTCATGGACCGGTCCCCGATGCGAACGCTGAGCGCTTCGGCCACCGGGCGTTCCTCGCGGCGGTTGTCGGCATGCGACACCGTTACCGCACGGTCTGTGCGCAGGCCGAGATCAACGACGAGGTCTTCGGGCAACACCAGCATTGCCGCCCCCGTGTCCACGACGGCCTTGACTGTACGCTGGCGAATGTCGGCCTCCTCCCGATGGCCTGCTTCGAAGAGGATGCGATCCCGAACATTCTCGAGCCCTAGGTCGACGACGATCTCTCCCATCTGAAGGACTTCCGGACGGTGTAACGGCTTTGTTCAACCGTAGATTCTCCGCCGGGCGAGTGCAACCAGCATGTTTGTACGACTCGAAAGCCGTTCGTCGTTGGCCGTGTTCAAGCGTCCAGCGAAGCGAGATAGCGGTCGAATAGCCCCGGGTGGAGTTCCTGTAGCGCCCGGCGGTTGTCGATGTCCTCGCGGTCGCTGCCGCCAGCCCGGAGTCGGAGGAGCAGGTCGAATGCCCGTTCTGGCGTGCTCGGGCCGCCGGTTTGCCCGAGGGCCCGTCCGAACCCGGGCTCGTCGAGCACCATCCACGCCGGCAGCCATGCCGCCGTCACGCCCGGCCATTCCTGGTCCTGCAGTCGCACCCAGGCCTGCTGCACGGTGCGGTCCGGAAACCGTGGCGCGCCCACAGCAGCGGCGAAGCTCTCGGGTGCCCGCCAGCACAGTGCGAACCACAGGGCGACGGCTTCTCGGCGGTTGCGCAGCCGCCATTCCGCCTCCGCCAACAACTCGAGCAGTGCGGGTTCGGTTCGGTGGTTCGCGACTTGGCCGACCGTGCGTCGCACGTTCGCCCAGTCGAGGCCGTGCGAGTACGCGAAGCTGGCGTGTTCCTTGGGCCGGGCCGCGTTATACGGCGCACCGTCGTCGAGGGCGGTGCCGATATCGCGCCACAAGGGCGTGACGAAGTCTCGGGAGCCGCTGCGCAGCACGGCGCCGGCTGCGGGCAGCCATTGCTGCTCCAGCGCTGCCATCCGGCGCAGGGCCTCGGTGCGGTTCGCTGGCGGTGGCAACGCGAGCACCTCGACGAGGATCGTCGCGTCAGCGAGCATCCAGTGTTCGGCATCGAGCCGGGCGAGGCGCTCGAGGCACGTCTTGCCGGCAGCGGCATGGCGGCTCGACAGCGCGGACACCAGTTCGTTGGCTGCCGCCATCCCGCTCGTGTCCAGGAAAATGTCCGTCTGCCGACGGTCGGCCTGTGCCCGGTACTCGGTATGCAAGAGGGCGTCCAGACTCTCGTCCATCGAGGCGGTCAGCTCGACGCCGGCGTTCTCCTCGACACCGTAGAAGGGCACGTGGTCGGGATGGAGGTGCAGCGAGCGGGCCCACGCCTGGACGTCCTCGGCCAATCGCCGCGTCTCCGCCACGCCGGCCACCAAGGCTTCGTCTAGCGTGCGGCGCTCGCCCGCTCGCCATGCGCGGTAGTCTTCGTAGCTCAAGCTGTTGGTCGCCAACAACAGTTCGATCGGCGAGTAGGCGCCGTGTTCGGAGAGAAGTCGCTGCGCTGTGGCCTCGGCCTCCGTCACTCCCACCACGGCGTCGGACACGTCAAGGCCCTCGTGCCACCATCAGCGTGACTTCCTGGGTCAGGACGGCGGCATCGTCGCTGTCGGTCACCGTGTCGGCGAGCGTGATGATCCCAGTGCTCGGGCGGCTCGAGGAGGCGCGCTTGCCGATGCACCGAGTCCGGTAGGTCAAGTTCGTGCCCGCGCGAGCCGGGCTTGGCAGGCGGAGCTTGTCCTTGCCGAGCATGGCGAGCACGTCGATGCGGTCGTGGTGGTCGTAGAAAAGCCGTGTGCAGATGGCGAACAAGTGCGCTGAGGACGCCACCAGCCCGCCGAACGCGGATTGCTCCGCCGCGTTGGCGTCGGTGTGGAAAGGCTGCGGATCCCAGGTCTTGGCAAAGGCGATGATCTCGTCGGCGGTCAGTTCCCAGGTGCCGATCACGGCCTCGTAATCGTCGGGAATGTCGTCGAAGCGACGCATCGCTGCCGCTATGCGGCGGCCGTCTTGCCCGTCGACGCCTTGATGCCGAGGTCGCCGAACATCGCCATGTCCTCGTCGAATGCGGGATTGGGTGTGGTCAGCAGTTGGTCGCCGCAGAAGATCGACCCGGCACCTGCCATGAAACACAGGGCTTGCGCCTCGGCGCTCAAATCCGTGCGGCCGGCCGACAGCCGCACCACCGACTTGGGCATCAGGATTCGCGCCACGGCGATGCAACGGACCAGTTCCAACGGGTCGAGCGGAGCGGTGCCGTGCATCGGCGTCCCTTCCACTTGAACCAGGTTGTTGATCGGGACGGACTCCGGATGCTCGGCGAGGTTGGCGAGTTCCCGCAGTAGCCCGGCCCGGTCGCGCCGGGTCTCGCCCATGCCGACGATGCCGCCGCAACAGACGTTGATGCCGGCTGCACGGACGTGGGCCAACGTGTCAAGCCGGTCCTGGTAGACGCGCGAGGTGATGATCTCGGCGTAGTATTCCGGCGACGTGTCCAGGTTGTGGTTGTAGTAGTCGAGGCCGGCATCGGCGAGTTCGTCGGCCTGCTCGGCAGTGAGCATGCCGAGGGTGACGCAGGTCTCCATGCCGGTGGCTTTCACGGCCGCGACCATCTCGCCCACCTTGCGGACTTGCGAATTGGTGGGGCTGCGCCACGCCGCGCCCATGCAGAAGCGCGTCGCACCGGCATCGCGGGCCTTCTTGGCGGCGCTGACGACGTCGTCGAGCGGCAGCAGCGCATGCGCGTCCACACCGGTCTCGTAGTGGACGCTCTGCGGGCAGTACTTGCAGTCTTCGGGACAACCGCCGGTCTTGATGCTGAGCAGCGTGCTGACTTGCACTTCGTTCGCGCGATGATGGCGCCTGTGAACCGACTGGGCTTCGAACAGGAGGTCGCTCAATGGCCGCTCAAAAAGGGCGAGGATTTCGCTCAAAGTCCAGTCGTGCCGGATGGCGTGGTCGTTCAATTCCGTGGTCCCGAAGCCGAGTCGGAGCGAATCCTAACAGCCTCGTGGGTCGGCTGACAGTTCGCCACCCGGCTGGCTTCGCCAGGAACGGACGCGGTCCACCGTGATGCGGATTGCGCTGCTTCCCAACGGGGTGGAGCCGTATTGTGGGTACTTGGCGCGCAGCACGGCGGCAACGGCATCGGTGGTTGGCGTTTCCTCGGCCCGGCCGTCCACGCGCACCCAGCGCAGTCGCGACCAGTCGTCGTCGTAGGCGTCCACCAACAGGCACACGGCGGCATCGCGTTCGATGTTGCGCAGCCGTTGCAGGCGTCGACCGGACTTGGGTTTGCCGTCGATGGGCACGTAGATCGCGCCGCGGAATTCACAGAAGACCACCGGGACGATATGCGGATGCGTCGTGCCGACGGTGGCCAGGCGCGCCACTGGCCAGGAGGTCGCCCATGGCGGCAGGACGGGTGTCTCGGTCACGCTCGCCAGGCTGCCTAGCCCATCGTGGCGAAGCAGGCCCGAAGCTCTTGGACGAAGGCCTCCGGTCGCTCGAAAGCAGCGAAGTGGCCGCCCTTGTCGAGCCGGTTGAAGTAGCGCAGGTCCTTGAAGCGGGTCTCCGCCCAGCGCTGCGACGTCTTGAAGATCTCCTTGGGGAACACGCTGATGCCCGCCGGCACGTTGACGTCGTCCATGGATCCGCGCGCGAAGCTCTCCCAGTAAAGGCGCGCGGACGAAGCGCCGGCTGCGGTGAGCCAGTAGAACATCACGTTGTCGAGGATCTCGTCGCGGGTGAGGACGTTCTCGGGGTGGCCGTCGCAGTCAGTCCACTGGTAGAACTTCTCGACGATCCAGGCCGCCTGTCCGGCCGGCGAGTCGACCAGCCCATAGCCCAGGGTCTGGGGGCGCGTGCTCTGCTGCCTTGAATAGCCGGAGTCCGAGTCCATGTAGAACTGCCGCGCGGCGATCGCGTCCTGCTCCTCCTCGGTGGGCTCGGCCAACATCTCGGCCGTTGGTGCAACGACGGCCATGTTGGTGTGCACGCCCATGCAGTGCTCGGGATCGTTGGCACCGATCGATGCGGTGATCGCCGAACCCCAGTCACCGCCTTGGGCGAAGTAGCGGTCGTAGCCGAGCCTGGGCATCAGCGCGCTCCAGGCTCTCCCGACGCGATCGACGCCCCATCCGGGCGTTGTCGGCTTGTCGGAAAAGCCGTAGCCCGGAATGGTCGGCAGCACGAGATGGAAAGCGTCGGCTTCGGCACTGCCGTGCGCTACCGGGTTGGTCAGCGGCTCGATGACCTTCGAGAACTCAATGACCGATCCCGGCCAACCGTGGGTCATGACCAGTGGCGTGGCGTCGGCGACGGGTGATCGGATGTGCAGGAAGTGGACGCCCACGCCGTCGAGTTCGGTCTTGTACTGGGGCCACGCGTTCAGCCGGGCCTCGACCGGGCGCCAGTCGTAGTGGTCGCGCCAGTAGGTGCAGAGCTCGCGCACATACGCGAGCGGTATGCCCTGGCTCCAGTCGTCGACGGGTTCGGCGTCGGGGAAGCGCGTGCGCCCAAGGCGTGCGCGCAGGTCGTCAAGGTCCGCGTCGGGGATGTCGATAAGGAATGGCTGGATTTCGTCGCTCATGCGTCTTCTCCTGTTGCGTGGCCGCGGGTCACTTCCTGAGCGGGCGGACTCACCGTTGCGCCCAGCCGCCAGAGAACGGGAAGGCCTGGCCGGCGAAGAAGTTGCTCTCGTCGCTGGCCAGGAACAGCGCGAAGAGGGCGTCTTCACGCGCCGTCCCCAGTCGCCCCGCCGGAACCTGTCGCTTGAGGGAACGCACGAAGGACTCCTTCTGCATGAGTTCCGGCGGGTAGTACTCGCGGTTCTCGACGTAGTTCTGCGCGATCAGGTTCACCTGCACGTTGTGGGGTGCTACTTCGACGCCGACCGCTTGCACGTAGCCGACCTGGGCGGCACGGGCGGCGGAGTAGGCCGCCACCGTCTTGAGTCCGCGCAATGCCGTCGCGCTGCCGTATACGACGATCTTCCCGGCCCGGCGCTCGATCATCTGCGGCAACACGGCTTGGGTGAACCAGTGCAGCGGATCGACGAGGAGCGCAAACGGCGTATGCCAGTCGTCGTCGGCGAGTTCGTCGATGGTCAAGCCGCTGAAGTTCGGCGACGCGAGATTGGCGACCAGCACGTCGATGTGGCCGGTTTCCGCAACAACGCCTCGGCAGGCCTCAGCCGTTGTCCGCGTGGCATCGTCCGCGACCACGTCGGCACCCTCTTCGCGGAACACGTCCACCGTCGCCGGGCCCATGTAGTCCCCCGCCTGGGTGACAAGCACGCGCTTGCCGCGCAATCGGTCTGCCATGGGGAACACCTCGAAGACTTGAGCGCGCATGTTATGCAACCTGATCGCAAGGTTCACCAGCCCAACTGTGGTTACACTGCGCAGGCACGAACCATGCACACGAACCATGCAGGAGAGCGACCGTGGCCTTGATCGATGCCATAGCCAGTCGACAGGACGAACTCACCCGTTGGCGCCGCGATCTCCATGCGCATCCGGAACTCGGGTTCGAAGAGGAGCGCACGGCCGATTTCGTGGCCCGGAAGCTCGAGGAATTCGGCGTCGTCGTGACTCGGGGTGTCGGCGGTACGGGCGTTGTCGGCGTGCTGCGCGTCGGCAACGAGACGCGTTCGATTGGCCTGCGTGCCGACATGGACGCGTTGCCGATCACCGAGGAGAACACGTTCGCGCACCGTTCGCGGCACGATGGCCAGATGCATGCCTGCGGTCACGATGGGCACACGACCATGCTGCTCGGTGCCGCTCGGTACTTGGCCGAGACCAAGAACTTCCGCGGTCAGGTGAACTTCATCTTCCAGCCCGCGGAGGAGGGCATCGGCGGTGCGCGGGCGATGATCGACGACGGCCTGTTCCGGGACTTTCCTTGCGACTCGATCTTTGCCATGCACAACGCCCCCGGCATGCCCCTTGGACAGTTCGGCGTCAAGGAAGGCGTGGTGGCGGCCGCGGGCGCGTTCTTCGACATCCACATCGAGGGCGTGGGGGCCCACGGGGCACACCCCCATCACGGCGTCGACCCCGTGGTCGCGGGCGCGCAGTTGGTGGCCGCGTTGCAGAGCGTCGTGGCGCGCAACATGGCGCCGTCGACGGCGGCCGTCGTGTCGGTGACGCAGTTCCACGCCGGCGACGCCTACAACGTCATTCCGGCGACTGCGCGGCTGTCGGGCACCGTCAGGACGTTCGCCACCTCGGTGATGGAGCGGGTCTGCGAACGGATGACGGAGCTGGCCCAAGGCGTCGCCGCCGGCTTCGGGGCCAAGGCCACGGTGGATTTCCGAACCGTTTTCCACCCGGTCGTGAACGACGCCCGCGCCGCGGACGTGGCGGCCGAGGTCTGTGGCGCCTTGGTGGGCGCCGACCAGGTGAAACGCGATCTCAAGCCCGGCACCGGTTCGGAGGACTTCTCCTTCATGCTCGAGGAAGTGCCGGGGTGCTACTTGCTGATCGGCAACAGCGACGATGAGCACTCACGCCCGGTGCACAACCCCGGCTATGACTTCAATGACGGGGCGCTGGCCACCGGCGCGAGCTTCTTCGCGCGGGTGGTCGAGAAGCAACTGAAGGAGTGAGCGGACTCGCGCAACGGCCGGAGCCCCTCGGCCCGGACGCGCTTCCGGACGGCATCCGCAGTAGATTCCTAAGAGGAATCAATGGGTTGCGTGTCCATGTCCTCGAGGCGGGCGATGCCCATGGGCCGGGTTTGCTGTTGCTGCACGGCTTCCCGGAACTCGCCTATAGCTGGCGGCACGTCATGGTGCCGTTGGCGGAGGCCGGCTTTCATGTGTTCGCGCCCGACCTGCGCGGCTATGGACGCACCACGGGCGCCGATACCGACTACGACGGCGACCTGGCTTCGTACCGGCGTTTCAACATCGTCCGCGACGTGCTCGGCGTGGTGGCCGCGATGCACTGCCAGACCGTGGCCGTGGTCGGTCACGATTTCGGATCGCCGATCGCGGCTTGGTGCGCCGTGCTCCGGCCGGATGTGTTCACGGCGGTGGCGCTGATGAGTGCGCCGTTCCCCGGACCGCCGCGGCTGCCGGAGGAGCCTTCAGCCGGGGAGCGCGAGGGGGAACCCCTCGCAAGAAGAGAGCCTTCAGCCGGGGAGCGCGAGGGGGAACCCCTCGCAAGAAGAGAGCCTTCAGCCGGGGAGCGCGAGGGGGAACCCCTCGCAAGAAGAGAGCCTTCAGCCGGGGAGCGCGAGGGGGAACCCCTCGCAAGAAGAGAGCCTTCAGCCGGGGAGCGCGAGGGGGAACCCCTCGCAAGAAGAGAGCCTTCAGCCGGGGAGCGCGAGGGGGAACCCCTCGCAAGAAGAGAGCCTTCACCTGGGGAGCGCGAGGGGGCACCCCTCGTAGAAAAGACCGAACATCGCGCCCGTTCCGGCGCGTCGTTGTTCGAGGACTTGGCGGCACTCGAGCGACCGCGCAAGCACTACCAGCAGTACTACCAGACCCGAGAAGCCAATCCGAACATGTGGCGGGCACCGCAGGGGGTCCATGCGTTCCTGCGGGCCTACTATCACGTCAAGAGCGCGGACTGGCCGCACAATAGCCCGTTCCAGCTCAGCGCCCGCAGCGCCGTGGAGATGGCCAGGATGCCGACCTATTACGTCATGGACGCCGCCGACGGCATGGCGGAGACCGTCGCCAAGCACATGCCGTCGCCGGAGGCGGTGGCGACGAATGCGTGGCTCCCGGATGCCGAGTTGGCCGTCTATGCGGCGGAATACGAGCGCACCGGGTTCCAAGGCGGTTTGAACCATTATCGGTCCGGCGCCATCGGCATGGCGGAACAGCAACTGTTCGCGGGTCGCGGCATCGGGCAGCCGGCGACGTTCATTTCCGGAGCATCCGATTGGGGCGTCTACCAGAGCCCCGGCGCCTTGGAGCGCATGCGCGACGAGGTCTGCACTGACTTCCGCGGCGTGCATCTCCTCGAGGGTGCCGGCCACTGGGTTCAGCAGGAACAGCCCACCGAGACCGTCCGGTTGCTGGTGGATTTCCTTCGCGCTGCCGACCGGTCGTGACGCGCTGACGGGTGTGTCGGGGACAACGTCGGCTCGGGGCTACGACTATGTGATCGTCGGTGCCGGTTCCGCAGGCTGCGTCCTGGCGAGCCGACTGACCGAAGACCCGGCCAACCGCGTCTTGCTGGTCGAGGCGGGAGGACGTGCCAACGGCCTGCTGGTGCGCATGCCGGCCGCGTTCTCGTACGCGATGAATATCGAGAGGCTCAACTGGGGCTATGTGTCCGCGCCGGAACCCGGTCTGGACGGGCGCCGCCTGGCTTGCCCTCGGGGCAAAGGCTTGGGCGGGTCGTCCTCGATCAACGGCATGGTGTACGCGCGCGGCCATGGACGCGACTTCGACGAATGGGAACAGCTCGGCGCGACGGGATGGGGCTTTCACGACTGCCTGCCGTACTTCCAGCGGGCGGAGAGCTGGTGCGGGGGCGCGGACGCGTTCCGTGGCGGGGTCGGACCGGTGGCGACGTGCGCGGGCAACAACATGACGCGCAACCCGCTGTATGCGGCGTTTGTCGAGGCCGGCGTGCAAGCGGGCTATGCACGGACTGACGATGCCAACGGCTTCCAGCAGGAAGGCTTCGGCGCGATGCAGATGACCGTTCGATCGGGTGTGCGATCGTCGACGGCCCGCGAGTACCTGAGACCGGCGAGACACCAAGAGAACCTCGACGTGATGCTCGAGACCACCGTCGAGACGGTTGTCCTCGACGGCAAGACGGCGACCGGCGTCGTGCTGCGCCGAGGCGGTCGCCGGTTCACGGTCCGGGTGGCGAAGGAGGTCGTCCTTGCGGCGGGAGCCGTGGGATCGCCCTGCGTCCTGCAGCGATCGGGCGTCGGGCCCCGGGATGTCTTGGACAACGCTGCCGTCGCGTTGCAGCACGAACTTCCGGGGGTCGGCGAGAACCTCCAGGATCACCTGGAAGCGACCGTGCAGTACGCCTGTCTCCAGCCGATCACGCTCAACGGTGCGCTGACGCCGTTTGGCAAGGCGGCGATCGGGGTCGCATGGCTGCTCGGGCTGCGCAGGAACGGGCTGGGGAGTACGAACCACTTCGAGGCCGGCGCCTTCCTGCGGTCGGATCCGACGCGACCATGGCCCGATGTGCAGATGCACTTCTTGCCCGCGGCCATGCGCTACGACGGCGCAGCGGCGTTCCGCGGGCACGGCTACCAGGTGCACGTTGGCGCGAACAAGCCCAAGAGCCGAGGCAGGATCGCCATTCGGTCCGCTGATCCGGCCGTCGCGCCGGAGATTCTCTTCAACTACCTGGGCCACCGCGACGACGTCCGCGTGTGGCGAAGGTGCATCCGCCTGGCACGGGAGGTCATGAACCAGCCGGCGTTCGACGCCTACCGCGGTGCCGAAATCCAGCCGGGCACGACCGTCGCGACGGACGCCGACATCGACCGTTGGCTACGGCGAAACTTGGAGAGCGCCTACCATCCATCATGCACCTGCAGGATGGGGCACGATGCCGATCCAGGGGCGGTGTTGGACGCGCAGTGCCGCGTTCAGGGTCTTGAACGATTGCGCGTGGTAGATGCATCGATCTTCCCGTCGATTCCCAACGGCAACCTCAATGCCCCGACCATCATGGTTGCCGAACGCGCGGCGGACCTGATCCTGGGCAAGCCCGCGCTGCGCGCGCCACCCGGAATCCGCTACGCCGACTAGATCCCGGGCACGCCGCCGCAGCGCTTGATGGACAGGTTCGGCGACCCTAGAGTGGGCGGTGAGCGTTGGGAGCCCTGCCGCCGTGTTCGACTACTCGTCTTCGCCGTATCCCGTTCGCGGCGACATCGCCGCGGCCCATCGCGCCTATTGGCGGACGCTGGCACGTCCGGGAAGCTGGTGGACGGGCGTCGAGCGCGTCGCAATCGCGGCGGAGTCGCGCAACGCGCCGCTGTGCCGCCTGTGCGCGGCGCGCAAGGCTGCCCTTACGCCAGCCGGGATTGCCGGCGAGCACGCTGGGAAGCACGACCTGCCCGACGTGGCGGTGGACGCCATTCACCGGATCGTCACCGATCCGGGGCGAATGACGGAGCAGTACGTGGACGGTAATGTTGCGGCCGGGTTGCCGAAGGCATCCTACGTGGAGCTGGTGGGGATCGTCGTGGCCGTGTTCAGCATCGACGAGTTCCATCGAGCCCTGGGGCTCGACCTAGAACTACTCCCGGAGCCGGAACCGGGCTCGGTCAGCCGCTACCGGCCGGCCATGGTGCGCGAGGACGTCGGCTTCGTACCGATGGTGCCGCCGGACGGCAGCGTCGGAAAGGAAGCGGATCTATGGCCACCGGGCCGGACCGCGAACGTGGTGCGCGCACTCAGCCTGGTGCCGGACGCCGTGCGCGACTGGCGCGCTCTCGCGGCGGCTCAGTACCTGTCGTTCGCCGGCATGCAGAACTTCGTCAAGGACGAGGAGAGATCGATCAACCGCATGCAGATGGAGCTGGTCGCGGGGCGCGTGTCCGCCGTCAACGAGTGCTTCTACTGAACGAATTCACACGCAACGATGCTCCGGGTGAGCGCGATGACCACGGCAAGGGAAGTTGATCTCCAGGCCATCAACGGCGATCCCGAAAGTGCTGCCGTGGGCATCGAATTCGGCGTGGAGCTGATGCGGTTCGCCGAAGCCGTCGCCACTGGCGACGGGAATGCCCTGCCCGGTGCGCGCCACGATCTGCTCGGTGCCGCCGGCCCCGCGGTATTGGTGGACGCCGCCGGCGTTGCCGCGAACTTTCAGCGCATGGTGCGCATTGCCGATGCGACGGGAATCCCGGTGGACGACATGAAGGCCAGCCTCGGCCGGGACGTGCGGCGGGAGTTGGGGATCGCTCGGTTCGCCAGCGCGCGAAACTCGATCGCGACCTAGCCGGTGCGGCGTGGGTCGGCCTTAAGCGACGTGGCAGGCCTTTTACATCGCCGGCACGTTCGCGTAGTGTCGCGCGCCGCTTAGGCAAGCAGGCTCGCGTATGGCTTCCATAGACACCGGGACCGAACAGTTGCTCGCTGCGATCGACGACGGCGTGGCGACGATCACGCTCAATCGGCCGCATAAGCGCAATGCGCTGTCCGACGAGTTGACGCCAGCGCTGCGCGAGACCTTGCTGCGCTTCGACGAGAACCCGGAAGTCCGCGTCGTCGTACTGACCGGCGCCGGGACAGCGTTCTGTGCCGGCGGCGACGTCTCGGGCATGGGCTCGTCGCCCCGGCCGCCGGGCGCGGTGAAGCGCACGTTCCAAGACGGCGTGCGCGAACTCCAGCGCAAGCAGGAGACGCTGACCTTGCGGCTATTCGACCTTTCCAAGCCGACCATCGCGGCCTTGCCGGGGCCGGCAGCCGGCGCCGGCTTCTCGATCGCGCTCGCCTGCGACCTGCGCCTGGCGGCCGAGAGCGCATTCGTGACCACCGCGTTCGCCAACATCGGGCTGTCCGGGGACTACGGTGCCAGTTGGCTGCTACCGCAGCTTGTCGGCATCGCCAAGGCCAAGGAGCTCTTCTTCACGAGCCGACGCGTCGGCGCGGCGGAGGGCTTGGCGCTTGGTATCTTCAACGAGGTCGTGGACGACGAACGGCTCGCCGAGCGTACGACCGAATTGGCGCAGACCATCGCCAATGGACCGCCGGTGGCGTTGCGCTACATGAAGGAGAATCTCAACAGGGCCGTCGGCGCAGACCTGCGGACGTGCCTCGCCCTGGAGGCCGACCGGATGTCGCGTTCGGCACAGACCCAGGACCACCGCGAGGCCGTCGCGGCGTTCCTCGGGAAACGAGCCCCCGTGTTCAAAGGCCAGTAGAAACCGGAGAGACCGATGGCAGCGCATGTAGAGTTCCATTTCGACTTCGGCAGCCCCAACGCCTACCTGGCGCATCTCGCGATCCCCGGGGCGGAGCAGCGCACGGGCGTCGCCTTCAAGTACGTGCCGGTGCTGCTCGGTGGCGTTTTCAAGGCCACCAACAACGTCTCGCCCGCCGTGTCGCTGAAGGGGATCCGCAACAAGCCCGAGTACCAGCGCATCGAGACCGACCGGTTCCTCAAGCGCTACGGCGTGACCCCCTACGTCCCGAACCCCCATTTCCCAGTCAACACGTTGACCATCATGCGCGGTGCGATCGTGGCGCGGCGCGAGGGCTTCTTCGTGCGCTACGTCGACGAGGTGTACCGGCACATGTGGGTGGAGCAACGCAAGATGGACGATCTCGAGGTCGTCGCCGAGGCGCTTACCCGATCCCGCTTGCCCGTGGAAGCGATCCTCGCGGGGATCCAGGAGCCGGAGGTGAAGCAAGAGCTGATCGCCAACACGGAATCCGCGGTTGCCCGCGGCGTTTTCGGTTCACCGAGCTTCTTCGTCGGCGACGATCTCTACTTCGGCAAGGAGAAGCTGCGCGACGTCGAGGAGGAACTCGCCCGGCTCGCGGGTTGACGGCGCGGCTTTCGCGGCTCACGGGCAAACGGTACTCTTCGCGTTTCCCGTCTTGACAACGTGCGGAGCGGAGTAAGTGAGCGGATTTGACAGCATCGAGTACGAGGTCGCGGACGGCCGCGCCCGGATCACCCTGAATCGACCGGAGAAGCTCAACGCCCTGTCGTTGAAGCTGCAGTCGGAACTCAACGAGGCGCTCTGGGAAGCCGACAACAACACCGACGTGCACTGCGTCATCCTGCGCGGGGCGGGCCGTGCCTTCTCGGCGGGTTACGACCTGACCGGTGCCGACGGCAACGTGCCGGTGTCGCGCATCCAGTCGCCGGACGTGAGCTATCGGGGTGGGCGCAGCATCGACGACGACGCTTGGCAACTCGAACGTGCGCAGCGTTACCGCATGGCCCTGTTCGACATGCACAAGCCGTCCATCGCCCAGGTGCACGGCTACTGTCTCGCGGGCGGCACCGACGTCGCGCTGCTGTGCGACATGGTCATCTGTGCCGACGACGCCCTCTTCGGGTTCCCGCCGGCGCGCGACCTTGGCGCATTGCCGAACAACATGTGGCTCTACAACGTCGGACCGCAGTGGGCCAAGCGGCTGATGCTGACCGGCGACAGCATCACCGGCGCGGAGGCCCAGCAGATCGGCCTGGTCCTGAAGGCCGTCCCCAAGGAACACCTCGAATACGAGGTCGAGCAACTGGCCGACCGGCTGTGCCAGATCGACCCGGACCTGCTGTCGACCAATAAGCGCATCATCAACATGGGACTCGAACTCATGGGTGCGCGGACCCTGCAGCGCATGGCCTCGGAGAACGACGTCCGCGGTCACAACGCGAAAGCCGCGTTCGGCTTCCGGGAGTCGGTCGCCAAGATCGGGCTGCGCGACACGTTGCGCAATCGCGACGCCAAGTTCGGCGACGGCCGGGTGCGCGTCAACGGGCCGGAATTCCGGGACGACGAAGGTCGGCTCACGGACGGCTGATCCGAAGTCGCGCCGAATCTTGGGGCGCTCTTGAGAGGCACACGCGGTGAGTGAGGTCCTCCAACTGCTCTTGAGCGGTCTGTCGCAGGGTTGCGTCTACGGCCTCATCGCGCTCGGCTTCGTGATGGTCTACAAGGCCACCGAGATGCTGAACTTCGCGCAAGGCGAACTGATGATGGTGGGCGCCTTCGTGGCGTTCACCGTGGTCAACCTCATGGGCCTGCCGTTCGTGTTCGGCGTGCCGCTGACGTTGGCCGCCATGGTGGCGTTCGGCATGGGCCTCGAGCGTGGCGTCCTGCGACCGATGATCGGCGAACCGCCGTTCGCCGTCCTGATGCTGACCATCGGCTTAGGGTTCGTCCTGCGCGCGGTGGCGGGAGCCATCTGGGGCAACGAACCGCGCACGCTCGACGTGCCGTTCGCGGGGGACGTGCTGAACCTCGGTCGCATCGTGCTCGGCGTCGAGAACCTCGTGGTCATCGCGGGCACGGCGGTGCTGTGTATCGCCCTGTGGCTGTTCTTCCGCTACTCGCGGATCGGCGTTGCGATGCAGGCCGCATCGCAGAACCAGCTTGCCGCGTACTACAGCGGGGTGCCGGTCAAGCGGATCACGTCGTTGGTGTGGGGCATCTCGGCGGCGATTTCGGCGACCGCGGGAATGCTGGTCGCACCGATCGCCTTGATCGACCCGAACATGGGCCTCGTCGGCATCAAGGCCTTCGCGGCGGCCATCGTGGGCGGCTTCGGCAGTCTCCCGGGTGCGATCGTCGGCGGTCTCGTGATCGGGGTCGCGGAACAGTTCGCGGGCCGCTACCTGCCCGCGGGCGCTGGCGAAGTGAGCGCGTTCGCGATCCTCCTCATCATGCTCTTCGTGCGTCCCGAGGGCATCTTCGCGTCGTTGCAGCAGAAGAAGGTCTGACGTGCGTTTCGTTCTCACCACACGCTATGGCCAGGACGTCGACGTGTTTCGCCACGGCGGCGAACGGTTCTGGTACGCCTTGCTTGGCCTGGTCGTGCTGGCCGCGCCGTGGGTCGTCTCGCCCTACAACGTCGGCGAATTGGCGCTGGTATTCATCTGGGCGATCGCTGGCATCGGGCTCATGCTGCTGGTGGGCTACACGGGCCTGGTGAGCCTGGGCCACGCCGCGTTCTTTGCCATTGGCGCGTACAGCCATGCGATCCTGCTCGGCTATGGCGTACCGTTCGTGGTGTCCGTGCCAATCGCCGTCGCGCTCACTGCGGGCGTCGGCGCGCTGGTCGGCATCCCGGCGCTGCGCATGACGGGCGTCTACCTGGCGGTAGCGACCTTGGCCTTCGAGCGCATCGTGGCGTTCACGATCGAACACAGCGACCCGTTGACCGGTGGCTTGCGGGGCATGGCCGTCGAGCAGCCGAGCTTCTTTGGGTTGAGCATCGTCAACGACCAGTTGTTCTACTACCTCTGCCTCGCGGTGCTCGTCGTCGGCCTCTTCGGTGCCAAGAACCTCTTGCGCAGCCCAACCGGGCGCGCGTTCGTGGCCGTGCGCGACTCGGAGATCTCAGCGGAGAGCATGGGCGTTCATCTGGCGCGCACCAAGACCACGGCGTTCGCGGTCTCCGCCGGCTTCACCGGCCTCGCCGGTACGCTGTTCGCGCACAAGGCGGGCTACCTGGCGCCGGACGCCTTCACCGTGCAGACGTCGATCCAACTCCTTTTGCTGGTGGTCGTGGGCGGCCTCGGTTCCCTGCACGGCGTCGTCTTCGGTGCCATTTTCGTGGGCTATCTGCCGCAGGCCCTCGCCGTGGCGCGCGACGTATTGCCAGCGGCGATCGGGCAGATCCCTGGGTTGGAGCTTGGCGTCTTCGGAGCGATCCTGGTGCTGTTCCTGGTTTTCGAACCCTTGGGCATCTACGGCCGCTGGCTGAAGATCCGGGCGTGGTTCGACGAGTTCCCGCTGTACCGCAGGGCGACCCACAAGCGGCAGAAGTCCTATCTGCGCACGGACCGGGTGCATTGATGGCGGGTACCAGCCTCTTCCAGGCAGAAGACCTGTCGATCAGCTTCGGCGGCGTCAAGGCTGTGCGGGACGTGTCTTTCGAGATCGTCGTGGGGGAAGTCTTCAGCATCATCGGTCCCAACGGCGCGGGCAAGACGACCGTGTTCAACCTGATCAGCCGGTTCTACGACGCCGACACCGGGCACATGACCTTCGCGGGCGAGGACATGACCGGCGTCCCGGCCCATCGCATCGCCGAGTTGGGGATCGCCCGCACCTTCCAGAACACGGAACTCTTCGACCGCGAAACCGTACTCGACAACCTGCTGGTCGGTCGCCATGTGCACCGGGAAACGAGCCTCGCCAGCGACATCCTCTTCCTGCCGAAGGTGCGCCGCCAGGAAGTCGCTTTCCGGCGCAAGGTCGAGGACATCATCGACCTCCTGGACCTGCAGCAGCACCGCGAGGCGCCGGTCGGGAGCTTGCCGTTCGGGGCGCGCAAGATGGTGGAGATCGGCCGCGCACTGTGCACCGAGCCCAGGCTGCTGCTGCTCGACGAGCCGTCGTCGGGTCTCAACCCGGAAGAGACCGAGGATCTGTCGTTCTGGATCGAGGACATCGTCGAGGATCTCGGCATCACGGTCGCCATGGTGGAGCACGACATGAACCTGGTGGCCGCTGTGTCGAACCGGGTTCTCGCCATGGCCGACGGGGCCGTGATCGCGGTGGGCGAGGCCACCGAGATCCAGGCCCATCCGGAAGTCCTCAGGGCTTACCTCGGAGATTGAGCCGTGCCCCTGCTGACGCTGCGCAATATCGAGACGTACTACGGGCCCATCATGGCGATCCGCGGCGTCTCGCTCGCGGTCGAGGCGGACAGCATCGTGACGATCCTGGGCGCCAATGGCGCGGGCAAGACGACCGTGCTCAAGACCATCTGCGGCGCGATGGATCCGCAGAAGGGCGTCGTCACCTTCGCGGGCGACGACATCACCGGCACCGATCCGGACCGTGCGGCGCGCAAAGGCATCGGCCATGTGCCGGAGGGCCGGGAGGTGTTCCCGTTCCTGACCGTCGAGGAGAATCTGGGCGTCGGCGCGTACACCCGACCGCGCGTGGACCTGTCGGCCGACCTGGAGATGGTCTACAGCTATTTCCCGGCGTTGGCCGAGCAGCGCAGACTGCCCGCAGGGTTCCTGTCCGGGGGACAGCAACAGATGCTGGCCATCGGCCGGGCGTTGATGGCCCGGCCGCGGCTGATGCTCCTCGACGAGCCCTCCCTGGGCCTTGCACCGCGTCTGGTGGCGGAGATCGCCGGGATTGTCGAGCGCTTGAACCGGGAGCAGGGCGTCGCAATCCTCCTAGTCGAACAGAATGCCCGCATGGCCCTCGATGTGGCGAGTTACGGCTACGTCATGGAAGTCGGCCGGATCGTCATGGAGGACACCTGCGAACGGCTCAAGGCGGCCACGGACATCCAGGAGTTCTATCTCGGCATGAAGGATCAGGGCGTGCGCGGCAGGCGACGGTGGAAACAGCGCAAGACGTGGCGCTAACTGCGAACGAAAGGTGAATGACTGATGAATGCGGAGTCTACGGGCGAGGTCCTCATCGACGGCTGTGCGACCGTCCCGGCGCTGTTCCAGAAGCGGGTTGCCGACCTCGGCGCCAAGGTCGCCTTTCGCGAGAAGGACTTCGGGATTTGGAACGAGTACACCTGGGCCGACTGGGGTGAACACGCGCGCCTTGTCGCGGGCGGTCTCAAGGCGCTTGGCCTCGAGCGCGGCGATGTCTGCTCGGTGGCGGCCGAGGTCGTCAAGGAGTGGCTGTTCGCCGACCTCGGGATCATCTGCGCCGGCGGCGTGACCAATGGCGTCTACCCGACCGACTCGCCGACCCAGGTCGAGTACCTCATCAACGACAGCGGTACGCGGTTCTACTTCGCCGAGGACGAGGAGCAGCTCGACAAGGTCCTCGAGGTCCGCGAGCGCACTCCGACGCTCGAGAAGGTCATCGTCTTCGACATGGAAGGGCTGCGTAACCTCGACGACCCCATGTGCATGTCTTTCGATGCGTTTCTCGACATGGGCCGCGCCTACGGCGCCGAGAACCCGGACGTTTGGGATCGGGAAATCGCGGCCGCAGCGCCGGGCGACCTGATGATCCTCACCTACACGTCGGGCACGACCGGCCCGCCCAAGGGCGCGATGATCTCGCAAGGCAACATGATGTTCATGGTGCGGACGCTGCAGGGGACCTACGGGATCCACCATGATGACGAACAGCTCGGCTTCCTGCCGCTCGCGCATGTGGCCGGCCGCATGTTCTACACCTTCGTGGTCATCGAGGCCTGTTCGGTGGTCAACCTGGTGGAGAACCCGGAGACCATGGTGCAAGACATCCAGGAGGTGTCGCCGACCATCCACTTCGCCGTGCCGCGCGTGTGGGAGAAGCAGTACTCCGCCGTGCAGATCAAGCTCAAGGAGGCGACCGCGCTCGGGCGTTGGGCATACAACCAGGCGATCACGCTGGGTGAACGGCGCGCGGTCCACCTCAAGGAAGGGCGCACCGTCCCGGCCGCGTTGCGCGGCGTGTTCTTCCTCGCCGACCGGCTGGTCCTTAGGAACGTCCGTCGGCTGCTCGGGATCGACGAATGCCGCTGGCTGGCAACGGCCGCAGCGCCGATCGCGCCGGATCTCATCGACTGGTACTGGGCGCTGGGCAAGCCCATGTACGAGTGCTACGGCCAGACGGAGTGCTCCGGAATCGCCACCGCAAACGTCCCCGGGGACTTCCGGATCGGCAGCGTGGGGAAGTCCACCGAGGGCGTCGACGTCGCGCTGGCCGAGGACGACGAAATCGTCATTCGCAGCCCTGGTGTCATCCAGGGCTACTGGAACAAGCCCGAAAAGACCGCGGACACGATCCGCCAGGGCTGGCTGCACACCGGGGACGTTGGCCGGATCGACGACGACGGCTTCGTCTACATCGTCGATCGCATGAAGGACATCATCATCACGGCCGGCGGCAAGAACATCACCCCGAGCGAGATCGAGAACCAGTTGAAATTCTCGCCGTACATCACCGACGCCGTGGTGGTGGGCGACCGCCGCCCTTACCTCACGTGCCTGGTGATGATCGACCACGACAACGTGACCAAGTTCGCCCAGGACAACGACGTCCCGTTCACCAACTACACGAGCCTCTGCCACGCGCAAGCGGTCGTCGACCTCGTGGGCGGGGAAGTCGAGGCAGTGAACGCCAAGTTCGCGCGGGTAGAGACGATCAAGCGGTTCCGTCTGATCGACCAGCTACTCGACCCTGAAGACGACGAACTGACGCCCACGCAGAAGCTCAAGCGCCAAGTGGTCAACGAGAAGTATGCCGACTTGATCGACGGCATGTACCGCGGCTGACGGTCCGCGCGGCTGTTCCCGTCCGCACGGCTATGGGGCCCTTCCAACGTGCGGCCGATCCGAGTATGTTTCGCGCCTTGCTTGGGCTTGAGCGACGGGGACGGATCTTGGACGACGAAGTAGGCGGCATTTTTCACTCAATCCGCTTCTGGCAGGGCTGGGCGGTCGCAGCGACGCTTGCCGCCCTCTTTGCCTTCGCGGCCAACATCGAATACTCGTCCGACGGCTACGTCGCGGACTACGTGGCGATCGTCGGCGGCGAGGACCGGGAACCGATGTGGGTGATCAACGCGGATCTCGGGGAGGGCCTCTTGAACGTGCGCGCGGTTGCTGCCCAGTCGCCGGGGGACGATGAGTACGTCCTGTGGGTCAGCGGCCAGCACCCGCAGCGTCTCGGCGTCCTGCCCGTCGACCGTGGGCGGGCCGCATTGAAGCTAAGCGATACGGTGCAGGGCATCCTGGCCCACGCGAAGACGCTGGCGGTAAGCCGGGAAACCGCGGACACCGACGGCGAGCCGGGCAACTGGCTGCACGAGGTCAGCGTCGCGCGGCTTTAGGCCTAGTCAGCCTCTGGCTCTCAGCCAGCTTCACTGGCTTCAGCCAGCTTCGATTTGGCGCGTTCGATGAACTGGAGCATGACGTCGGACGACTGGGCGCCGGGCAGCATGAAGCCCCCACCCAACAGGTAGCACGGAACGCTCACCACGCCGATCTCGAACGCGCTCCTGATCCGCGCGCGCATGAAATCCTCGTCGGCGCGTTCGTCGAGATAGCGACGCGCCTCGAGGGCATCCAAACCGACAGCCGAGGCGGCTTCGCAGAGCGTATCGACGTCGCCCACGTCTCGGCCCTCGCAGAAGTAGTAGCGGAACAGAACCTCCGCGAGTTCGTGCTGCAGGTCGGCGCCTGACCGGCGCTCGGCGTAGTCGAGCAGCCGGTGCGCCGTCAGCGTGTTCGGCATCCTGCCGATCGCACCGTAGTCGAAAGCGATTCCGGCGTCTTCGCCCTCCTCGACGATCAGCCGCGGTGCGCGGGCGCGGTCCGCCTTCTCGCCGTAGCGACGCGCGAGGTACTCGTCGCGGTCCATGCCCGCGGCCGGAAGGTTCGGATAGAGTTGAAAAGGTCGCCAGACCACATCGACGTCGTCGCATGCCGGCGCGGCGAGCGCCTTGTCCAGACGCCGCTTGCCGACGTAGCACCACGGGCAGATGACGTCGGAGTAGATTTCGATGAGCATGGGTCCATCATAGCGTTCGGGCGAAGGCGTGTCCGTCCTGCACGGTGTTGTTGGTGTTGTTCGGGCCGCGGGGCAGGGAAGGTACACTCTTGTTCTCGGATTGCGCTCGTGAGTCGAGGAGAATGCAGGCCGCCATAGTCGGTGCCGGGAACTTCGGCACGGCCGTCGCGAACATCGTTGCTGGCAACGGCGTGCCCACCCAGTTGTGGATGCGCGACTTGGAGCAGCTAGCGGAAATCCGCGCACACGGCGAAAACCGGCGCTACTTGCCGGGCCATCCCCTCGAGCGCCTGATCGTGCCGACGTCGGACTTGGTGCGCGCCGTGTGTTCGAGCGACGTCGTCTTCGTCACCGTCCCAAGCGCGTCCTTCCGCGAAGTTGCGGGCGAACTGCGCACCGTGTTGACGGCGGGAGCGTGCGTCATCAGTGCGACCAAGGGCATCGAGGCGGACGGCTTCAAGCTGATGAGCCAGATACTCGAGGAACTGCTTCCGAAAGCCCGGATCGGCGTCATCAGCGGGCCGAACCTGGCCGAGGAAATGGCCGACGGCCGATTCTCGGGGACCGTTGTGGCCAGTCGGGACGACGAACTGCGATCGACGGTGCAGGAGATCCTCAAGAGCCCGACGTTCCGGGTCTACTCCAGCACGGACGTCTACGGCGTCGAACTCGGCGGTGCGTTGAAGAACATCTATGCCATCGTGGCCGGGCTCGCCACGACCCTGGATATTGGACAGAATGCGCTGGCTATGCTGATCACCCGAAGCTTGGCGGAGATGGGCCGTTTTGCTGTTGCGCTCGGCGCGAACCCGTTCACGTTCCTGGGCCTGGCCGGAGTCGGCGACCTCTTTGCGACGTGCACGTCGCCGCTGTCACGCAATTTCCAGCTTGGCGCCCGGTTGGCGCGGGGGTCGACGCTGGCCGAGGCCATGGAGTCGTTGGGCAAGCTCGCCGAGGGGGTCAACACCGTTCGCGTGGTGCATGCCAAGAGTTCCGAACTCGGCGTCTACATGCCTCTTGCCGATGGCCTCTATCGCATGTTGTTCGAAGGCGCCGACCTCGCCACCATCGTGCATCAGTTGATGACCAGTACGCAGCGCATGGACGTCGAGTTCGCGGCACCGACCGCGTGGAGCTACCAGCAGTGACCGGCCCATGGCCGGCGGGCCTCGTCGTGGCATTGGCCGCCACGGTGACGAGCCATGCCGCGCAGGACTTGCCGGACGCCGACGACCCGCCGGGGCTTGAACGCTATCCAGGATCGTGGATCGTCGCCTATACCCCGCCGGCCATGCTGCGAAGCTATGAATTCGTCACGGGTCGCGTTGATCGCAGCGGCCGGACGGCGCGCGTCGACGACAGCCTGCGGTTGGCCGCCGAGGTGGTCCGCGTGACCTACCGGGCCGCGGACGGGACGCGGTTCGACGACGTCGTCGAGCACTACCGCGACCAGGTCGTCGCACGGGGTGCCGACGTGGTGTTCACCTGCCAGGCCCGGGACTGCGGGCGCAGCACGAGTTGGGCGAACAGCGTCTTCGGGGTGAAGGAGTTGGTCGCCCCGGACTCGTCGCAGTTCTACCTCGCCGCGAGGAGCCCTCAGCCGGGGAGCGCGAGGGGCTCGCCCCTCGCATGGAGCGATCGAACATTGTTGGCCATCTACGTCGTGCAGCGGGGCAACCGGCGGATCTATGCCCACGTGGACCTCGGGACGGCCGATGCGCCGCCGCTCGCGGCTACGGACACCGGGCTCGTCGGACAGCTCCGCCAGCAGGGCTTTGCGGTGGTCGCCGACGTCGTTCCAGCGGTGGACGGCGGCTTGGATGCAGCCGACCTCGCGGCGGTTGACGCTGCGGCGGGGCAGATTGCCGGACTCGAGGGAAAAACGGTGTATGTCGTCTGTCACCTGGACGCTGGTGGCACCGAGGAGTCGATGGCGCGTTCGGCGGCATGTGCCGAGACGGTCGTGGGCCGACTGCGGACCGCCGGGATCACGGCGTTCGGGTTCGGCGGCGGCCCCTTGCTGCCGCGGACGGGCTTCCCTGCAAACCGCGTCGAACTGGTCATGCCCGGCGATCCGCGTTGATCTGGTGCACATCGAGGCGCTGATCGATCGATTCGCGGCTCGGCTCGGCGCGGCGGAGCTCGCCTACGGGCACGGAACAGACAACGCCCGGGACGAAGCCTATCGACTGGTGATGGGTGGACTGCGCGGGCGGGCATTGACGCCGGCGAGCTGTGCCGAACTCGATGCGCTCCTCGAACAGCGGATCAACGACCGCGTGCCGGTGCCTTACCTGACGGGTGAAGCGTGGCTCGGTGGCGTGCGTTTCGACGTTCCGCCCGGCGTGATGATTCCACGCTCGCCGATCGCTGCCGTGCTCGCTGCTGGCGTAGCGCCGTGGCTCACCGGCGAGCCGGGTCGCGTCCTCGATCTCTGCTGCGGAACCGGCGCGTTGGGAATCCTCGCGGCGCGGGCTTTCCCCGGCGCCCGCGTCGACTTGGTCGACGACGATGCCGGGGCGATCGGCGCGGCTGCGATCAACATCGAGCGCGCGGAAATCGGCGATCGCGCTGAACTGCTGAAGTCCAGCCTCTTCGACGGTCTCGCGGGACGCCGCTACGACCTGATCGTGTGCAACCCGCCGTACGTGCCGACTGCGGAACTCGCGGCCGCGCCCGCCGAGTTCGGCCACGAACCCCAGCATGGCCTCGATGGCGGCCGCGACGGCTTGGCCGTTTGGCGCCGTGTGGTCGCCGGGCTCGACGCCTTCCTCGAACCGGGCGGCGTGCTGCTCGGCGAGACGGGCAACCTAAGCGCCGCCTTCGATGCCGCGTTCCCGCACCTGCACGCCGTGTGGCTGGCCGTCGACGGGGCCGAGCGTCAAGCGGGGGGCGACTTCGGCGTATTCGTGGCCGCCGGGGCGCTCGACAGGCCAGCCCAGCGGCGGGAACGGTTATAGTGGATCGATGGCCGGCAATACCTTCGGACAAGCGTTCACGCTGACGACGTTCGGCGAGAGCCACGGGGCCGCCCTCGGTGCCGTGGTCGACGGCTGCCCGCCGGGGTTGAGCCTGTGCGAAGCCGATCTGCAGCGCGATCTCGACCGTCGCCGTCCGGGCCAGTCCAAGTACACGACCCAGCGTCGCGAACCCGACGCGGTACGCATTCTGTCCGGCGTTTTCGAGGGCCGGACCACGGGTACGCCGATCGGTCTCTTGATCGAGAACGTCGACCAGCGCTCGCGCGACTACGGGCAGATTCGTGAGCAGTTCCGACCGGGCCACGCGGACTTCACGTATCGCGCCAAGTATGGCGTCCGGGACTACCGCGGCGGCGGTCGCGCGTCGGCGCGCGAGACGGCAATGCGCGTCGCTGCGGCGGGCATCGCGCGCAAATACCTCGCCGAGGAGGCTGGGACGACCATTCGCGGATACCTCGCGCAGATCGGCGACCGCGAATTCGACGTCGCCGACTTGGACCAGGTCGACGACAACCCGTTTTTTTGTCCGGAGCCGGGCGCCGGCAATGAGATCGCCGCGATGATCGACCAATTGCGCCGCGACGGGGACTCCATCGGCGCCAAGGTGACGGTCGTCGCGAGCAACATCCCGGTCGGGCTTGGCGAGCCGGTCTTCGGCAAGCTCGATGCCGACTTGGCATCCGCGCTGGTGGGCATCAATGCCGTCAAGGGCGTCGAGTTCGGCTCCGGCTTCGCGTCTGTCCGCCAGCGCGGCAGCACGCACCGCGACGAACGGGATAGCAGCGGCTTCCTGTCCAACAACGCGGGTGGGGTCCTCGGTGGCATCACGACGGGCCAGGATCTCGTGGTCAGCATCGCCCTGAAACCGACGTCGAGCATCACGATTCCCGGCAAGAGCCTCGACATCCACGGCGCGGAGGTGGAGGTGGTCACCACCGGACGCCACGATCCATGCGTTGGCATCCGCGCCGTGCCGATCGCCGAGGCCATGGTGGCGTTGGTGTTGATGGACCACCTGATGCGTGATCGGGCGCAGAACGTGCGCGCGTGACCGAGGTGCGCGGACGTCCCGGTCCGCAATCCCCTTCCTAGAGAAGCAGCGCCCCGGTCAGTGCCAAAGCGAATCCCACGACGGCGCCGAGGGGCGGCGTCCAATCCTGCTCCAACCGCGACTGCGGGGCGATGTCCTGGAAGGTCAGGTACAGGATGCCGCCGGCTGCGAACAGCATGATGCCGCCGAGGATCGCATCGTGGTCGACTAGCCAGAACCAGCCGACGACGCCGCACACGGGCCCGAGCAGGGCGAGGACGACCATCAGCCCGAGCACTTTCGTCGCTCGCATATTGGCGGCGGCGAGTTCGCGCCAGGCGTTGAAGCCTTCCGGCAGGTTCTGGAGCCCAATCAGCACGGCGAGTAGTACAGCGCCGCCCGCGTCCGCAGCGAAGATGCCGCCGAGAGCGAGGGATTCCGGCAGGAAGTCGGCGCCCATGGCGACGAACTGCGGCATGGATCGCTGGCGCTTGGCCTGATGGCGGTCGAGTGCCATGAAGCAAACGCCGCCCAACAGCAGCGCCGCGATCGCGGCGACCGGGTTGGGAAGGTGGTCCAGGCCGTCGGGCACCAGGACGAGGGCCACCGCACCGATCAGCACACCGCCGCCGAAGGCGATGACGAAGTGCGGCAATTTCTCGCCTGCCTTTGCACGCTTGACGTTGGCCAGACCGGCGCCGACGAGGATGCACAGTCCCGCCGCCGTCGTGCCGATCAGCAACTCGATCAGCAAGTCCATGCGGGTTGCCGCGTCAGTCCACACGTCGATTGCCCTCTCCGCCGAAACGGCCTACTCGTACACCGGGAGCCTATCGCACGCCGGCGTTCACGGCCGTCGCCTGCGGGGTTGGCGCGGGCGTTGGTGTTGCCATCCTTCGACCGCGCACCTACTATTCGCGCCCCTCCCTTGCCTCACCCGCGAGTTCAACCGTGGCGGGCCGCACCGTATACGACAAGATCTGGGACGCGCATGCCGTTGCCGAGCGTGACGACGGCCTGACGATCCTGTACATCGACCGGCACCTGCTGCACGAAGTCACGTCCCCGCAGGCCTTCGAAGGGCTTGCCCTTGCCGGTCGCCAGCCGTGGCGCCGTGACGCCAACCTGGCGACGCCGGACCACAACGTGCCGACCACCAATCGGGCCGCGGGCATCGACGGCATCGACGACCCGGTCGCCAGGACGCAAGTGGTGACGCTCGACGAGAACTGCAAGCGCTTCGCCATCGAACAGTTCGAGATGACCGACGTCCGCCAAGGCATCGTGCACGTCATCGGCCCCGAACAGGGCGCGACGCTCCCCGGAATGACCATCGTCTGCGGCGACTCGCACACTTCCACCCACGGCGCCTTCGCGGCCTTGGCGCACGGCATCGGCACGTCCGAGGTGGAGCACGTTCTCGCGACGCAGTGCCTGGTGCAGCGCAAGAGCCGCAACATGCGCATCGTCGCCGACGGCGATCTCGGCGCGGGGGTTAGCGCGAAGGACCTCATTCTCGCCATCATCGGCGCCATCGGCACGGCCGGTGCCACGGGGCATGCGGTCGAATACGGCGGTAGCGCCGTGCGCGGACTGTCCATGGAGGCGCGCATGACGTTGTGCAACATGTCGGTGGAGGCCGGTGGCCGCGCGGGCCTCGTCGCCGTGGACGACACGACCATCGACTACGTCCACGGTCGGCCTTTCGCTCCGGTCGGTGCCTTGTGGGATCGCGCCGAGGAATATTGGCGCGGCCTCAAGTCGGACGCCGATGCGTCGTTCGACCGCGAGGTCCACCTCGACGCCTCGCGGATCGTGCCGCAGGTCACCTGGGGCACGTCGCCCGAACTGGTGCTCGGGATCGATGAGGCCGTGCCAGCGCCTGAGGCGTTCGACGACCCGGCCAAGCGGGAACTCTGCGAGCGGGCGCTTGACTACATGGACCTGGTGCCTGGAACGGCGATGACCGACGTCGCCGTGGACCGCGTGTTCATCGGCTCTTGCACGAACGGGCGGATCGAGGACTTCCGCGCCGCCGCCGCGGTACTCGACGGTCGCAAGGTTGCGGGCTCCGTCACCCAGGCTCTGGCGGTGCCAGGATCGGGCCTCGTCAAGCAGCAAGCCGAGGCGGAGGGTCTCGACGCGATCTTCAAGGCGGCGGGTTTCGATTGGCGGGATCCGGGGTGCTCGATGTGCCTGGCGATGAACGACGACCGCCTGTATCCGCGTGAGCGCGCGGCGGCCACGTCGAATCGGAACTTCGAGGGACGCCAGGGCTACCTTGGGCGCACCCATCTCGTCAGTCCCGCTATGGCCGCCGCCGCGGCGGTGGCTGGGCACTTCGCCGACGTGCGCGAGTTCTGAGCGATGGAGCCTTTCGTCAGCCATACCGGGGTCGTGGTGCCCCTCGATCGGGCCAACGTCGACACCGATCAGATCATCCCCAAGCAGTTCCTGAAGTCCATCCGGCGTACCGGATTCGGCGACAACCTGTTCGATGCCTGGCGCTACCTCGACGAGGGCGACATCGGCATGAACGCCAACGAGCGTCGGATCAACCACGATTTCGTGCTGAACGCCCCACGCTTCGCCGACGGCAGCATCCTCCTCGCCCGCGACAACTTCGGCTGCGGGTCAAGCAGGGAACATGCCGTCTGGGCGCTCGCCGAATACGGCTTTCGGTGCGTGATCGCGCCGAGTTTCGCCGACATCTTCTTCACCAATGCGCAGAAGAACGGCCTGCTCCTGGTGGTCCTTCCAGAACCACAGATCGATGCCCTCTTTTCTGCGTTGGCGACCACCGTGGGCTTCTCCCTAACCGTTGACTTGCGGGGACAGCGCATCGATGGGGACGCCTTCCACGCGACGTTCGACATCGAACCGGAGCGCAAGCGCCTCCTGTTGGAAGGCATGGACGACATCGGGCTCACGATGCGCCATGCCGACGCCATCCGCGCCTTCGAGGCGGCGCATCGCGAGCGCCAGCCGTGGGTGTTCCGGGAGGGCGTTTAAGTGACCCATCGCGTACTGGTCATTCCGGGCGACGGCATCGGTGCCGAGATCATGCCGCACGTGGTGCGCGTGCTGGAATCCCTCGGCTTGCCGTTCGCGTTCGACTACGCGGACCTCGGCGGACATGCCATCGACAAGCACGGCACGCCGCTGCCTCCGGAAACACTGACCGCGGCGCGGGCGGCCGATGCCGTCCTACTCGGCGCCGTGGGGGGACCGCAGTGGGACGACCTGCCCATGGACCAAAGACCGGAGAAGGGGCTCCTTGGCATGCGGTCGGGCCTGGATCTCTTCGCGAACCTGCGCCCCGCACTCCTGTTCGAGCCGCTGGCGGACGCGTCGTCGCTGAAGACGGAACTCGTCGCCGATCTCGACATCCTGATCGTCCGGGAACTGACGGGAGGCATCTACTTCGGCGAACCCCGAGGCGTCACGGTGGACAACGGCGGGCGCCGAGGCTTCAACACGTACGTCTACCAGGAACGCGAGATCGAGCGGATCGCGCGCGTGGCCTTCGACTTGGCCGAGAAGCGCAACGGTCGACTCACATCCGTGGACAAGGCGAACGTGCTCGAGGTCACGCAGCTATGGCGCGACGTTGTGCGCGAAGTGCACGCCGACTATCCGGGGGTTCAACTCGACCATCTGTACGTGGACAACGCCGCCATGCAACTCGTGAGGCAGCCGAAACAGTTCGACGTGGTGGTCACGGGCAACATGTTCGGCGACATCCTCTCGGACGTGGCGGCGATGCTCACCGGATCGCTTGGCATGCTGCCCTCGGCGTCGCTCAATGCCGCCAACCAGGGACTCTACGAACCCGTGCACGGCAGTGCGCCCGACATTGCGGGCAAGAACATCGCGAATCCGCTGGCCACCGTCCTCTCGGCGGCCATGATGCTGCGCTACAGCTTGGACGAGGCTGCCCAAGCGGATCGCCTCGAGGTGGCCGTCAAGGCAGTATTGGACGACGGTGTGCGGACCGCGGACATCATGCCGGCGGCGTCCACGACGGGCATGCGCCGTGTTGGCACGGACGAAATGGCCGCCGCGGTGATCGCCGCTCTCGCTTAGGGACACGGAGCCATGGAGAAGCTGAACGTTGCGATCGCCGGTGCCACAGGCGCGGTGGGCGAAGCCATGCGGGAAATCCTCGACGAACGCGGCTTCCCGGTCGACGACGTGCGCCTCTTGGCCAGCGAGCGTTCGGCCGGCAAGCGCTTCCAGGTGGGGGGCAAGTCGCGCACGGTGGAGGTCCTCGATGATTTCGACTTCGCCGATACGCAGATCGCGTTGTTTTCCGCCGGCGGTTCCATCTCCGCCGACCATGCGCCCCGGGCAGCGGACGCCGGGGCGGTGGTGATCGACAACACATCGCAGTTCCGCATGGACGATGCCATCCCGCTGGTCGTGCCGGAAGTCAACGGTCATCGCATCGCCGAGGGGCTCGCCACCAACATCATCGCCAATCCGAACTGTTCGACCATCCAGATGGTCGTAGCGCTGAAGCCCATCTACGATGCCGTCGGCATCGAACGCATCAACGTCGCGACCTACCAGGCCGTGTCCGGCGCCGGGGCATCGGGAGTCGAGGAACTCGCCTCGCAGACGGTCAGCCTGCTCAACGCCAAGCCCATGCCCGATCCGGACGTGCATCCGGCGCAGATCGCCTTCAATGCGCTGGCGCATGCCTGGGACATCCTCGACAACGGCTACAGCGTCGAGGAGATGAAGATGGTGCGAGAGACCAAGAAGATCTTCGAGGACGACGATCTGCTGGTCAATCCGACGTGCGTTCGCATTCCGGTCTTCTACGGCCACTCCGAGGCTGTCCACATCGAGACGCGCGACCCGATCTCGGCGGCGGATGCACGCGACTTGCTTGCCCTCGCCGAGGGCGTGGTGGTGATGGACGATCTCGACGGCGCTTGCCCGACCGCCGTCGAACACGCGGCGGGCAACGACCCCGTATTCGTCGGCCGCATCCGCGAGGATCTCACCCACCCGTGCGGCCTCGACCTCTGGGTGGTGTCCGACAACGTGCGCAAAGGCGCGGCCCTGAACAGCATTCAGATCGCCGAGGGTGTCCGCGACCTGATTGCGGGCTAGAAACGCGCCTTGAGCGCCGATGGGCAATCCCTGACGGTTGTGCTCGGCATCGAGTACGACGGCGGCGACTACCACGGGTTCCAGCGCCAGAGCCATGCGCCGAGTGTCCAGGCGACCTTGGAATCCGCGGCGTCGCGGGTTGCGGACGAGGCCGTTCGCGTCCACGGTGCCGGGCGCACCGACGCCGGTGTCCACGCGACGCAACAGGTGGTCAGCTTCCAGACCTCGGCGAGGCGCTCCATCGAGGCCTGGCGGCGCGGCGTGTCGAGCCTGACGCCAAGGTCTCTCGGCGTGCTTTGGGCGCGAGTCGAGACCAAGCCGTTCCACGCGCGGTTCGATGCGCTCTGGCGGCGTTACGTCTACGTCTTCAGCGATGCGCCGTCCGTGCCCGTGATCCTGCGCGGGCAAGTCGCCTGGGCGACCGCGCCGCTCGACACGGACGCCATGCACGCCGCGTGTCGGTGCCTGGTGGGCGAGCATGACTTTTCGGCCTTCCGTGCGGCCGGTTGCCAGTCCCGGTCGCCTTGGCGCCGCATTGCGGCGGTCGACCTAACGCGGGCCAACGACTACGTCGCCATCGACGTGACGGCCAACGCCTTCCTGAAGCACATGGTGCGCAACATCGCCGGTGCGTTGCGGGAAGTTGGCAACGGGTCCCTGACGGCGGACGCATTCGCGGCGTTGTTCGAAGGCGGTGACCGGACCCGCTGCCCGCCGACTGCCCAGCCGCAAGGGCTCTACCTCGTCGGTGTCGGCTATCCGCAATTCAAAACCGCGGCCCGATTGCCGCCGATGCTGTGACGCCCGCACGCTCGCCGGTGTGGTCCCCGCGCTTGCGCCTGGGTGCCCTGCTAGAATGCGCCGCCTTCAAATGACCTCAAACCCGCGGGGCTCGCGCAGATGGCTGGACAGGCGGCTCGCACCAGGGTGCGCGTCAAGGTGTGCGGCATCACCACGCCGGCGGACGCGGCGCTCGCTGGCGATGCCGGGGTAGACGCGGTCGGGATCAACTTCTTTGCCGGCAGTCCGCGCGCCGTCTCGACGGATCAGGCTGCGGCGATCTGCGCCGCGCTGCCTGCGCAAGTCGCGGTGGTGGGGGTTTTCGTCGATCCGTCGGAGGCGACTGTCCGCAAGGCCCTAGGCGCGGCCCGGCTGGACATTCTGCAGTTCCACGGCAGCGAATCGGCCGCCTTCTGCCGGCAGTTCGACACGCCCTATGTCAAGGCGGTCGGCGTTGGACCGGGCTTCGACTTCGACACCTGGCAGAGCGGCTACGCCGACGCGAGGGCGTTGATGCTCGACGGGAGCCAAGGGGGCCGGAGCGGCGGTACAGGTGTGCCGTTCGATTGGACGCTCTGGCCGCGGTCGGATCGGTTGCTCGTGCTGGCCGGCGGGCTCACGCCGGACAACGTCGCCGCCGCGATCCGCCGGACGCGGCCGTTCGCTGTGGACGTTGCCAGCGGCGTCGAAGGCGCGACCAAGGGACGCAAGGATCCGGCACGGTTGCGTAGTTTCCTAGCGGCGGTGGCAGATGCCTGACGTGAATCGGCCCCCGTACGACGCACCGGATGAACTCGGCCGATACGGCGACTTCGGTGGTCGGTTCGTGGCCGAAACCCTCATGCACGCGCTCGACGAGTTGACGCGACTCTACGCGGCGGTGTCAGCAGATCCGGGTTTCCAGGCGACCTTGAAGGCGGAATTGAAGAGCTTCGTCGGCCGCCCCACGCCGCTGTATCGCGCGGACCGCTTGACCGCCCACGCGGGCGGCGCGCGAATCTACCTGAAGCGGGAAGACTTGAACCACACGGGCGCTCACAAGATCAACAACACCGTGGGCCAGGCCATGCTCGCGGAGCGCATGGGCAAGACGCGCATCATCGCCGAGACCGGAGCGGGCCAGCACGGCGTGGCGACCGCCACGGTGGCGGCACGGCTCGGCTTGCAGTGCCAGGTGTACATGGGAGAAGAGGACATCGTCCGGCAGCGTGTCAACGTCTATCGGATGAAGCTCTTGGGGGCCGACGTGATCCCCGTGTCGTCCGGATCGAAGACCTTGAAGGACGCCATGAACGAGGCCATGCGCGACTGGGTGACCCACGTCGACGATACGCACTACATCATCGGCAGTGTGGCCGGGCCGCATCCCTATCCGATGCTGGTGAGAGACTTCCAATCGGTGATCGGCGAGGAAACCAAGACGCAGTGCCTAGAAGCCGAGGGCCGGCTTCCCGATCTCCTTATCGCCTGCGTCGGTGGCGGGTCGAACGCGATGGGGTTGTTCTATCCCTTCGTGGACGACGACGCGGTGGACATGGTGGGTGTCGAAGCGGGCGGAGAGGGTCTTGCCCACGGTCGCCATGCCGCCCCGTTGAACGCCGGCACGCCCGGGGTGCTCCATGGCAGCCGCACGTACGTCATGGACGACGCCGATGGCCAGATCGTCGCCACCCACTCGATCTCGGCCGGTCTCGACTATCCGGGTGTGGGTCCGGAGCACGCGTACTGGAAGGACATGGGCCGTGCGCGGTACGTCAGCGTGACCGACAGCGAAGCGCTCGCCGCCTTCCGCGTATTGACCCGCGAGGAGGGCATCATGCCGGCACTCGAGTCCAGCCACGCCGTCGCCTGGGGCCTCGCGGAAGCGGCCCGGCGCCCGGACAGCGACATCCTCGTCATCAACTTGTCCGGGCGGGGCGACAAGGACATCGACACCGTGGCCGCCATCGACCGGATCGAGGTGGGCGGATGACTCGGCTGGCGGGCCGCTTGGCGGGACTGCGTGGACGCGGCCGCAAGGCGCTCTGCACGTTCATCACGGCCGGCGACCCGGATGGGACGGCGACCGTGCCGGCGATGCACGCGCTGGTGGCCGGCGGGGCCGACATCATCGAACTCGGCGTGCCGTTTTCGGATCCGGAGGCCGACGGCCCCGCGGTCCAGGCCGGGTCGGAACGGGCGCTGGCCAATGGCACGACACTGCACGACGTGCTCAGCATGGTGGCGGCCTTCCGGGCAGGCGACGCCGATACGCCCGTGGTGCTCATGGGCTACCTCAACGTGTTCCTGAAGATGGGCTACGAGCCTTTCTGCCGGGTGGCGGGCGAGGCGGGCATCGACGGCGTGATCGTGGTCAACCTGCCGCCCGAAGAGGCGGGCGACTTCAAGGCCGCGCTCCGCAGCCACGATCTGGACCTGGTCCTGCTCGTCGCCCCGACAACCACCTCGGAGCGTTTTCGCCACATCGCCGGCGAGGCATCGGGCTTCCTCTACTACGTCAGCTACAAGGGCACAACGGGCGCCGAACACCTCGATGCTCGAGCCGTGGGTGAACGCCTACAAGCCATGCGTCCGGCCTTGGGCGACTTGCCCGTCTTGGTCGGCTTCGGCATCAAGGACGGCGCATCGGCCGCCGCGGTGGCCCGGCATGCCGACGGTGTCGTGGTCGGAAGCGTATTGGTGAATACGATGGGTAGCGTCAGCGGCGCCGAGATCGCGGGGCGCTTGACCGCCGAGGTTAGGGACATGCGCGCCGCCTTGGACGCGCTGTGACCGCAACGCTTGAAGCCTGGCTCGGTCGGATCGGCATCGAGCATCCGCGCGGGGTCGAGCGTGGGCTCGCACACGTCCGGGACGTGGCCGACAGGCTGGACATCCTGCCGCCGGCCGCCACCACGATCGTGGTTGCGGGCACCAACGGCAAAGGTTCGACCACGGTGTTCGCGGAACAGTTGCTGCTTGCCGGCGGTCGGTCCGTGGGCACGACGATGTCCCCGCACGTCCATCGCTTCAACGAGCGCATAAGGATCGGCGGAGCGGACGCAGACGACGCGTCGATCGTGGCCGCGCTCGAAGCGGTCGATGGCGCCCGCGGGGCCGTCGAACTGTCGTACTTCGAATACGCCGTGTTGGCAGCGCTGGTCGCGATTCGCCGCGCCGAGGTCGATGTCGCCGTGCTCGAGATTGGCCTCGGGGGGCGCCTGGACGCCGTCAACGTAGTGGACGCCGACGTCGCCGTGATCACCAGCATCGGCCTGGATCACCAGGAGTACCTCGGCGACACGCGGGAACTGATCGGTGCCGAGAAGGCTGGCATCGTCCGCCAGTCTCGCCCGCTGGTGTTCGGCGACCGGTCACCGCCCGCTTCGGTGCTCGACCAGGCGCGGGCCCTCGGCGCACCGGTCTACCGGGCAGGACGGGACTTCGGCTCCGGGGGCCGAGCGCTGTGGTTCCGGGAGCGTGGACAGCGCGTCCGCTTCGCCTATCCCAGCGAACGCGCCTCCCTTGGCGGCGACCCGGCGATCGACGAGGTCAATGCCGCAACCGCGCTGCAAGCGGTCCGCCTCGCCGGGCAGGTACCAAGCCAGGACCATGTCGATGCTGCCGCCGCCAAGGCCCGCAACGCTGGGCGCTTCGAGGTCGTCAAGGCCGGTGACGCCACCTGGGTGCTGGATGTTGCGCACAACCCGGACGGCGCGCGATTCCTCGCCAGGCAGTTGCGCGAACGCTTCGCCGGTCGGCGCATCGACGCCATCGTGGGCTGTCTGGGCGACAAGGACGTTGCCGAAATCGTCTCAGCGCTGCGTCCTGTGGTGACGGACATGGCCTTTGCGGACACGGGCACGGCGCGCGGTCGGAGCGGGGACTCCATACGGCGCGCGGTATGCGAACCCACCGCCTTCGCGGGAACCCTGGCGGGTGCGATGGCTCATTTTCGGTCTCGTCGAGACAGCAACGGTGTTATTCTCGTATGCGGTTCCTTCGACTTGGTTGAACGGGCGCGCGACCGACTTCACTTGACGACGCCCGCCGTGGACAAGGCGGGGCACGAATCGGTACCGCTTCGCGAGAGAACGTGCTGACAGACCGAACCCGCTACCGTCTCACGGGGTCGATTTTTCTGATTGCCGTAGCGGCGGTGGTGTTGCCGATGCTCTTCGACGGTGCCGGCGTCGAGCCGATGCACCTCGACCCGCTCCCGCCCGCCGAGTTCAATGTCGAGCCCGACACGACCCCCGCGCCGGACCTGACGCCCGCGCTCGCGGTGCGCAGCGAACTCGAAGCCGAGATCGACGCCGACGGCTTCGACCGGCGCACGGGCACGCGGGTCGGCGAGGCGCGGCTGCTCCCGGACGACGAAGCTGCCGGCGACTTGAAATGGGCTGTGCAAGTCGCCAGCTTCGAGCGTCGCGAAAACGCGCTCGCCCGGCGCGATGCGTTGCTCGCCGACGGCTACGAGGCGTTTCTGTCGGACGCCAAGCGCGATGGACGCGTCACCACGCGCGTGGCGATTGGCCCGCTCGTGGACCGTGAGGACGCGATGCGTCTGAAGACCGAACTCGACGATCGCTATGCCGACGAGGCCGTTGTGGTGAGGTTCTCTCCCTGATGTCGATTGGCGACTTCGCTGTCGCCGACGTCGTGATCGTCGTCGTGATCGTGGTGTCGGCGGTCTGGGGCGTCCTGCGCGGCCTGGTCAAGGAGCTCGTGGCCTTGGCGATCTGGGTGGCCGCTCTCTTGCTTGGCGTGGTGTTTGCCGGCACGGTCGGGGCGCTAGTCGCTGATAGCCTGGGTCCGCGCCTGCAGGTGGGGATCGGATTCGCGGCGGTCTTTATCGTCGTGCTCGTGGCCGGCGCGTTCTTGCAGAGGTTCTTGGGCCGTCTGGTCGATTCGACCGGCTTGACGGGCACGGACCGGACGCTCGGGCTACTCTTCGGTGCGGCTCGCGGCGGTGCCGTCGTCGTCGTCGGGCTGATCATCCTGCGACCCTTGGCGGAAGGCAGCCCGTGGTGGCCGGAATCGGACCTCATTCCGCTTTTCCTGGCATTGGAGGGGGACGTCCTGGACCTCGCGGCGTTCGTCGCGGACGCGTTTGGGGGCACCATTGGCAGGGGTGAGCCCGTATCGATAGAGGAGGCCATCTAGTCATGTGCGGTGTCGTCGGAATCGTGAGCCAGAGTCCGGTCTTCCACCAGATCTACGACGCGCTCTTGGCCCTGCAGCATCGTGGCCAGGACTCGGCGGGCATGGTGACATGGGACACCGAGGCCGATGGCCGGCTGCGGCTGCGCAAGGGCAACGGCCTGGTGCGCGAGATCTTCGAGGAACGCCACATGCAGCGGCTGCGCGGGAACATGGGCGTTGGCCACGTGCGCTATCCGACGGCGGGTTCGGCGAGCGCTGCGGAGGCACAGCCGATGTACGTCAACGCGCCCTACGGCATCAGCCTGGCGCACAACGGCAACCTTACCAACGCCCGTCAACTCGAGGCCGACGTGTTCAAGAGCGACCTGCGCCATGTGAATACGGACTCGGACTCCGAGATCCTGCTGAACGTGTTCGCGCACGAGTTGCACGAGGTCGGCGCTTTGAAGCCGGACGCGGAGCATGTCTTCCAAGCGTTGCGCGGCGTCTACGAGCGCTGCCAAGGAGCGTACGCCGCCGTGGCAATGATCAACGGCCACGGAATCGTGGCGTTCCGGGATGCGCACGGCATACGGCCCTTGGCTTTCGGCGTGCGTAAGACGGCGGACGGCGCGCAGGAGGTCATGGTGGCCTCCGAGAGCAGCGCCGTGGACATCCTCGGGTTCGACTTCGTGCGCGACGTCGGCCCCGGCGAGGCCATCTACATCGACTTAAGCGGCCGTTACGAGACGCGGCAATGCGCGCCGAAGGCCGAGCATACGCCGTGCATTTTCGAGCACGTCTACCTGGCCCGTGAAGACTCGATCATGGACGACATCTCCATCTACAAGGCGCGGCTACGGATGGGCGAAAAGCTGGTGCGGCCGATTCTTGAACGCTACTCGCAGCGCAAGCACGACATCGACGTCGTGATCCCGATCCCGGAGTCGAGCCGCGCCTCGGCAATCCCGCTAGCGTACGCCCTGAACGTCAAGTACCGGGAAGGCTTCGTCAAGAACCGTTATATCGGCCGGACGTTCATCATGCCGGGACAGGACCAGCGCGCCAAATCCGTCCAGCAGAAACTCAACGCCATCGACTTGGAGTTCCGCGGCAAGAACGTACTGCTCGTCGAGGACTCCATCGTGCGCGGCACGACCACCGAGCAGATCGTCAGGCAGGCCCGCAAGGCCGGCGCGCGCAAGGTGTTCATGGCGGTCGCCGCGCCGCCTGTTCGGTTCCCGAACGTCTACGGGATCGACATGCCGGCGGCGAACGAGTTCATCGCCTACAACCGGACCGAGGCCGAGGTCGCCAAGGCCATCGGTGTGGATTGGCTGGTCTACCAGTCCATCGACGATCTGGTCGCCGCGGCCGCGGAGGGCAACCGCAGGCTCAAGCGATTCGAATGTTCGGTGTTCGACGGCGAATACGTCACCGGCGACATCGACGAAAGCTACCTCGATGCGCTCTCCGCCGTCCGCAACGACCGCAGCAAGCAACGCCGGGAACGCGAGCAGACCGGGGATTCCACGGTCATCGAAATGTACAACCATGCCTGAGGTGGCTCAGCGCCGCCTGCGGCGGACGCCGTGCATTGGAGTCTGCTCGACCACCTATGGCGACTTGGTGTGCCGCGGCTGCAAACGTTTCGCCCACGAAGTCGTCGGCTGGAACGGCTTTGCCGACCCCCAGCGACACGTCGTGTGGACGCGGCTGAACCGGCTGCTCGCCGAGAGCGTGCGCGCGTACGTGACGGTCGTTGACGAGAAACGCCTCCGCTCCGTGGCCCCCGAGCGCGTACCGGATGCCGATGCGCTGCCCGTCGAAGTCGTCGCGTTTCGCACGATGCGTGCGCGCCCCTTGCCGATGGCCGCGCTCGGCTTGGCCGCAAGGGACCGGGGAGACGGGTCGGCGGCTGCCACGCGCGAAACCGTCCGCTGGATCGACCGGGAGTTCTATACGCGCTCGCGGGCCTACTACGAGGCGAGTTTCAAGACGCTGACGTGAGAGGCGGCGCGGGCCGCTGTCGCCCGGCCATCGGTAGAGCGAAGCAGCTCAAGTTGGCGTCGCCTGGAGCCAACGTGAGTTTCCATCCGCACCGGTGCCAGTCGCCGAGCACGATGCGGCGGCGTCCGCCCGAAAGCGAATGGATCCCGGGACGGTGGGTGTGGCCATGGACCATCAACTTGACATCGGCGGCGTCCATGGCCTCCTCAATCGCTCTTGGCGTGACATCCATGATGTTGGCCGCTTTGTTTTCGTTGGCGGCGATGCTGCGCGCGCGCAGGCCGGCGGCGAGGGCTCGTCGGTCGATCAAGCTCATCGCCAATACGCCTGCCTGCCATGCCTTCGAACGGAGCTGCTCGCGGGCCTGCTGGTAGGCGACGTCGCGTGTGCAGTAGGCATCGCCGTGTGCGATGAGCACGCGCTCTCCGTCGACCTCGATCACGGCGGGGTCTTCGAGCAGGGCCACGCCCGTCTCGGCAGCAAACCTCGCGCCGAACAGGAAGTCGCGGTTGCCACGCATGACATGCACGGCGCGGCGCTGTGCGGCGCGGCCGAGGGTGTCGCGAATCGCGACGGCTGTGGGTCCGTCGTCGTCGTCGCCCACCCAGACCTCGACGAGGTCGCCCAGAATGTAGACCGCGTCGATGTCGTCGCCCAGTGTCCCAAGTACCCGCTGCAACCCGGTGAGGACATGCGGGCGGGTGGCGTCGATGTGCAAATCCGAGATGAACAGCGTGGCCATGGGTTTGTCGGAGCGTTCTAAGCGCGCGCGGCGTCGGTCAGCTCCGCGGCGGAAAACGTGTTCTGCAGGAGGGCCGCACGGGTCATCGGTCCCACGCCGCCCGGCACAGGCGTGATCCAGCCGGCCTTTTGGCTGACTTCCTCGAAGCGCACATCCCCGCGCAACCGCCCATCGGCTTGCGCGACGATGCCGACATCGATGACGATGGCGCCCGGCTTGACCCAGTCGGCGCCGATCAGCCCTGCCTTGCCCGTCGCCGATACCACGATGTCCGCTGTCGCGACATGCTCGCGTGTGTCGCGCGAGAAGCGATGCACGGTGGTGACCGTGCATCCGACGAGTAGGAGTTCGAGTCCGACTGGGCGACCCACGTGGTTGGAAGCCCCCACCACCGTCGCGTGCAAACCGCGTAGCTCAACGCCGGTCTGGTACAGGAGCGTCATCACGGCCTTCGCTGTGCAGCAGTGGATGCTCGGCTCGCGCAGGACCAGGCGGCCCATGTTGTGCGGGTGCACGCCGTCCACGTCCTTGGCGGCAGCGACCTGCTCCGTCACGGCGAGCGCGTCGATATGCGGCGGCAGCGGCAGTTGCACGAGGATCCCGTCGAAGGTCGGATCGGCGTTGAGTTCGTCGATCAGGGTCATAACGGCCGCTTCGTCGGTATCAGCGGGGAGGTGCCTCACCTCGGTCTTGAAACCCACCTCTTGGCAGTCCTTCTGTTTGAGCCGGACGTAGATGAGCGACCCCGGGTCGTCGCCGACAAGCAGCACGGCGAGCCCCGGAACGCGCAGTCCCTTGGCCACCCGCTGCTCGACACGCTGGGCAAGGTCGGCGCGAATCGACCGTGCGATGGCGTTGCCGTTGAGAATCCTGGCGGGCATCGTACTTTCCATGCAACAGACACCAGAGGGAGCTTAGCGACCGGCTTTGGGGCGCTCGCATTGACCGTCCCGGAGGCCGTCAGTATAGTGCCCGCACCGGTGTTCTGGGGAACTCGGTGAGAGTGCGACGCACTCTCGATCGCGTCGTCGCAAGGCGACGCGCCTCGACCCAATGCTTGCGTTTCGGGGTATGGCGCAGTCTGGTAGCGCACCTGCTTTGGGAGCAGGGTGTCGGGAGTTCAAATCTCTCTACCCCGACCAGTTCGACTCAGCGCCCGTAGCTCAATCGGATAGAGCATCGGCCTTCTAAGCCGACGGTTGAAGGTTCGAGTCCTTCCGGGCGTACCAGACCGTTGCCGTTTCGGCCGTGGCGGGGCGGCCAAGCACTCGCGCGGTTCCGAATGGGTGTAGAATCGCAACCTCGCGTGATCCGGCGATGCATGACACGCCGACGCCACGTGCAATGGTGGGTGTAGCTCAGTTGGTAGAGCCCCGGATTGTGGATCCGGTCGTCGTGGGTTCAAGTCCCATCATCCACCCCAATCCACCGGGGGCGCCTAACAGGGAATCATGCGGGTATCGATCGAGACGGCACAAGGCCTGACGCGCAAGATGACCATTGCCGTCCCGTCGGCCACCTTCGAGGGGCAATTCGCCGAGCACGTCAGGAAAACCGCGAGCCAAGTCAAGCTCCCCGGGTTCCGACCGGGCAAGGTGCCGATCAGCGAGGTGCGGCGTCGGTTCGGCCCGAGGCTGCGCGAGGAGGTCGCCTCCGAGCTGCTTCAGACGAGCCTGCAGGAGGCGGTAGAGGAGCAGGATCTTGCCCTTGCGAGTCGTGCCGCCGTCGAAATCGTCAAGCTCGAGGCGGGCGCAGATTTTGAATTCACGGCGACCTTCGAGGTGCTGCCCGAGTTCGAGCTCGCGGACTTGAACCAGTTGACGGTTCGCCAGCCCGTGGCCGAGGTGGCCGAGCCGGATGTCGATGCGATGGTGCAGACGCTGCGGGAGCAGCGCGTCCAATGGCATGCGGTGGATCGTGAGGCGCGCGAAGGGGATCGCCTGACGGTCGACTACTCGCTGACCGTCGAAGGCGAGGTGGTGGCCGAAGGAACGGGGCGATCGCTGATCGTTGGAAGTGCGGGCCTCTTGCCGGAACTCGACCAGGCGGTCCGCGGCATGACCGCAGGCGAGATGCGGGCTTTCCCAGCCACCTTGCCCGGCGATGCGGCTGGCGACCACGACCATGACCACGACCACGACCACGACCACGACGACGACCACGCGCAGGACCATGACACCGCGCACGATCACGACCACGCGCTTGCGGCGGCAGAGGTCGACCTCGATCCGGACGGCGATCCGGCCACGGACGCCGAGTCCGCCTCCGGCGCAGCCGCAAGTCCGGCGTCCAGGCAAGCCATCGGCAAGGTCACCGTGCAGGCGGTCGAGGAATCCAGCCTCCCCGAACTCGACGACGGGTTCTACGACCAGTTCGGGATCCCGGACGAGGACGATGGCGAACCTCGGGATCAGCGCTTCCGCACCGACGTCCGCGAGCGCATGGCGGTCGAGCTCGGCAACGCGCTACGTGAAGCCCAGCGGCGCGAAGCGTTGGCGGTGTTGGGCCGCAGCCACCGTTTCGATCTGCCCCAGGCGTTGGTCGAGGCTGAGGTCGCCGAGGAGAAGTCCCGTCTTGAGCGGATGCTGAACGACGTTCCGGATGAGTTGCCGCCGGTGTTCGTGGCGATGGCCGAGCAGCGCGTCCGCGTACAGTTGGCGGTCAACAAGATCGTCACCGGCCAACGCATGACCGCGGACGACCAGCGCGTACGCGATCGCATCGAGGAGATATCGAGCGCCTACGAGGAGAGCGCGCGGGTGCGCAGCGCCATCTACGCCGACGAGGACCAACTCGCGGCCATCGAGGCCGCGATCCTGGAAGAGCAGGTGGTCGACCACATCCTTGCAGAGGCCCAGGTCGAAGAAGTGCCAACCAGTTACGCGGACGTGATGAACGGGCGTGCGCTTCCGGAGCCTGATCCCCCACCGCCGGATGCCGCCGACGAGGCGGTGTCCGCTGCCGGCGAACTGACGAATACGGCTGCTGACGGGGAACCGGAGGTCCGGGAAGCCGCAGGCCTCGACGACGGGCCGCGGGGCGCCGAGGCGGGCATCGGCGGCCGCTTCCGGCGGATGTTCGGCAAGCGCAAGACCGGCGAGTAACTTGGAGCGTAAGGAGGCTTTTGAGATGCCAGGCAGTCCCTATGATCAACCGGCTCACGCCGGCTTCGACATGGCCCCGCGAGGGCTTGGTTTGGTGCCGATGGTCGTCGAGCAGAGCGCCCGTGGCGAGCGCGCCTACGACATCTACTCGAGACTGTTGAAGAACCGGATCGTCTTCCTGGTTGGTCCCGTCGAGGACAACGTCGCGAGCTTGGTCATGGCCCAGTTGCTCTACCTGGCGTCGGAGAACGGCGACGCGGACATCAACCTGTACATCAACTCGCCGGGCGGTGCGGTGACTTCGGGCCTGTCGATCTACGACACGATGCAGTTCGTGAGCTGCGACGTGGCCACCTATTGCATTGGCCAAGCCGCGAGCATGGGCGCATTCCTGCTGGCTGCGGGGACTAAAGGTAAGCGCTTTGCGCTGCCGAATTCGCGCATGATGCTGCACCAACCCTCCGGCGGTTCGCGCGGCGTCGCGGCCGACATCGAGATCCAGGCGCGGGAGATCCTCTCCATGCGCTTGCGGTTGAACGAGATCCTGGCGGCGCATACGGGTCAATCCGTCGATCGGATCGCCGAAGACACCGACCGGGACTACTGGATGAGCCCCGAAGATGCCGCTGAGTACGGGTTGATCGATGTCGTGAAGCATCCGGATGACGCGCCGGACAGAATGGGCAACGGTTAGCCGGGGCTCTTTTGTGCGCTTGGAAAGGCTCCTCGCGCTGCACGGCTGAGGGCTCGCCATCGCACACAACGTCACGCGTGGAGCCCACTCGGCGGGGTTGCAAAATCTCTATCAACCCCTCATCTTTCGCGGATAGCGAATAACGCTCAAGAGGTTTCATGGCCAGCGACCACGGCAAAGGAGACGACTCCGGGAGTTACCTCTATTGCTCGTTCTGCCACAAGAGCCAGCACGAGGTGCGCAAGCTGATCGCCGGTTCCAACGTACACATTTGCGATGAGTGCGTGGAACTCTGTAACGACATCATCCGCGAGGAGGTGCAGCCGGGCTCCGACGGCAAGGAGGGGCAAAAGCTGCCGGTACCCCAGGAGATCAAGGGGATCCTCGACGAGTACGTGATCGACCAGGAGCACGCTAAAAAGGTGCTCTCCGTTGCGGTCTACAACCACTACAAGCGCCTCAACTACGCCGGAAAGAAGGACGACGTCGAGCTGTCCAAATCGAACATCCTGCTCATTGGCCCGACGGGGTGCGGCAAGACGCTGCTCGCCGAGACGCTCGCGCGCCTGCTCGACGTGCCGTTCACGATCGCCGACGCGACGACGCTGACGGAGGCTGGCTACGTCGGGGAGGATGTCGAGAACATCATTCAAAAGCTCTTGCAGAAGTGCGACTACGACGTCGAGCGCGCCCAGGTCGGAATCGTCTACATCGACGAAATCGACAAGATCTCGCGCAAGTCCGACAACCCGTCCATCACCCGCGATGTGTCCGGCGAGGGCGTTCAGCAGGCCCTGCTCAAGCTCATCGAGGGCACGATCGCGTCGGTACCGCCCCAGGGGGGCCGCAAGCACCCGCAGCAGGAATTCCTGCAGGTCGACACGTCCAACATCCTGTTCATCGCGGGCGGCGCGTTTTCGGGCCTGCAGAAGGTGATCATGGATCGCACCAACAAGACCGACATCGGCTTCGGGGCCGATCCGGCGTCTTCGCGCGATCCCGAGTCGATCGGCGAGACGCTGCGCCTGGTGGAGCCGGAGGATCTCATCAAGTACGGGCTGATCCCCGAGTTCGTCGGCCGCCTGCCGGTCGTCGCAACGCTCGAGGAACTCGATACGGACGCCCTGGTGCGGATTCTCACGGAGCCCAAGAACTCGCTGACGCGCCAATACGGCAAGCTCTTCGAGATGGAAGGGGTGGCGGTGGACTTCCGCGAAGACGCCTTGCGCGCCGTGGCCAAGAAGGCGATGGAGCGCAAAACCGGTGCCCGTGGCTTGCGTTCGATCCTGGAAGCCGTCCTGCTCGATACGATGTACGACCTGCCCTCGTCGGGTTCCGTGTCGGAGGTAGTGCTCGACGAGAGCGTCATCAACGGCGACAAGGAACCCATGCTGCTCTACGAGGGCGGCGAGGAAGCGGCGCCGAAGTCGGCTAGTAGTCCCTAGCGTATGCCGGCCTAGGTCGAAGGTCGGCGTCGTGTCCCGCTCGCTAACCGGAATCGCCGTACTGCCGCTGCGCAACATGGTCGTGTATCCGCACGGCATCCACCCCCTGTTCGTCGGCACGCAACGCTCGATCAAGGCCGTCCAGGCCGCAACCGCTAACGACAAGCAGATACTCGTCGTCGCCAAGCGCGACGCGGACGTCGAGGAACCGGGTGCCAGTGATCTCTTCGCCGTCGGCACCGTAGCGACGGTGCTCCAGTTCCTGCCCCTTCCCGATGGCAAGGTCAAGGTTCTCGTCGAAGGCGGCGAACGGGCGCGGATCGACCGTCTGGAGCCGAGCGGGGACTACATCGTGGCGGATGTCACCGTGTTCGAGGACAGCCAGTTGCCCACCGGTACGGCCGAGGCGATCACCCGGGCCCTGCTCACGCAGTTCAAACGCTTCGCCAAGACCGCCAAGCAAATCGGCGACGACGTGGTTGCCTCCATCTCCAGCATTGACGATCCGGCCCGTCTGGTGGACACCGTGGCTGCCCAGGCGCCGCTCAAGCTGGACGCCAAGCAGGCCATTCTCGAGACATTCGACATCGAGCAGCGCGTGCAGCGCTTGCTGGCGGACCTCGAGGCGGAGATCGACGCCCGGGCGATGGACAAACGCATCCGCGGGCGCGTCAAGAAACAGATGGAGAGGAGCCAGCGGGAGTTCTACCTCAACGAGCAGATCAAGGCGATCCACAAGGAGCTCGGGAACCTTTCGGACGCACCCAGCGAGTTCGACAATCTGCAGGCACGCATCGACGCTTCGGGCATGTCGAAGGAGGCCAGGAAGAAGGCCAACGCCGAGTTGGCCAAGCTGAAACTGATGGCGCCCATGTCGGCGGAGGCCACCGTTGTGCGCGGTTACCTGGACTGGGCATTGTCGGTGCCTTGGAAGAAGAAGCGGCGTGTTCGACGGGATCTCAAGCGCGCCCAGGAAATCCTGGACGAGGACCACTTCGGCCTCGAGGACGTGAAGGAGCGTGTGCTGGAGTATCTGGCCGTACAGAGCCGTGTGAACAGGGTGAAGGGGCCGGTGTTGTGCCTGGTCGGCGCGCCGGGGGTGGGCAAGACCTCGCTCGGCGAGTCCATCGCCAGGGCCACGAACCGGAAGTTCGTTCGAATGGCCTTGGGAGGCGTCCGCGACGAGGCTGAGATTCGCGGACACCGGCGAACCTACATCGGCTCCATGCCCGGCAAGATCCTGCAAAAAATGGCCAAGGCCGGGGTTCGCAATCCGCTGTTCCTCTTGGACGAGGTGGACAAGATGGGCATGGACGTGCGCGGCGATCCGGCCTCCGCGTTGCTCGAAGTGCTCGACCCGGAGCAGAACAACACCTTCAACGACCACTACCTCGAGGTGGACTACGATCTCTCGGATGTGTTCTTCGTGTGCACCTCCAACTCGATGAACATCCCGCCCGCGCTTCTCGACCGCATGGAAGTGATCCGGCTCGCTGGCTATACGGAGGACGAGAAGCGCAACATAGCGTCGCGGTTCCTGACACCGAAACAGCAACGCCTGAACGGCTTGGAGACCGACGAGTTCCGACTCACCGACGAGGCGTTGACGGACCTGATCCGGTACTACACCAAGGAGGCGGGCGTACGCGGGTTGGAGCGCGAGATCGCGAAGCTGTGCCGCAAAGTGATCACCGAGCAAGCCCTAGCGGGGCAGGAGAGCCGTGCGTGGGACCCCAGGGAGATCGGGCCGGACGACTTGGAGCACTTCAACGGTGTTCGAAAGTTCAACTATGGCCGCGCCGAAACCGAGGATCAGATCGGCGTCGTGACCGGGCTCGCCTGGACACAGACGGGCGGCGAGCTACTCAACATCGAAGCCTTGGCCGTCCCCGGGAAGGGACGCCAGATCAAGACGGGGTCGCTTGGCGACGTGATGCAGGAGTCGATCCAAGCGGCGTTGACCTTCGTGCGTAGCCGGGCCGCGACTTTGGGCGTTCCGGACGATTTCCACGAGCAATACGATCTGCACATTCACGTGCCGGAGGGTGCGACGCCGAAGGACGGACCGAGCGCCGGCATTGGCATGTGCACGGCGCTTGTGAGCGTGTTGACCCGAATACCCGTTGCGGCCGACGTCGCCATGACCGGGGAGATAACGCTACGTGGGCAGATCCTGCCCATCGGCGGTCTCAAGGAGAAACTGCTGGCTGCACACCGCGGTGGCATCAAGCGCGTCGTGATTCCGAAAGAGAACGAGCGGGACTTGAAAGAGGTTCCGGACAACGTCAAGGCCGACCTCGACATCGTGACCGTTGCCTGGATGGACGAAGTCATCGACAAGGCGCTCAAGCAACGCCCCGAGCCGCGTGAGCCGTCCGATGAGCAGCCGGCAAGCGCGCAGGAAGCACCGGCCCCGGATCCGCTGTCGATCAGCGCACACTGACGTCCGAGCTGCGTCTGCTCATACGCGTATTCATACGCATTGACAGTCTCGCTGCCGGTGCCTTTAATTGGACTGAAACGTCTAGGTGCGCCCGCGAACCCCGGTACTCAGCAAGGTCGGTCCAAGAAACTTCGGGCGGCATGCGACTTGGCCTTGCGCTGACTGCAGGATGGAACAATGAACAAATCTGAACTCGTCGCTAACGTCGCCGAAGAGGCGGACATCTCGAAGTCCGCCGCCGCACGGGCGGTCGACGCGACGCTGAATGCGGTAACGCGATCCCTCTGTGACGGCGAACCGGTCGCATTGATCGGCTTCGGCACCTTCCTGGTGCGTGAACGCGGATCACGAACAGGCCGCAATCCGCAGACCGGCGAGACCATGGAGATCGCGGCCTCCAAGGTGGCCGCGTTCAAGCCGGGCAAGGCACTCAAGGACGCACTCAACTAACGCCACAGAAGCGGCCGAAGCCGGCCCGGTACTTCGCTTACGCATCCCACCGGCGCGTGCCGCCTGCGGCGCGCCGACTGAGAGCCCAGGGCCAAGCCGACCTTCCATGGAATAAGCATTTGAAGGGCGATGGTCTGCGTTCTCCTGCAACGGTCTGCGTCTCCGGCCTTGATTAATTATCTTTTATTATCAATTAGATAAGTCGGTTTCGGCATGTGCAACGACGTGCCATCCGGTGCCATTCGATGCCAACGGATGCCGCCCGTTTTTGTGGGACGAATTGTAAGCCAATTCCGAATCCTGTAGACTACGTTTCACGCCTGAAGTCGAGTCTGTGGTGCCCATGCCGAAACTCAATCGCAACGCCCTGTCCGCCCGAATGGTACGCCACGCCGGCCCCGGCAGCTACGTGGACGGCAACGGCCTCATGCTGCGGGTCCGCGATTCCGGCTCCCGCT
>JAPOYV010000123.1 GCA_026706385.1 Gammaproteobacteria bacterium
CCGGGTTTCCCCGACAGACGCCGGATTGCTCCAGGCGCGTCCGGCTTCCCGGACTACCGGGTATTCCCCGGTTCACGGCCGTAGCGCTACGGTCAACGCCGAATTGCTTCGACGCGCCCAGGACGCCCTGGACTTCCGGGTGGCCCCGGCGAGGCCGTCGAAGGACGGCTCCAAAGCGCGGCGCACTATACAGGCATCATCAGCGGGTCACCAGCTGAATTTCCCGGGCCGCGCCCGCCGCCACGGGGGCCGCGCCGGGTTCCGCGCCCCGTCACTACCGAAATCCCCGGTCCTACCGCTGAACGCGCATAGGCAGTGCAACGTCGTGCGGGACGGTCGGTAGTGACGGGACGCGCGTGGACGCGCCGCGGTCGGGGTGGGTGACCAGCGGTCGCAAGATCGCCAGGGTTCTGGCATCGACTTCCCAAACGCCGATACGGTCACCGCCGTTGGCGATCGCTTCCAGAAAGGCGCTACCGTTTTCTTCGTTGTATCCAAGGACCCTCGGAACAAACGCTGGGGCGCCCAAGTGGGGAATCGGAACCACCGTTTCCGCGCTCGCTTCGATGACGGCGGCCTTCGGGGTTGCATACGCATTGGCATCGCCGGTTTCGCCAAGATAAGGTAGCGAATACCTGCCCAAGCCAAGGCGCACCACGCCTTCGGCATCCGCGCTCCACTCCGTTATGCCGGGTACGGGCGACTGAACTCGCCGCCACCGCCCGAAAATGGCAGTTCGACCGCCACGCCGTGCAAAGGCGTTAAGCGATTCTCTCGTAGCACCCCTGCTCGATGACCGACTCAGCGCACTTGTCGTAAATCGGATAGACCTCGTCCATGCAGGCGTCCCAAACGGCTTGCCATACCCTCTGGGCTGCTTCTTCGCACGCCTTTTCTTTCCCACCGTCGCCAAGACATTCCTTTTTCGCCTTGTCTTTCGCCTTGTCTGCACCGTCCCTGCACAGACTCTGACCGAGCGAAAGCAGTCCATAGCAGTAGCTGTACAGCTCCGTGCACCGGTCCATCTCGCAATTAGGTGCAACCCGCTTGGAGCCCCCCTGTCTGCGGTCGTCCGCCGCGAGGGCCACGGCAACGACTACGATGGTGGTAAGTGTGACTACAACCCCTGCCGCACTCTTCTTCAGCGTGTTCAACGAGTCGTCCTCTCACTTGGTTTCGATGTCCGACTCAACTCGCGCAAAGCGTCGCGAACTTGCCGCCGCTCAGCCGAACGCGTTTGCGCTTGGAGTATGTCCAGCTTGTTCAGCACCTGCGCTGGAGTCACCGAGTTCGCTTTGGCACGTTCCGCCTTCATGGCGCGGTAGGAACCGTCAACGTCGTAGAGTACTTGGCGGATTTCGTCGTTGAAGTGTTGACGCCCCTCAGTGCGGATGGACTTCACCGTGTCGAAGAAGCTGCGCACTCCGTCTTCCCCGCACTCCCCGCAAGATGCCCGGGCCAGCTGCCAAAGCTCGTCGTCCGACATGGGGCGGAAGAGCGTCTCACGCAATTCCTCGAGCATAGTAATGGAGCGGTGTCGCGACAGTATGGTGCCGTCGTCGTAGAAACCTTCTTGCTCCGCGGGAGACATGGCATCGTAGTGAGTCCGCCAGTCGAAATCGTCCGCAGTCGCACTGATGGCGAAGGTCGGGACCACCAATGTGAGCACAATGGACAGCTTCATCCGAGTCCGCATACCTTGCTCCGTCGGGGCGTTACGATCCAACCCTACGCTCCGACGTTTGCAGAGGCAAGTTCCAGGTCCGTGAGTGTGTCGGTAGCAAACCAGATCTGTCCGGTGACGCACGCCCGGTTTCCGCGGTGTCGGCGACGGATTCGTTCCGTCCCGGACGGACCAAGCGCAACGGCACCGTGTCGGATCTGACGCCGGAGCTCGGATCGATGCCGTCCGGCACGGGGGCTGGGGTCGGGGCCGGCGTCCGGTGATCAACGTATCGTGGAACGATGCGCAGGACTACGTGGAATGGCTGTCGGCGCAGACGGGGGCGGCGTACCGCCTGCCGAGCGAGTCGGAGTGGGAGTACGCGGCGCGGGCGGGCACGACGACGGAGTACCACTGGGGCGACGCGATCGGGGTGAACCGGGCGAACTGCAACGGCTGCAACAGCCAGTGGGACTTGGAGCGGACGGCCCCGGCGGGATCGTTCCGTGCCAACGGGTTCGGCCTCCACGACATGCACGGGAACGTCTGGGAGTGGGTGCAGGACTGCCGGAACGACAGCTACGGAGGGGCGCCGTCGGACGGCGGCGCGTGCATCGCGGGCGACTGCACCGAACGCGTTTTGCGCGGCGGCTCCTGGATCGACCTCCAGTGGAACCTAGGCGCCGCGAACCGCGACTGGAACGCCGCCGGCGGCCGGTAAGGCAACTACGGTTTTCGAGTGGCCCGGACGCTCACCCCATGAGTCGTCACGTCCCTACCTCCGGGGGGATCCAAGGGGGGCATGCCCCCCTTGGCGGCTTTCCCGGCCCCACCGGGCGTGCACGACGGGTGCGGCGCTGGAGTCCCACGACCTTTTCGCCGAGGATGGCCCTGGGCCGCACTCCGGCATGGCGCGGGATGGCGGAGCGCGACCCTCAACCGCCCGAGGAACGGTTCTGCGCCACGAACCCGCACCACGCCTGCATCGCCGGACGCCGCTTCTCGAGAAGGTCGTCGCGCGCGTAGGCGGCCACGGTCCTCGAGCCCTCGACGTGGGCCAGGGCGAACTCCGAGAGCAGCTCGTCCACCCCCTGGTGGCGCGCCCAGTCCTTGAAGCTCGAACGGAAGCCGTGCGCGGTGGCGCCCACGTCCGCCCGCGCCAGCGCCTTCGCCACCGTCGACTTGCCGAGCTCGCCGGGGCCGGGGAGCGCCAGCCCGAGTCCATCAG
>JAPOYV010000116.1 GCA_026706385.1 Gammaproteobacteria bacterium
CCGTTGTCTCGCGGTCCTTGCGGGCGCGCATGAAGTCGCGGGCGTCGATGGCGGCGGATGTAAGGCTGCCGGTCCGGCTGGTGTGCGAACCGTGGCGCGGCCGCCAGACCTCGCCGGTGCGCGCGCGGTAGGCGTCGGCGGCGCAATCGCGGAAGATTTCCAGCGCGTCGCGCCGGTCGCTGGTGTTGTGCGCCTTGTCGGTCAGCCGCTCCAGTTCGAGCGACTTGACTTCGGAACCGTCCTGCGCGCGCTGAAGGTCGCGAAGCTCGGGCTCCATGCGGTCAAGCGCGCGGTCAAGCCTCTGCGTCTGCGCATGGAAGCAATTGACCAGTCCCCAAATCAGGCTCTCGCGCTCGTCGGCCAGCTTGGTTCCGTCCGCGCACAGGCGTTCGGCGGCAAGGTCGATGATCTCGTGCACGATGCCGGGAAGGTGCGAGTCCTCGAACCCGGCGCGAAGGTCGGGAAGGTCCAGCGGGTCGCCGGGGTGCAAGTTGGGGTCCTGATCGCTGCGGACCTTGTATGCGATGCGCCGGGTGCGCCGCTCGGCAAAGGTCAGCTCGCCATGGGGCCGGGTCTTGATGCGGTCCGGTGCTTCCCACAGGGGCCGGTTGTCGAACTCGTCCGGGCCGGGGGTCGCGCCGAACAACGCGGCGTGCTCGCAGGCGGCGGCGGTGGCGGACTCGCCGTGGTGTTCCTCGGTGTCGTCGTCGCGGGTCTCGATGGCGGGAGCCTCAAAGCCCGCTTGCGCGAAGGCGTCGGCCATGGCGGTTTCGGTGTCGGTGTTGTTGTAGGTCATTGTCGGTTCCTCTCCTCTGAAAAAAACACCGCGTTTCCCCCGGAGCGGGGTGGGCGGCGAGTCAAGCCTGGAAGGTCCGCAGATCGAGGCGGCCCGCACCCGAAGGGCCGCAACGAAGTGGAGGACCCGCGCAGCGGGTTGCGGGCCGCCGCTGCGGACCTGGAATGGCGCGCCGCCCAGACCGGTCTGGGGGAAACGCAACAACGCCGCCGCCCGCCAGGGCGGCGACAAACCCGCCGAAGGCGGCGGCAAGCGGAGCGCGCAGGGAGCGCAGCGACCGGAGCATCCGTGTTTGCAGTCAACTCCGATTCGGAGTCCGGAGTGGAGCTACCGGCGCTTCATCCACGGAAGTTCGCTGATTTCTCCACAAGTCCGAGAATCATGCGCTGATCGGAGCGGGAGCCGACGGCGCCCACTCGCGATCGTCGCGCACGAGGACGTTGGCAAGGACGATCAGCTTGCGCATGACAGCGACTACCGCAACTTTGTGCGGCTTGCCCTTTTCCGTCAGATGCCGGTAGAGCTGCTTCATCTCGGCGTTGTACAAGCTGGCTGTCATCGCGGCCATGAAGAGCGTGTTTCGGGGCACAGAACGCCCGCCTTTGCAGTACCGCGTCCCGACGCGCTTTCCGCTGTCGTCCGGGAACGGAGCAACACCCAGGAGAGAGGCGGCCTGACGGCGACCAAGGGTGCCGAGCTCCGGCAGCTCCGCGCAAAGCACGGCGGCGGTGACCGGGCCGATGCCGGGTATCGAACGTAGAATCCGGTCACGCCGCGCATTCTCGGGGTCGTCTACGATGACGGCGCGGATCGCGCCCTCGAGCTGATCGATCTCGCGATTGATATCGTCAACCAGCTTCTCGAAGGCAGCGAGGGTTTCCGGCGTCTCGTATTCCTTGAGGCAGTTGGAGAGCGCAATCCTGGACTTGACCAACTGCGCGCGCGCCCGGGCGAGATCGCCGAGCCGGAAGTGGGTGTCGCTGCGCGGAGGCGTCACTTCCGGATCCATTGCCTGGCCCAGGCGTGCCAGCATTGACGCATCGATGCGGTCGGTCTTCGCCAGTTGGCCGAGGGCCTGGGCGAAGCGTCGAGCCTGCAGCGGGCTGACCACCGCGACCCGGAAACCGGAATCGTCGAGGCTGATATGTACCGCCCTGTGATAGCGGCCCGTGGCCTCGACAACGACGAGATCGACATTCGCCTGGTGCAGCATCTTGCGAAGGCCGCGACGGCCGCCGGCGTCGTTCTGGAACTGCCTCGCCTCGCCCGAGGGGGCGATGCAGACGTCGAGGGTCGCCTTGCTGACATCAATGCCGGCAACCACCTTTTCTTCGTTCATGTCCCGTGACTCCTGTCCTTGCAACTCAATCCGGGTCTCACACCCACGCATCCGTTCAGGACGCACGGGACGAACAAGGGAGAGGCCGACCAAGCTCCGGTACGGATCCGTGTCCTTGGCGATAAGGCGATCCGACGTCTCCCCGCGGGAGAAGCGCCTGCTTTTCCCGCACTGCTTATCCATCCGACGATGGAACCGCAGCGTTTCCAAATCGTACTCATGCGCCGGTACCATGACCTGGTGCCGTCGCCGCAGAGCAGCGGTTTTCCACAGAATTCGCGACCGCAACATCTGTGGATAACCCTTTGTTCAAAGGGCTTAGGGGGACTCATACAAGGCGATAGGGATAGGAGCGGTATCGGAGGGAGCGCCAGCGACCGGAGATATGAGCGGATAGCCCGGCCCCGAAGGGGATCGCCCAACCCTTCTGTCCGCCTGCATGACCGAACCGGCATCACGCACCTGCCCGCTCCGCCAGGACCCCGGACGCCCATGCTGCGGCGCACGCCAGCACCTCGCCGTGGCAGGGCAGCGGATCGCACCAGCAGGCGAGCCAGCAACCGTCCAGTTCGGCAAGCTCTTCCAGCGAAACCTCGCCTGCGCGGATGCGGCGCCAAAGATCCGTGCGATAGCGGGCGATCACCTCTTCGCGCGATCCATCCACTCCCAGCCTGAACGGATTGCCCCACTTCGTGCGGCGGTCGATCAGGACGGTGTTGTTCACCACCTGCGCATATTCGAA
>JAPOYV010000030.1 GCA_026706385.1 Gammaproteobacteria bacterium
GCCGTCGCAAAGGCTCAGGATGCAGTTCGTGCCGAGCAGGTACTGGATCAGGCCGAGGGCCGCCGGGTGCACCATGACCGGCTCGAACAGCGGGTCGTCCCAGAGCATGAAGCGCATCAGCTCCTGGCCGTCGACGAACACCTCGGGCAGCGCCGCCTCGTCGCATTGGCGTCGCGCGCAGGCGACCTTCACGAGGGCGTCGCGGATGGTTTCATGTTGTTCCGCCGTGCCCACCGTCTCTGGCGGCAGCACGGTGAACCCGAACGCTTCGAGTTCGGCGACGTGTTCGAGGAGATCGAGTTGCTTGAGTTCGCGGTAGAGCGGCGCGAGCGCCTTGGCGGAAGGCCAGTCGTGGATGTCCATAGCGTTCGCCAGTATAGGCTTGACCGCAAGGAACCGCGAGGCGGGAGGAGCAGATGAGCGAACTCGTTGCGCGCTACGGACGATGGGCAGTGGTTGCGGGCGCGTCCGAGGGCATCGGCGCCGCGTTCGCGCGCAGCTTGGCAGAGCGTGGCATGGACTTGCTGCTCATCGCGCGGCAGGAACGACTGCTGCGTGACCTGGCCGCGGAGCTTCGAGAAGACTTCGCCGTGGAGACGCGCTGCCTGGTGCAGGATCTCGGCGACGACGCGCTGGCGGAGGTTCTCGCCCGTACAACCCGGGACCTTGACGTTGGCATGGTGATCTACAACGCGGCGTTTGTGCCGGTCGGCCGTTTCGTTGACATTGGGCTGTCCGATCTCCAGAAACTCGTGCGGGTCAACGTACGTGGCCCCGTGACCGTGCTGAGCACGCTGCTGCCGGCCATGGTCGAGCGCCGTCGCGGGGCCGTCGTTCTGATGTCCTCGTTGGCGGGCTTCCAGGGATCGCCAAGGATTGCGGGCTACGCCGCCAGCAAGGCGTTCAACACCATACTCGGCGAGAGTCTGTGGGAGGAGGTGCGCGAGCACGGCGTCGATGTGATCGCCTGCTGTGCAGGCGCGACCTCGACGCCCGGCTATAGGCGTGCCTTCAAACGAGACCCGCCAGGGCCGGCCATGATGACACCGCTCAAGGTGGCCGAGCAGACGCTCGCCGCGCTGGGCAGAGGCCCGCGTGTCGTCCCCGGGTTCTTCAATCGGATCGTCGCCGAGGTCACCACCCGGCTGGTACCGCGTCGGGCGATGATCCGGACGATGGCGCGGGCGATGAAGGACCTGTGATTCCGTGGAGGGGCTCCGGTGGCATCACTGTGCCATTGCATTGAGTAAGAGCCTCTTGTGGCGCGCGTTTGATTGCAGCCGTGCTACGTTCGTTCGCGGCTCGTGCTATGGCCAACTGGAGCTATTCCCTTGCGCTGGTACAGGTACGTGGAGACTCCCGAGTGGTTGGACATACATCAACAGGGACATCTCAGACCAGGCGCCAACAGTTGCGGTGCGGGCAAGTGGATCGCGCGTCACGAGGCGCATGCTTGGGCTTGGGGTCGCCTGCTGGATCCTCGGTTTCCCGGACGCGTCATAGTTCTCGACGTGCGTGAGGAGGCGATTGCCCGCCGCATGTCCGGGGCCGCGTGTTCTTGATGGGATCGGCGAGGCGACCTATATTCGTGGACAGGATCTCGTCCAGGTGAGCATCGTCAAGGCGGTCGAGCGGGTCCTATGAGGAGTCCAGGCGTCCATGCCGCCCTCGCCACGTTCGCGGCGATACAGCCGCGGACTGGCAGCGTGATGGCGCGCGGCGTCCCTTTAAGCGGTGTTGCCAGGTTCCCGGCGCGACGACCTGGAACCGGCAAGTCTGCTTCTCCAGTCCCAAGGGGGAAACGCGAGTGATTTCGTTCGCGTCGAGTTGTTGGCCAACCCCTCAGATACCGGGAGGTTGGCGGGGGTGGAGTTCGAACTGGTGGGTGGCGACAGTCCGCTAGGGCGTGGCAAGGTTCTCAAGGTCGCCGCCCGACTGGACCGCAAAGAGCGGATCGTCTTCTTCGCCATTCGTCATCCGGGCAGGACGGACAGGGAAATCACCGACGAGTTGGACGGCAATGCCAAGAACCAACAGGCGGTCAATCGGGCGTGTCGCGAGCTTGCGACGGTCGGCAAGTTGCAGCGAAGACACGAGAGGACGGGCTGATCGGTAACTACCCCGTCTCGGCTCTATATGTCTCCGCGGATACAGACAGGCGGAACGCTGGTGGGACACATGGCGCAGGGACCACGCGAGAAGAACTGGGCGCACTGGGAGAGGATCAACTCAAAGCGCATCTAGAGGGGTGGCTGCACGCCGACGGTTGGCGTGCTCGGGTTGCGTGGGGCCGGGAACGGGGCGTCGATATCGAGGCAGTTAGGCGTGACGGCCAACGTTGGCTCATTGAGGTCAAGGGGTGCGGCTCTCGATCGGCAATGCGGGTGAACTATTTCATCGCTGTGCTCGGCGAGACTCTCCAGCGTATGGACGATGCGAACGCCAAGTACTCCATCGCGTTGCCCGACATGCCGCAGTTCCATGGCTTGTGGGACAGACTGCCTCGCTTGGCGAAGGAGCGGACGCGCATTTCGATGCTGTTCGTTGGCGCGGACGGCCGAGTTCGAGAAGTGCACTAGCGCGCTGTCCCTCCCGGCTACGTGCGCTACGCTAGGCTGACCAGCCCCCAGGGTACGCAGCCCAGTTGGTGAGCACTGACTTCGTGCATTCTGTGGCTGGCATTTCGCCGGCGATCGCGCTCACATACGTACCGTCGCCCCTTCGAGTCAGCCCCATGCCTTGCCTCCACCAGACACTCCGCCGCACCGCGTATCTTGCCGCCTTTGCCCTCGCCTTCTCGATCCAGGCGCAGGTGTCGGGCGAGGGCCTCTCGCGCCTCGACGCATTTCTGGACGCCTACGTTGCCGAGGGCAGGATTCCGGGTGCGGTCCTCCAGGTCACGCACGATGGCCGCACGGTCTACCACCGTGCGGCGGGTTCCCGGGACCGCGAGACAGATGAGCGCATGCAGCCGGACACGATCTTCCGCATCGCGTCCATGTCCAAGGCGGTCGTCAGCGCGGCCGTGATGATGTTGCAGGAGCGTGGCGAGCTGCTGATCAGCCAGCCCATCGGCGACTACCTGCCGGAGTACGCGGCGACCACCGTGGCAGTACCCGGTGAAGACGGCAGTGTCGAAATCGTTGATGCGGTGCGCCCGATCACGATCCGCGACCTCCTGACGCACACTGCGGGAATCGGCTACGGCTACGGGCCCGCAGCGGTCGATTGGCAGGCGGCAGACCTGCAGCACTGGTACTTCGGGCACCGCGACGAACCGATCCGTGAGACGGTACGACGCATGGCGCAACTGCCCATGGACGCCCAACCCGGGGAGCAGTTTGTCTACGGCTACAACACGGACATCCTTGGTGCGCTGGTAGAGGTGGTCAGCGGGAAGACCCTGGATGTCTTCCTCGCGACCGAGATCTTCGAACCGCTTGGCATGGTGGATACTTCGTTCTACCTGTCGCCTGCAAGGGCCGACCGTCTCGCCGTCGTCTACTCGCTCGGACAGGACGGTGCCTTGGCGCGCGCGGACGGTGACACGCCGTTCCACGGCCAGGGACACTACGTCGACGGGCCGCGTGCAAGTTTCTCAGGCGGAGCGGGCCTGCTCTCGACCACGGCCGACTACACGCGCTTCCTCGAGGCGATCCGCAAGGGCGACGGCATCCTGGGCCGCAAGTCGGTGGAGTTGATGACCGCGAACCACATCGGCGACAGGTTCGCGTTCGCTCCCGGTTCGGGCTTCGGCCTCGGGTTCGCCGTCGTGCTCGACGTCGGTGCCCGCGGTGAACCCGGATCGGTGGGCGAGTTCTCGTGGGGCGGTGCCTACCACACCCAGTACTGGGTCGACCCCGCTGAATCCCTAACGGTCGTGTACATGACCCAGATCATTCCCGCAGCCGGGCTCGATGACTTCGGCAAGGTTCGAACGCTGATCTACCAGGCTCTTGACTAGCCGCGTTGCTAGCGCAAGCCGGCGGCGTGCTGGATCCTACGGAAGCGGCAACGCGGTCGTGTACTTGACCTGGCGAAGCGCGAACGTGGACGTCAGGTTGCCGACCTCCGGCAAGTGCACGAGTGTCGCCTTGACGAGACGCTCGTAGGCCGTGACATCGGCAACCACCACGCGCAGCAGGAAGTCCGTCTCGCCGGACACCGAGTAGCACTCGACGACCTCCGGGACGTCCTGCACGGCCGTCTCGAAGCGATTCAGGGCGTTTTCCTGGTGACGTCTCAAGCTGACGTTGACGAACACGTTGACGGCGAGGTCGAGTTGCTCGGCATCGAGCAGGGCGACCCGTCGCTTCACGATGCCACGCTCCTCGAGACGCTTCACTCGGCGCCAGCAAGGGGTGTGCGACAGCCCCACGCGGTCGCCGAGTTCCTGCATCGGCAGGTCGGCGTTGTCCTGGAGTTCGGACAGGATGCGGCGATCGATCGTGTCCATGACCAGCTCCATCAGTCAATTCGGGAGATTATTGCAATCAGATCCCAATATATCAACGTGAATTATGAAAAAATCCTAGTATCTGGCCGGTTGGCCCGAAAAAGGAAACGCAAGTCCTAGCCGACCACGCCTATGATGATGGCAAGACGCGATCGAAGGTGGTGCATGAACGAATCGACTCCGAGTGCTTTGGCTTGGTCGCGCTACACGAGTGAGCCGGGCTCCGCCTACCTGACGGGAATCCAGGCGCTCGCCCGGCTACCGATCGACCAGCGGCGGCTTGACGTAGTGGCTGGTCTGGACACGGCGGGCTTCGTTTCCGGCTACCGGGGCTCGCCCCTCGGCGGACTGGACCGAGAGCTCTGGCAGCAGAAGCCGCTCCTCGCCGAGCATGGCGTGGTCTTTCAGCCGGGGGTCAACGAGGACTTGGCGGCGACGGCTGTCTGGGGAACGCAGCAGGTAGGCCTGTTTCCGGGCGCACGCCACCAGGGCGTATTCGGCCTCTGGTACGGCAAGACGCCCGGCTTGGATCGTTCCATGGACGCTGTGCGCCACGGCAACGCCGCGGGTTCCAGCCCCTACGGAGGCGTCCTGCTCGCCGTCGGCGACGACCACGGCTGCAAGTCCTCGACCATGCCCGGCGCAAGCGAGTTCGCGCTACGCGACCTGAACATTCCCGTGTTGGCGCCCGCCGATGTCCAGGACGTATTGGCGTACGGCCTCTTCGGTTGGGCCTTGTCGCGCTACGCGGGCTGCTGGGCATCTCTGATCGTGGTCACGGACATCGCCGACAGCGCCATGTCGGTGGACATCGACCTCGAGGCGTTTCGCTTCCACCAGCCAAACGCCGAGAGGGATGTCCACATCCGGCTCGCCGACTCGCCCCTGGCGCAGGAAGAGCGCATGGCGCGCAAGCTCACGTTGGCCACAGAGTTCGCGCGCGACAACCGCATCGACCGGATGGTGGCGTCACCGCGCGCGCCGAGACTCGCGGTGGTGAGCGCGGGAAAGGCCTACGCGGACGTCCGCGAAGCGCTGGCCGGACTCGGCATGGCATCGGATCGGCAAATCGCCGAGGCTGGCATTCGGTTGGCCAAGGTGGGCATGACCTGGCCGCTCAGCCCGGAGTTTGTCGGCGAGGTATGCCGGGACGCCGATCGTGTTCTGGTCGTAGAGGAGAAGCGGTCGTTCCTCGAGGACCAGATGAAGTCGATCCTGTTCGAAAGAACAGGCGTATTCGGCCGACCTGGTGCCCGGCTGATCGGCAAGGGCGCTTTCCCTGCGTCCGGCGAAATCAGTGCCGCGATGATCGCGACCGCGGTGTCGGCGCTCTTCAAAGCGGAGCGCATCGAACCGTCGCGCAATGGAGCCGCAGCCGGGGGCAAGCCCGCCAAGGAACTGCGCATGCCCCTCTATTGCGCCGGCTGTCCGCACAGCGTCTCCACCCGGGTGCCGACTGGCAGTCGCGCCATTGCCGGCATCGGCTGCCACTACATGGCGCAGTGGATGGACCGCGACACGTACACGCCGACCCAAATGGGTGGCGAGGGTGCGAACTGGATCGGCCAAGCGCCGTTCACCGACGAGGACCACGTGTTCGTCAACCTGGGCGACGGCACCTATTTCCACTCGGGCATTCTCGCGATCCGTGCCGCTGTCGCCGCCGGGGTCAACGTCACCTACAAGCTCCTCGTCAACGACGCCGTGGCCATGACGGGTGGCCAGCCGATGGACGGTCCGCTGACCCTGGCCGACATGGTGGCCCAAGTCCGCGCGGAGCGCGTCCAAGCCATCAAGGTGGTCAGTGATACCCCACAGCAGCATCGGAAGTTGGACGTCGACGTCCTGCCGCGGGCGGCGCTCGATGCCGCCCAACGCGAGTTGCGCGACACGGCGGGGTGCACGGTTTTGATCTACGAGCAGACCTGCGCTACGGAACTCCGCCGTCGGCGCAAGCGCGGCTCCGTGCAGGATCCCGACGTGCGCCTCGTGATCAACGACGCCGTGTGCGAAGGCTGCGGCGACTGCTCCGTGCAGTCGAACTGCGTGGCGGTGGCTCCCCTCGAAACGGAGTTTGGTACGAAGCGCGGCATCGACCAGAGTGCCTGCAACAAGGACCTGTCCTGTCTCGCCGGCTTTTGCCCCTCATTCGTCACGGTGACCGGTGCACGACCGAAGCGCCTGTCGGTGGACATGGACCGCGTGGATGCGTTGCGGCGCGACCTGCCGGCACCGGCCCCGGCCGCGGAAGCGGCGAACATTGTCGTTGCGGGGATTGGCGGCACCGGGGTCGTCACCGTGTCGCAACTGCTCGGTACGGCAGCACATCTCGACGGGTTGTTCGTCTCTACGCTGGACATGACGGGGCTGGCCCAGAAGGGCGGCGCCGTGATCAGTCACGTGCGGATGTCCCCAGCCGACGCCCCGCACTCGCCGACGCGAATCCCCGCCGGTGCCGCCGACTTGGTAATCGCAGCGGACCTTGTGACGCTCGCAGGACAGGACACCCGGGCGCTGCTCTCGCCTGCGCGCACAGTGGCGGCAGTGAATACGCACGTGGCACCGACCGCCGAGTTCGTGCTGCAACAGCAGAATCGGCCTGTGAAGGCGGCGACGCTGATGGGGGTCGCGCGAAGCGCAACGAGCAAGCTCGAGGCCTTGGATGCGCAAGCCTTGTCGCTCGGCCTCTTCGGCACGGCGACCTGCGCGAACGTGCTGTTGCTCGGCTTTGCCTACCAGCACGGCACCGTCCCGGTATCGGTCAGCGCGTTGGAGCGGGCGATCGCCCTCAATGGCGTTGCCGTCGCGGACAATCTCGCTGCCTTGCACTACGGCCGGGCGATGGCCCACGATCCTGCCCGCGTACCGTCTTCGGCACGCGGCCGACGCGAGACGATGCAGCCGCCGAGATCGGGCACGCTGCGCGATCGAATCGCGCGCCGGAGGGCGTTCCTGGTGCGCTATCAGGACGAGGCGCTTGCCATGCGCTACGAGGCGTTGCTCGATCGCGTCCTCGACGCCGAGGCCAAGGTGTTCCCCGGCAGCGAAGTTCTCGCAGCGGCGGTCGCGGATAGCGCGTTCAGCTTGTATGCGGTCAAGGACGAGTACGAGGTGGCACGGCTATTCACCGAGCGCGCCATGGGCGACCACGCGGACTTCGCGACGAAACTGGCGTCGCAGTTCGAGCCGGGTTTCCGGATCAAGTACAACCTGGCCCCGCCTTTCCTGGCGCATCTTCGCGATCGCAGTGGTCGACCTCGCAAGATCGCGGTTGGCGGCTGGATGACGCCCGTTCTGCGCGTGCTCGCCAAGATGCGCCGTTGGCGCGGCACGGCATTGGACGTCTTTCGGGCCTTGCCCGAAAGGAAGCTCGAGCGCGAACTGCGCATGCGCTTCGAAGCCGACGTGGCGACGGTCGTGGAATCGCTGACAGTGGGGAACTATGAGATCGCCGTGGCCCTCATGCGGTTGCCGGCCAACGTCAAGGGCTTCGGTCCGGTGAAGGAAAAGGCGGCCCGTGTGGCGTTGGAAAACCGCGAGCGTTTGCTGAACGAGCTTTCGAACGCCGCCCGACCTGTGCCAGCAGTCGTGCGCAGACCGCAAATCTCCATAGCGGAAACTGCAGACTGACTACCTGTAGCGCCCATCGCGCGGTTTTGGCTAAGGTCGGGACATTGCTGGCCAAAGGGGTGAGTCGTGTCGGTATTGATCGTTGCGGATCGCGAGGGCGAGGAACAGATAGCCTTGGCGCGGGGGTTGGAGCTGGCCAAGGCCATGGGCGCGGATGCCGAGGTGGTCGGCTTCTGCTACGAGTCGCTGGCGAGCCTCGATCTCGTCCACCGGCACGAGGCGAAGCGACAGTTGCTGGCGAAGCGCCGCGAGTCGTTGGCGGCGCTAATCGAGGAGTACAGACCCGCCGACCTCGATGTCGAGCTCATCGTTGCATGGGACAAGCTCGTGCACCTCTGGGTGGACGCGCACGCCCATCGGACCGGCAGCGACGTTGTCGTCAGGACGGCGCATCGCAGTGAGACGTTCCTCTATACGCCGACCGATTGGCACCTGTTGCGCGAATGCGAAGCGCCCGTGCTCATCGCGGCGGACCACTGGCATCCGACGCGGTCGATCGTTGCGGCTGTCGACCTCGCGAGCCACTCGCACGTCAAGCAGGATCTGAACGACACGATCATCGCCACCGCCAAGCGCTATGCCGAGGCGTTGGACAATCCCCTGCACCTCGTCTACGTCATTCACGTCTCGACGGTGCTCAAGGATCTGCACTTGATGGACGTCGATGCCCACGTCGAGAAGGTCCGCGGACAGATGGGCCCACTGCTCGCCGATCTCGCGAGTACGCACGGCCTGCCAGAGGACCGCATCCACGTCGAACACGGCGAGGTGGCCGACGTGATCGCCGCCGTCGCCGAGCGCCTCGAGGCCCAACTGGTCGTCATGGGGACGGTGGGCCGACAGGGGCTCAACGCCAAGCTCATCGGCAATACCGCGGAACGCGTCTTGACGCGCCTCGGCACCGATGTGCTCGCCCTGAAGCCCGGTATCGCCGGTAGGGCCTGATGTCCTGCAGGTACCGCCCATGGCGAGCAGGGGCCGCGGGTGTGGCCGTCGTTTTGAGCGCATTCGCCGGGGGGCAGGATGCCGACGCACCACTCGGGGCAATTGACACCGATTGGGGCTCGCGTGTCCTTGAGTTCGACTTCCCGGCGATCAAGATCGGGATCGCCGAGTACCCCGATGGGCCGACCGGCGCGACCGTGCTGCATTTCCCCGACGGCGCCGCCATGGCGATGGACGTCCGCGGCGGCTCGCCCGGGGTCGTGGGCGAGTACGGTTACGTGCATGCGATCAGCTTGGCGGGAGGGTCGCTGTTTGGCCTCGAAGCCGCGGCGGGTGTGACCGCGGGACTGCTTGAGCGCCAGGAAACGGCGGCACGTTGGGACACGATCCCCCTTGTCAGCGGGGGGATCGTCTTCGACTTCGGCGGGCGCGACAACAACGTCTACCCCGACAAGAGACTGGGCGGCGCAGCGCTCGACAATGCGAAGGTCGGGCGTTTTCCGCTCGGGGCCCGGGGCGCCGGGATTGCCGTTACCGTGGGCAACGGGTTTGCTTTCGACCGCGGCGAGCAAGCGGGGCAGGGTGCGGCCTTTCGCGAGCTTGGCGGTATCAAGATATTCGCCTGCACCGTCGTGAACGCCATCGGTGCGGTGTTCAATCGAGACGGCAAGGTCGTACTCGGACACCTCGACCCGGAAACCGGGAAACGCACAACATTCGCGGAGGATCTCGAGCGGCGCCTGGATGCCTTGAGAGCGCCGAATGCTGACAGATCTAGTCGAGTTTCCTCCGCCGGTGTGAGAACGCGGAGCGTTCTCGATCGCGTCGCGCCAGCGACGCGCCTAGCCTCTGTCCGCGAGTCGGCTGGGCAGAACACGACGCTCACGGTCGTCGTCACCAACCAGACAATGCGGGGACACGACCTTGAGCAACTCGGTCGGCAGGTCCACAGCTCCATGGCACGGGCGATTCAACCTTTCCACACACGCGACGACGGGGACGTGCTCTGGATGGTCTCCACTGCGGAAGTCGACGTGCCCGAGTGGTCGCTGACGGCGCTCGGCGTGGCGGCATCGGAAGTGGTGTGGGACGCGGTGCTGGAGGCGCACCCCTAACCATCGCGCCGATATACTGCCTCGCTCCTTGAGTGGAAGAGCAACACCGATGAAAGTCACCGCCATTACGCGCACGCCTTTGACGATCGGCAAGAGCCTGCTGCGCATCCAGACCGACGCAGGCGTTGAAGGCTGGGCCGAGATCCCGGGCCGCAACAATGCCGTTTTCAACGCGTATCTCGAGTCGGCCATCAAGCCGGCGCTCGTCGGCGAGGATCCGCGGCTCGTCGACCGCCACTGGGAGACTTTCGCGCTTGGGCGTGACGAGCGTTTCTACAAGCTGCCCGGCTGGGTGGTCGGTGTCGTGGACGTGGCGCTGTGGGATCTCCTTGGCAAGGACACGGGCTTGCCGGTCCACACGCTGATGGGCGGTGCGCGACGAACGACGATTCCCTTGTACTGGAGCACGGGATCGGGTTGGCGCATGCAGCCGGAGGAAATGCTGGATCTCGTCAAGGACGGCTGGAACCGGGGATTCCGCGCCTTCAAGATCCGCATGGACTGGCGGGGTTGGCGCCAGGACGTGGACCCCGAGAAGGACTACCAACTGTTCAGGATGGCCAGGGAATTCTTGAGCGGCGGCGAGTATCTCGGCTTCGACGCCAACAACGGCTACTCGGTGTCCACCGCCATCCAGCAGGGCCGGCGCTTCGAAGCGCTTGGCATCGACCACTTCGAGGAGCCGATTCCGCACTACGATCTGCCCGGCTTGAAGCAGATCAGCGACGCGCTGGATGTCGCCGTGTCGGCGGGCGAGCAGGACGCCTTCCGCTGGTGGTTCCAACACCTCGTGCTGCTCGGCAACGTCGACATTCTGCAGCCTGACATCGTCAATGCCGGCGGCCCGAGCGAGACCAAGCGGATCTACGAGATGGCGACGACGTTGAACAAGCCCGTAATGCCGCACAGTCCCCAGGCGGGCATCAACTCCATGGCCTCGCTGCACGTCTACGCCACCGTCCAGAACGCCACACGGCCCCATGAGTTCTCCGTAGAGTTCTCCGGCCCGCTTGACGACCTGGCCGAACTGTTCGGCGAGGACGTCCTGCCGAAGGACGGCGTGATGGAACTCACGGATAAGCCGGGCTTCGGCATCGAACTCAACGAGGCCGCGGTCGCCCGTCTGACCGCGAAGTGACGATGACCGATTCCGAGACGACGCTCAGCATCGCGCTGGTCGGCTGCGGCAACATCGCACGTGCGCACTGGCGCGGCATCCGCTATCACGCGCCGCGACTTCGGGTGACGGCCGTGGTGGACGCCGACGGCGGGCGGGCTGCCGCAATGGGGGATCGCGTGGGCGCCCCGGCGTTCGCGTCGCTGTCCGACGCCGTGGCGAGCGCCGATTTCGATGCGGTGGATCTGATGCTGCCCCACGACCTGCACGAGGAGGCGGCACTCGCGTCGTTCGAGGCCGGCAAGCACGTCTGCCTGGAGAAGCCGATGGCGCACGATCTCGCCGCTGCGGAGCGGATTCTCGCCGCCGCCGCAACGTATCCGGATCAAGTCTTCATGGTCGCCGAGCAGGCCCAGTACTGGCCGGATGTCGTGAAGGCGCGGCAGCTCATCGACGCGGGCGCGATCGGCGATGTCGTGACCGCCCGCGCCTGCTTCTACGATCCGCAGCAGATCGATCCTGCTGCGCCGAAGCCCTGGCGGTTCGAACTGGCGCGTTCAGGCGGCGGCATCGCCATCGACGGCGGCGCCCACTGGATCCGCCCGTTGCGGATGATGCTCGGCGAGATCGAGGAGGTGGTCGCCGCCACCGGTTGCCACATCCCCGGCATGGAGGGCGAATCCTGGGTGCGCTCGTTGTTGCGCTTCCAGACAGGCGTTGCTGCGTCGTTCGATGCCTTGCTGAGTCCTGCTCCGGTCGCACCGACGGAGGACTTCCGGATCACCGGCACAGAGGGCGAACTCGTCATCGAGCACGGTCGTGAAGGCCGCCTGCTCCTCTACGACGCCGGACATACAGGTGGCGAGACGATCATGCGAACGTTTCCGGGGAAGGTGGACAGCTACGGGGCGGAGTTGCACGACTTCAGCTTGGCGGTCTTGGACGGCAAGCCGCTGGAGGCGGCGCCCGAATTCTCCCTGGGAGAGATGCGAACGGCATTGGCGATGTATCGGTCGACCCGGACGAAGCGCTGGGAAGCCGTCTGGGGCTAGGCGAGTCGCCTTGCGGCGACTCGATCGAGAACGCTTCGCGTTCTCCCACCGGTGTCACGAGAACTTGAACCAAGTGTCAACAGTCGGCCCTGATGACAGCTAGCAGCCGCCGCGAGGGGGTAGACGGTATGCTTGGCGGCATCCCTTTGCCGCCTAGGAACCCCAATGCCCGATTTCAACACCCTGATCCTCGAACGTCTCGGCACCGAGGACCGCCTGGCGCGGATCACGCTCAACCGGCCGGAGAAGATGAACGCGCTGACCGGAGAACTGTTCACCGAGCTGAACGAGTGCCTGCACGATCTCGAGGCCGACCAGACCTGTCGCGTGATCATCGTGCGCGGGTCGGGCCGCTGCTTCAGCGCCGGCTACGACCTGACGCCCGGCCGTGAACGCCGGCCCGGCGAGCGCCGCTACCAGACCACCGACGACAAGAACCGCACGCTGATGATGAATGTGCGCACGTCCATGCAGCAGATCACCGACGTGCAGATGTACCTGTGGAACATGGCCAAGATCACGATCGCGCAACTGCACGGCTATGCGCTCGCGGGCGGCTGCGAACTCGCCATGATGCATGACCTCGTGGTGGCCGCGGACGATACGCAGATCGGGCATCCGGGCTTGCGCGGCCTCGGCACCGCTCGCAACGGCAACATCTGGCCGCTGGTCATGAGCATGCGCAAGGCCAAGGAGTACTACTACACCGGCGACAACATGACCGGTGCCGAGGCGGCGGAAGTCGAGATGATCAACTACGCGTGGCCCAAGGATCAGTTGGACGCCAACACCATCGCCTTCGCCGAACGCATCGCGAACGGCTCTGCGGACCATCTGGCCATCCTCAAGCTCACCATGAACCGGTTCTACGAGAACATGGGCATCTATTCATCCGTGCGCAGCGCGACCGAACAGGACGCTCTCGCGCAGATGACCGAGTGGACCTACCGTTTCGGCGAGTCCATCCGCGAGGGGGGCTTGAAGCACGCGTTCCAGACCCGCGACGAGCCATATCACGCGAGCCAAGCGTTTCGCGACAAGGACTGAGACGCCCGGGGTGTCAGGCCTCCCGGGCGATCGCCGTGTCGAGGAGGAACTCGTAGCAGGTGATCGCCTCGGACAGCGCGAAGTGGTCGCGGGTGAACTCGATCTCCGGCGTGCCCGCGGCCAGGGAGCCCTCCTTCCAGTTGGCACCGTACTGCGGCCACCGGGTTAGGAAGGGCATCTTCCACCCGGGTCGCGGTTCGAGCTGCTCGGTGGCGAGTTCCGGCTTGATTTCGATCAACCGGTAGAGCGCACCGACGAGTCCGTGCATCGCGTCGGTCGGTTGGTTGCGGCGCATCAACCCGTGGGCCTCGTTGATCAAGTCACGAAGCGCCGTGTCCTTGATCTCGTCCTGGCGTGCCATCCTCAGATGCTCGAGTTGATGGGAACGTCGATGCCGGCCAACTGCTCGGCCCGCCATTGGACGTGTTCGGACTCGTGGCGGTCCTTGAATTCCGGCAGCACCTCGCGACCGAACAGCTCGATGGATTCCATGATGTGATCGTGCTGGCGGTCGCCGCATTGCGCGACGAAGATCATCACGTCGAGGTGGTTGTCCTCGTAGGTCTTCAGGGTCTCGCGCACGCGGTCGACGGTTCCGACGGCAGTGCCGCTGCGCGCGGCCCTGTAGAGCGCGCGCTGCACCTCGTCCTTCGGCTCGCCCTTGCGGATCTCGTCCTCGGCGATGAAGCCGGTGCGCGCCGACATGGTGTTGTCACGCTCGTTCTGGGCCAGGAAATCGTCGTAGATGTTCTTCTCCCCGGGTTGATGTTTGCCGCCGCTCGCCGGGTTGTAGTAGTAGCCGAGCGAATGCGAGAAGAAGGCCGGCCCGTTGGCGCTGCGTTCGAGAGCCTCCTCGTCGGTCTTGCCCATCATGAACGTCGTCAGCACGGCCAGCCCCGGGTTGATGGCATGGCCGATCGGGAAGCACTCTTCGCGGACGATGCGGTAGTACTCGTTTGTCCGCTCGGCAAGCTCCTGGGGGGTCTCGAATCCGAACCCGAGGCTGCCCATCCCGAACCGTGCGGCGAGCATGGTGGTTTCGCGCCGCGACGCCGCCACCCAGAGCGGCGGATGCGGGTCTTGCAGCGGCTTCGGGATGACGTTGCGGGGCGGCATGTCGAAGAACTCGCCCTGGAAGCCCTGGTAAGGCGTCTGGACCATCATGTTGGCGACCTCGCGCGTGCACTCCTCCCACATCGCCTTCTTGAGGCCGCGCTCGACGCCGAAACCGCCGAGTTCCATTTCCGAGGCGCTCTCGCCGGAACCGAATTCGACGCGGCCGTCGGACAGGATGTCGAGGGCCGAGATACGCTCGGCGACGCGAGCCGGATGGTTGTAACCCGGTGGCGTCAGCACGATCCCGTGACCGAGGCGGATGTTCTTGGTGCGCTGCGAGAGCGCCGCCATCACCATTTCCGGTGCCGAGGAGTGCGAATACTCCTCGAGGAAGTGGTGCTCTACCTCGAAAACGTAGTCGAAGCCCAGACTGTCGGCGAGTTCGACCTGGTCGAGCATCTCGTGGTAGATGCGCTTCTCGTCGTCGGGATCCCACTGTTCTTGGCCAGCCGGTTTCGGTAGCTGGAGCTCGTAGAAAAGACCGAATTTCATGCCTGGTGCCGTTCGCGTCGGACACCTGACATTATCAGTTCCGGGACGCGACAACACGTCGCGCCGCTTGAGCTGTCGGCCGGTCGAGGTGTTGCGGCCTACGCTTGGTCGCGCCGATCCGCGATCTTGAAGATCGAGGTGTGGACGATTTCGGTCGCGACCTCGCCAGCAACTAGGTAGAGGATGCGCAGGTCGACGAATTCATGCCCTTTGCGCTCCCACTTCGCCGTGGGCACCGTGCGCACCTCGACCGTGTCGCCGACCCGAAGCAGCCTGTGAAAGCGGATTTCCGACCCCACGTGCAGCCAGGCCGGCAGGAAGTAGCGCCGGGTGAACGTCCGATTGGCGGTGCTGAGAGTCGCGTGCGGATGGACGATGCCGGATCGGTACAGGGCGTGGTCGTCTTCGACCTGTGCGGCGGCTTCGGCGTTCTCGATCGCGTCCGGCGTCCAATGCCATGCGGGGAACGGTTCGTCGACGAATACGTTCTCCCAGTGGATCTCGGGCCGCTCTTCCATCTCAGTGCCGGGGCCGATCGGGGCGACGTCCGTTGGCTCGCATGGGCCGGTGTGCAATTCGGCGAGCAGCAGTTCGCGCGCACGGCATAGCACGGTGTGCTGATCGCCGTTCGTGGTGTGGCGAATGACGAGTTCGTCGCCATCGTAGGCCGGGAGCCGGAGCCGCACATTGGCCTGGTAGCGGCAGAGCCAGTCCTCGCCGAGCATTGCTACGAGCGGGTAGGTCATATGGCCGAAGACGGCGACGCCCGGAACGAGGCCGCCGGCGAAGCCGAATCCTGCAGCGACGTCGTCGCTGTGGATGCGGTTTTCCGTCGTTTCGGAGTAGTTCCGGGCGGTGGATGTGTGGATCAGCACGATCGGATTCCCTACATTTGTTGATCGGTCGTCGAAGCCTTCCCTATGATGGCGCGTCTACTTGAACCGAGCCATCAATGTACATCACGGCCCTCAACGCTGCTCCCGGTGAAGCAGGATCCGACGACGGCCTCGAAATCGTCGGTGGGAAAGGACGATCACTCGCAAGAATGTCAGAGGCGGGTTTCAACGTTCCCGGCGGGTTCGTCGTCGCGGCGGCCGCTTACCGGTCTTTCGTTACGACGAACCAGCTACAGCAGAAGATCGTATCGCTTGCCAAACCCGCCATCGTGGACGGTCGCGTGTCCTTCGAGCGGGCGTCCGGTGCCATAGGGGCACTGTTCGCTGAACGCGATCTATCCGCCGAGATCAGCGCTGAGATTAGGCAAGCCTATGGCTCGCTCGACGATTCCCCTGTCGCAGTGCGTTCCTCCGCCAATGCCGAGGATCTACCGGGCCTGTCCTTCGCAGGCCAGCAGGAGACCTATCTGAACGTCAAAGGCGCGGACGAGGTCGTCGCGGCGGTGCGCAAGTGCTGGGCTTCCCTTTGGACGCCGCAAGCCATCAGCTATCGGCATCAGAACGGCATCGACCAGGGCTCGGTGGCCATGGCGGTGGTGGTCCAGATCATGGTGCCCTCCGGAGTTTCGGGAATCCTGTTCACTGCCAACCCCGCCACCGGAGAGCGCTCGGAGATCATCGTCAACGCCAGCTTCGGTCTTGGCGAAGCCGTGGTCAGCGGGCAGGTGACGCCGGACACCTACATCGTCGACAAGGAGTCGTTGAACGCCAAGGAAACCAGCATCGGACCGAAGGCGCAGCAGATCGTCGCCGATGGCAGCCAGGGCACCCGGCTCGCTGATGTCGACGAGGCAAGTCGGCGGCAGTCGTCGTTGACCGACGACATGCTGCGGCAATTGTCGAAGACCGCCATTGACATCGAGAAGCTCTACGACGGCGTTCCGCAGGACATCGAATGGGCGATCGTCGGTGAGGATCTCTACCTGCTTCAGTCGCGCCCCATCACCAATCTGCCGGTACAGCCCATCGAGGTGGCCTGGGAACCGCCGCCACCGGCTAGGATCCTCTACCGACGCCAGATCGTCGAGAATATGCCAGACCCGATCTGCCCCCTGTTCGAAGAGCTTTACCTGACGGAAGGTCTTGAGGCTCCGCGCAAGGGCAAACCGAGCATCATGCCCGGCGGTGGCCCTCACTTCGTCACGTGCAACGGCTACGCCTACAACCGGGCCGATCACCCCGGCAACCAGATCGACCCGAACAGTTCCGAGGAGGATTTGAAGGCCGCTTTCAAGCGGACGATCGACGCGATTTGGGAAAGTCGCGGGGATCAGTCGGACAAGGAACAGTACGACATGGCACTGTTTCGTTCAGAGCTCTCGGCAGAAGAACAAAGCGACTTCGATGCCGTCGCGGCAGCTTACGAAGGCGACAACCTGGCTCACGATTTGACCTTGCCGCCGTCGGACAACCCAACGTACGTCGCGAACAACAAGACGCAGGACAACGATGCTCGCTGGCTGACTTGGCAGGAAGAAGCCCGCCCGCGCCTAGTCGGCACCGCGGAGAAGTGGCGCAGGCTGGACCTCGGTTCCGCCACCGACGAGGAACTCTTGACCGGTATCCGCGAGATGGGAATCGAGGAGGGGATCTACTGGACGGGCAATACCAGCCACACTTTCGGAATCGCCAAGTCCACCGACGATCAGTTGCAGTGCTTCCTTCACGAGAACCTGCCGAACGATCACTACATCAGCGGCCAGTTCCTCACCGGCTTCGAGTCCAAGACCCTCAGGGCCAACGCTATCCTGTTCGAGATTGCGAAGCTCATTCGCGCGAGCGAGGCGCTCACCTATCTGGTCGTCGTGACGCCGCCGAAGTTCCTGTTGCACGCGTTGCAGGAACACGCCGAAGGGGGCTCAATCCTCGAGGCGCTCGACGACTATTTCGACGTCTACGGCCACCAGGGGTACAGCCTGGACTTCATCGAGCCGACCCAGGCCGAGGATCCGTCGGCGACTGTCGCGACACTCAAATCGATGGTGCAGAACGCAGATTACGATCCCAAGGATCAGGAGATGCGGGCCACGGCGGTTCGCGAGGCCAAGTTCGCGGAAGTCTCAGAGAAGCTCTCCGGGCTCACCTACTGGCAGTTCCGCTACCGTCTTTGGTTCGGACGACGTTACAACCACATCCGCGAAGAGACGGCGTTCTATTTCGGCTACACCTGGTCCGTGCTGCGGCCGATGGCCTTCGAGCTGGGTCGGCGCCTGGTCGACGCGGGGACGTTCCTCGACCCGGAGGACACGTTCTTCATGGTGACGGACGAGTTGAAGCGAGCCATCGAGGCGCGCAAGGTCGGTGCCGGCCTTCCTGAGTTGGGCAGGCTCGCAGCCGAACGCCGAGAACTCAGGGAAGCCCGCAAGCTGCTGCACCCGCCGGGGACGATCCCGGAAGAAGCCAGCAACATCCCTTCCGTTCGATTCAAGGAGACCCAGATCCGGAACGACGCGTCCGGGGATGCGCTCAACGGCTTCGCGGTGAGTTCCGGTAGGGTGACGGCACCGGCAAGCGTCATCCTGTCGCAGAACGACTTCGACAGGATGGAACCCGGTTCGATCCTGGTCGCCCCGAACACGACACCCGCCTGGACGCAACTCTTCGCCCACGCCGTGGGCCTGGTCACCGACATGGGCAGTATCCTGGCGCACGGGTCCATCGTGGCACGCGAATACGGGATCCCCGCCGTGCTCGGAGTGGGAAACGGGACGGTTCGTATCAAGCACGGTCAGTCCATCACCATCGACGGCGATGCCGGATCGGTGGTGCTTCACGAGGATGGCTGATTGAGCGCTGGCGCTAGTACGCCTGCGCAGGTAGCCACGTGACCAGCGCTTCCCAGTTGAAGATCAGCGAAAGCCCCAGAAGCTGCAACAGGATGAAGGGAATCACGCCCCGGTAGATGGTCGGTGCTGTGATGCCGGCCGGTGCGACGCCCTTGAGGTAGAAGATCGCGAATCCGACCGGTGGCGTCAGGAAGCTGGTTTGCAGGCACACGGCGAATAGCACCGTGAACCAGACCGGATCGAAGCCGAGGTGAGCGACAACCGGGGACACCAGCGGCAGGATGATGAGGGTCAATTCGATCCAGTCGAGGAAGAATCCGAGGATGAAGGTCACGAACAGGATGGTGATCACGATGCCAGTGGGGCCGAATGGTAGGTCGAGCAGCGTGCGCTCGATCAGTTCGTCGCCGCCGAGTCCCCGCAGCACGAGGGAATACGCCGTGGCGCCGATCAGGATGCCGAATATGAAGGCCGTGGTCTTGGTGGTCTCGCGAATGACCTCGGTGAGGACCCGGCGGTCGAGCGCCTTGTTGGCCAGGGCCAGCAGGAGTGCACCGGCAGCCCCGACGCCGGCCGCTTCGGTCGGCGTTGCGAAGCCGAAGAAGATGCTTCCCAGGACCAAGAGGATCAGTCCCGCAGGTGGCAGGATGGCGATGGCCAGATCGGCCACGGCTCGCCAGTCGAGGGGCTCGATGTCCGTGGCCGGTGGAGCGCCCGCAGGCTTGGCAATCCCGTAGCCCAAGAGGTAGAGCACGTAGAGCGTGGAGAGCAGCAGCCCGGGGAAAACGGCCCCTAGGAACAGGTCGCCCACCGGCATCGCCATCCGGTCTGCCATCAGCACGAGCATGATGCTCGGCGGGATGAGGATGCCCAGCGTGCCGACGGCGCAGACCGTGCCGGCCGCCAGCGACTTGTCGTAGCCCTGGCGGAGCATGACCGGCAGCCCGAGTAGGGCGAGTAGGACGACGGAAGCACCGATGATGCCCGTGGTGGCAGCGAGCAGGACGCCGATCAGGGTGATCGTGACCGCCATGCCGCCGCCGATGCGACCGAACAACCGGGCGAAGCTGGTCATCAGCCGATTGGCGATGCCGGACCGGTCGAGCATGAGGCCCATGAAGACGAACATGGGCAGCGCGACCATTACCCAGTTTTCCATCACGTTCCAGATGCGCTCGACGCTGATCGAGGCGTAAGCCCAGTCGACGCCGATGGGGATGCCGAAGTCCACCTCGAACACGATGGCCAGGGCCGTGAACAGTACGGCGAGCCCGGCGAGGATCCAGGCGATCGGGAAGCCGGTGAACACGAGGCCTATGAAGGCCAGGAACATGACCAGGGCGAGGATTTCGTTGATGGGCATGGGCGCGGCTCAGTCTCTGGCGCCGAAAAGGTACTTCCAGATACGCGTCAACCGGGACAGCGCCGCGACGCCGAGGAGGCCGAAGCCGATGAGCAGCATCGATTTGATCGCCCACCGGTAGGGCAGTCCGCCGGGGGAGCTTGACACCTCGCCGGTCGCAAAGCTGTCGGCCACGAACGGTGCGCCGTAGATCAGCATCAGGGCGACGAACGGCAGGACGCACAGGATGAGTCCATAGAGGTCGATCCAGGCCCGCGTGACGGGCGCGAACCGCTCGTGCAGCACGTCGACGCGGACGTGGGCATCCGCCTGCAGCGCGTAGCTCAACCCCAGCATGAAGCCGGCCGAGTAGAGGTGCCACTGGATTTCCTCGAACTCGATGCGCCCTTGCGCGAAGGCGTAGCGCAAGAGCACGTTGCAGACGATGACGGCCAGCAGCACGACCCAGATCCAGGACGCCGCATTGCCGATGCGAACCAGGATCGGATCGACGACGCGCGAGAAGGCCGTGTCGGGAAGTTCGAGTTGCGCCACGCTCTTTGCGCTCGCGCCTATTGGGGTGGCTGCGGATCCACAGCGCCTTGTGTTGCGTGGAAATCACGCGGCAGGTAGGCGAATCGTTTCCACAGCGCGTACTGTGCTCGGAAAGCGAGCTGCGAGTTGTGGATCACCCGGAAGTCCTCGTCGCGACGGGCCTCCTCCGCCATGACCTCGTCGGTCACGCGGTTCAGTTCGCGGAGGATAGGCTCGGGGAGACTGATCGCGGTGACCCCCTTGCCTGCGAAGCCAGCGAGGATCGGGCCTTGCTTGGCTTCCGACTTGGCGAGGTTGCGCGTCACGCCGGCCGTGCACGCCGTGTCGATGACCGCCTGTTCGCGATTGGATAGGCCCTGCCACACCGCGTCGTTCACCACCAGGTGGGCGGCGGTATAGGTCTGGTGCCAGCCGGGGTAGTAGTTGAGCTTCGCGATCCGGTCGAAGCCGAGCGCTTCGTCCACGTTCGGCAGCGAGAACTCGGTGGCGTCTATGGCGCCCTTCTCGAGCGCTTGAAAGATCTCGCCGCCGGGCAGCATCGTGACCGAGGCGCCGAGCCGTTCGATGACCCGTCCGCCGAGCCCGGCAAAGCGGATCTTCAACCCCTCGAGGTCGTTCAAGCTTTCGATCGGGGTGCGGAACCAGCCGGCGGTTTCCGGGCCGATCAGGCCGCAGAGAACGGGATGGATGCTGTATTTCGCATACAAGGCTTCGCCGAGTTCGCGACCGCCCCACTCGTACCACCAGGCGGTGTACTCCCAAGGCTCCATCCCGAACGGGACGGCGCCAAGCAGGGGCGAGGCGGGGATCTTGCCCTGATCGTAGCCAAGCCAAGTGTAGCCGGCTTGCACCTTGCCTTCACGGACCGCGTCGACGATGTTGAAGGCGGGCACGATTTCCCCGGGCTCGTAGGGGTCGAGAATCATGGCGCCGTTCGATGCGCGGTCGACGGCGTTCGTGACCCAACGGACGTTGTCGCCGAGCACCTCCAGCGTCGTCGCGAAGGCCACGGGTACGCGCCAACGGAGCGTTGCCACCGACCGTTCCTCGTCTGCCGCGACCACCGCCGTCTGCGCCCCGGGCGGTCGGATCGCGAGGGTCGCCAGCATGCCGACCAGGAAGGCCGCGATCACGGCGATGAGCGCGGTCTTGTTGGTCATGGGTCCGTGCCCGTCGGCCATCGGTGCGCCCCTGACCGGCTAGCGGATCGCCACCGGGTTGATCACGGCCTGGACCGCGCCCTCGAAGCGTGGCTGGCCGAGCACGAACAGGAACTCCCAGGCCTCGTCCGCCGCGAGCGCGGCGACATTCATGTTCTCCAGGATGTAGATGCCGTTCTTGGCGAGGAGTTCGGGATGTACCGGGAAGACGAGGTCGGGATCCTCGCCGGGGACGGCTTCCAGGCCCCAGGTGTCGGCGCCGACGGCGACGACATCGAGGCTGGCGAGGTACTTCGCGCCGCTGAGGCCGAGCCCGGGTTCGCCGGCCATGAAGGTCGGGCCGTCGTCGGCGACACTGAGCCAGCCGGTGTGGAACAGCACGATGTCGCCCTTGCCGATGGTTGTGCCTTGTGCTGCGGCTTGTGCCTTGATTTCGGCCTCGTTGAAGGCGGTTCCGGGCGGGAGCGGGTTCTCACCGTAGTGCCGCGTCATGTCGAGGAGCACGCCGCGGCCGACGATGGGCGGCAGCTTGTCGACCGAGAGCGCTGTCAGCCCCTTGGTGGTGACGAAGTCCACTGCCTTGTGCCCGTTGTAGTAGACGTGGTTGATCCCCATGTGCCCAAGCCCGTCGAGCTGGCTGCCTATGCCCATCCATGTGTAGAGCAGGTCGTCGTTGCCCGTGGCCAGGTTCGTGCCCATCGTGGGCCCGAGGTCCTGGCCGGGCTGGATGACGGTGATCGCGTAGTGTCGCGGCGGGTAGGCGGGGGTTTCCCAGCCGGTGACGACGCCGAGCGGGTAGGCCTTGCCGGTCTTGACCAGCTTCGCGGCTTCCACGACCTTGTCGGCGGACAGGTGATTGATTGCGCCAAGCGTGTCGCCGGCGCCGTGTTGGGACGGATACCAATCGTCGTCCTGGGCCAGCGCCGCCGTGGCGGTCAGCGCCAGCGCGAAGCAGATGCTGCGCATGGGCTCGCTCCGAGTTCTCACTTTCGCGCACCCATCATACGGCAGGCGACGGCGCGGATATGTCCTCGACGGCCGTCCCTGGCGGATCATCGGGCGCGCTCGCTCGTCAGCGATGCGCCTTGCGAGCCGATGGGATTCTCGCTAGCGTGCACGGGGATCGACGCCAAGGAGGCGAACATGTCAGGAAGAGTGTGCGGACTGGCACGTCGTGCCGCGACGCGGGCCCCCATGGAGTTGGTCGAGGAGACGACGATTACCGTGGAAGCGGGCGTCGATGGGGATGCCCGCGGGCGGCTGCGGGGTCGGCAAGTCACCGTGCTGTGCCAGGAGAGCTGGGACGCGGCTTGCCGGGACTTGGGCCGGGACGTCCCGTGGACCACTCGCCGGGCGAACATCCTGATCGAGGGCCTGGACCTGGCGAACAGTGCGGGCAAGACCCTCGCCATCGGCGAGGCGACGCTTGCCATCACCGGCGAGACCGACCCCTGCCAGCGCATGGACGAGCAGGCCCAAGGCCTGACCGCTGCCCTCGCGCCGGGTTGGCGGGGCGGCGTGACGTGCCGGGTGATTGAGGCTGGTGCGGTCAAGGTCGGCGATGGTGTGAAGTTCGCTCTTAGCGCCTGAGCCACCGCCATTCGACGCCGAGCGCGGTTGCGTCGTCGAAATCGCTTGAGAATTCACCGTCGTCATCGAGACGGAATCGAAACGAACGGCGGCTATCACGGCCGACGCCGACCGCCACGAGGTGCGCTGCTGCGCGAAAACCGAGGCTGAACCGCATCCGCCAGCCCGCGTACCGGAACGCCGTCCGGCTTGCCAATGCGTCGTCGTAGACGGCCCAGCGACCGCCGATGGGGTTGACGGCCGCGCGCAACTGCCACCGGGGATGGACATCCCACTCGAACGCGGAGTCGGGCCAGCCCACGGTTCCTCGGAGTGCGCCCCCCGCGTCCCACGTCACACCCAGCAGCGGGGTTACCCGGCCGCGGCCGAAACGGTCGTCGCGACAGGCGCCCGCGTGGCCGGTGATGTGCGTGGCGAGGCGCGCGCGGTATGCCACGGAGCCGTGCCAGTCGATCAATGCACGATGGATTTCGCCGGGGTGGCGGCCGACGTTCGACGACGTGGCCACCATCGGACTCACCGATAAGTCCCAACGCTCCCCGCTGAATCGATAGCGAGGACTCAGGCGGTGGAGGTGGCCGTTGGTCTGCGGCCCGGCGGCGCCGGTGTCGATCTGATGAGCGCGGTAGTCATGGGCGACGCCGAACGCGTGGTCGCCTTGTGACCAGATACGGGCATGGAACAGCGTTTGGACAATGCCCACGCGAGCGTCGGACGCTGGTCGCGACCTTGCGGGCGCGATGACGGTGCGAGCCACACGGGCCAGTTCACCCTTGCTCGACGCATAGCACACGGACGAGGCGGCGAGGACCTGCATGGTCGCCATGCCGACGACGGCCACAAGCGCGGTCGCCGTTCCGTGACGCGCCGACAAGCGAGCGGCGCGCCACGCGTTCACTCGGATTCGCGCCGCAGCCGCGCCTCGAGGTCCGCGAGGCGCCGCTCGGCTTCAGCGGCGCGTTGCTGCGCCCCTGCCAGATCTTCCTGGAACTCTCGGTGCGAGCGCAGTTCGATGCCGCTGCCCGGATCAGGGATGCGGAAACGGTCGTCATTGTCGATGCGCAGTTCCAAGCCCAAGACATCGCTCACGTAGGTGGCGGTCGTTCCGGGCTCGGCCCCGATCTTGGCGTACTCCTCACCGGTAGGCCGATATCCGATGAGCGGCGGCGTCAGGAACGGGCCGACGGGATCAAGCAACCAGTAATCGCGCACACCTATCGCTGCGTAGATGGCTTTCTTGTCCGCGGTGTCGCGGCGCCACGTGCTCGCGGACAGGATCTCGAGCACGAAATCGGGCGCCTTGCCTTCCTCCCATACGACGTAGGAGAACCGCTGACGCTTCGGCATGCGGCAGAGGACGGACACGTCCGGCGCGAGCATCCTGCGCTCGTGTTCACCGTCCTCGCCGACGACCGGGTAGTGGACGAACATGCCCGCCTGGACGGCCACGTCCGCTCGGTCTTGGAACCAGGTCGACAGGCCGTTGTAGGCGTAGTCGAGCGGCTCGAGCTGGTAGTCGCTCTCAGCCAACGGCTCGTCGTCTTCGTAGGGGAGGTCGGCTTCGCCGGGCAGGTGCGCGAATTCGGGGCGTGTTCGACGAAGGATGGGTTCGGCCATCGGCATACTCCGTTTGCGCTCGCGGGGGAGGCTTGCGTTGCCGCGCGAGCCGTTTGGCGACCGTACCACAGCGGCGACTTTTCTCACCGCCAACGAGCGGATTGGCAATGCACGTTTGTATCGTCAACAGGTGGCTTGACGGAGAGTTTGCGGCGCCGGTCACGCCGCCGCGATGGCGTATCTCTCGGCTTGGTGTAGGAGATCGTCCATGCGTGAAGATTCCCCGCCGTGGCGGGCTCTTTTTGTTCGGAGGGGCAAGCCCCTCGCGCTCCCCGGCTGAGGGCTCTCCGGTTCAATCCGCACCCGCTTTCGAGTATGCTCGCAGCCCCGTCAGAGAACGGTGCAACTCCCAAGGATGCGTATCGCCGTGCCAAAGGAGACGTGGCCCGGCGAACTGCGTGCGGCCCTCGTTCCGAGCAGCGTCAAGAAGCTCGTGTCGCTCGGCTTCGACGTCATGGTCGAGGCCGGCGCCGGTGCTGCTTGCGGCGAGCCCGACGCGGTCTACGCGGAAGCGGGCGCGCACGTCGTGTCCGATATCGCCTCGGCGATCGTTGCATCCGACGTGGTCACAAGGGTGAGGAAGCCGTCGCCGACCGACGTGGACCTCCTCGCCGAGAACGCCCTCCACATCAGCTTCCTTGATCCGTTCAACGACAAGTCGCTCGTGGCGAAAATGGCGGCGCGGGGCGTCATGGCGGTGTCCATGGAGATGGTGCCGCGCACGACGCGCGCCCAGAAGATGGATGCGCTCTCCTCGCAAGCGAATTTGGCGGGCTACTTCACCGTGGTGCTCGCCGCGCGGCATTGTCCGCGCATCTTCCCCATGATGATGACGCCTGCGGGCACGATCGCCCCGGCCCGCGTTTTCGTGATCGGCGCGGGCGTCGCCGGATTGCAGGCGATCGCGACC
>JAPOYV010000008.1 GCA_026706385.1 Gammaproteobacteria bacterium
GCGATGGTCTTCTCCCACTGCATCGGCAGGCGGTCCGCGGTGCGCTCGGCGTAGTCGAGCAGCTTGCGCCCGTCGTGGTCTTCCCGGTCGGCCAGCACCAGCCTGCAGAAGCACTCGGCGCGTTTCGTGGTGTCGCGGTCCTTCCGCATGCGTTCCTTCGTCTCGTCGTGCATTCGTCGTGTCCTTGTGCGTATCGTGTTCACTTGGCGGTCCACAGCTCCAGGATCTCGGGGTTGACGAACAGCGCCGGGGTGTGGCCCGGCCATTCCCGGAGGATTCCGGCGTCGGCGATCCGCCGCAGCGTCGCGAGCGCCGCCGCCGGCTTCGCCGTGAGCCGCGCGTCGACCAGGTCCGTCGACCGGCAGCAGAGTCGGGTGCATGCGAACCGGATGGTGTCGCTCGTCGTCGTTGCCCGCGGCTTCGCTTCGCGGTACCGCGCGATGGCTCGTTCGGCGATGGTGGCCTGGCGTTCCAGGTTGCGCGCGGTCCACTCGGCGGTCTCCCGCACGCCGTCCAGCATCCAGAGGGTCCACGGCCCAGTCGCCGCTCTTCCTCGTGGAGTTCAGCAGCCGGTAGTACGTGGGGCGGTTCCGGAGGATGTAGCGGCTGTGGCAGAGGATGGGCAGGTTGGTCAGCTTCCGCTCGGTCAGGTAGAGCAGGTTGATCAGCCGTCCGGTCCGGCCGTTGCCGTCGGCGAACGGGTGTATGGACTCGAACTGGTGCCCGGCCGCCATGCGCACGAGCGGGTGTGTGCCGCCGTCGTCGCGCATGAAGCTCCACAGCTCGTCGAGCATCGAGCGGATGCGTTCCTCGCCGGTCGGCGGCGTGTAGATGATGCCCCGCGGTCCGGCGATCACCGTTCCGCGTCCGCGGCGCACCGGCATGCGGCGGCCCTTCGTCGTCGAGCACGCGCGGATCGCCATCGCGGTGCCGACGGGTTCGGCTCCGCGGCGCTGGCAGGCGTCGACGATGCTTTCGTGGTGGCGCAGCGCGTCGTCGGCGTCGGGGTCGTGGCCGTCGGACAGGCGCGGCTTGCCGATGTACTCGAGCATCTGGCTGACGGTGGTCACGATGCCCTCGATGGCCGAGCTCGCCTGGGCTTCGACCAGGGCGACCGTCCGGAACAGCGTGTCGGGGTCTGAGAACCTGCCGGTCGCCTCGCGCAGCGTCTCGAGCGCCGCGGTCGTCAGTTCGCACCGTGCTTCGACGGCGGGCGTCGTCAGCTGCTCGCGGGGGACCGCGGGCAGGTTGTTGTAGGCGAAGACCGGACTCCACGGGGGGGACGGCTCGGTGGGGCTGCTGTCGGCTGGCGTCGCGCTTGGTGGTTGTCGCATTGAGGGATGAGCCAGCGGCACTCCCGTGCCCTTGAAGCGCCACGCGCCCCGCATCCGGTCGGGGTTGCGTTCGATGGCGTCGCATTCGTTCCAGCAAATCGTGCCGGCCTCGTAGCGTGCGTACGTACCGTGCTTCGTCCACACGCGCAGTCTTATCCGGTGGGGTCTTTCCGTTGGGGAGCTTGCGGCGTGCGGGGGCTTGTTCAAGTCGAATCCTAGTGGTCCGTCACGTGTCAACATTAGGACTATCGGGAAGCTGATCTCGAACCGAGACAGCTTTCATGCCGGAGAAAAAGTACATCGTTCGACTCACCGCCGAGGAACGCGAGCTCTGTCAACAGACGGTCCGCAAGCTCAACGGGAGCAGCGAGAAGGTGCGCCGCGCTCGGATTCTCTTGAAGGCCGATGCGGACGGACCGGGGTGGACGGACCAGCAGATTGCCGACGCCTTTTCGTGCCGCACCAAGACCGTCGAGAACGTTCGCCAACGTTGCGTGCTGGAAGGGTTTGAGCGGGCGTTGGAACGCAAACGGCGGGCGTTGCCCCCGGGCCTCAAGCTGCTCGACGGCGAACAGGAGGCGCAGGTCATCGCCCTGCGTCTGGGGTCGCCCCCGAAGGGCTACGCGAACTGGTCGTTGCGGCTGTTGGCGCGCCGTGTCGTCGAGTTGGGGGTCGTCGAGTCGGTCAGCCACGAAACGATCCGGCGGACGCTTAAAAAAACGACATGACGCAGCGGAAAATCGAGTACTGGGTGATCCCGCCGGAGGCCGATGCCGAGTTCGTGGCGCACATGGAACAGGTCTTGGATCTGTATCAGCAGCCCTACGACCCGGATTGTCCCGTCGTGTGCATGGATGAACAGCCGGTGCAACTGGTCAAGGAAACGCGCCCGCCAGTGGCCGCCACGAAGGCGCGTCCCCGGCGCGTCGACTACGAGTACGAACGGGCCGGCACAGCCTCGGTCTTCCTGTTCAGCGAGCCGCTGGCGGGTTGGCGGCAGGCGACGGCCCGAGCCCGGCGTACGAAGGCGGACTGGGCGGTGGAGGTCGCCGGCCTGCTGGAGGGCCGCTACGCCGAGTGCGAGAAGGTCACCCTGGTGTGCGACAACCTGAACACGCACACCAAGGGCGCCTTCTACGAAGTGTTCGAGCCGGTGCGGGCACGAGAACTGGTTCGTCGTCTCGAGTTCTGCTACACGCCGAAACACGGGAGTTGGCTGAACATCGCGGAGAACGAGCTCAGTGCCATGACGCGCCAATGCCTGCGAGGGCGCCGCATCGGCGACCTCGAGACGCTACACGGCGAAGTGTCGGCGTGGTCCGCTGACGTCACCGGCCGGCAACGCGGTGTCGACTGGCAGATGAAGGTGGAGGATGCGCGGTGTAAACTCAAGTCCGTCTATCCGAAGATTATGGAGGCTGTCCCAGACGTAGTTGAAAGTCGGTGGCGACTCCCGCCCGACTGGTTGT
>JAPOYV010000069.1 GCA_026706385.1 Gammaproteobacteria bacterium
GGCGCCAACGCGCCTACGGGCCCGCGGGGCGTCTCGCCGGCTGGACCGGCAGTCGTGGCATGCAGATGCGCGAGATTCCGCTGCCGGCCTAAACAGCCTCCACCCTGGCCACTTGTACGGGCGCGAACGGCACATCGCGAGTTCAACCGCGAGGCACGTTGATTCGGCCCCTCGGCCCACGCTCAGCCATGTCGTCTGCGTGTCACCGCTGAGTCGACAGCGCCGTCTAGACCTGACACGCGCCCGGTCGGTCTGGGGACAGCGAGCGTGTTTCCCAAGACCGGGCGAGGGTGTGCCCGGGCCAGGCGTGTGTCCCAGTCCGCCCCCAGGCCCACGTCATACCCAGGCCAGGGCGGGTGCTATGCTGCGCGCCTCCCGCCTGGGCCGGACGGTCGACTTGAGTCACCGTCCGGCAGCGGCGAGCCGGGAAAGGCAACCTTGGTCAGACCCGTCATAGAGGCCTTGGAGCAAAACGGCATCACCAAGGTGGCGTTTGCACGACTGGGCGATCCGGCTGTTATCCCGCTTTGGTTCGGGGAAGGCGATACCGTCACGCCCGCCTTCATCCGCGACGCTGCCAAGGCGGCTCTCGACGCCGGGCACACGTTCTATACCCACACGCGCGGCACCCCCAACCTGCGTGACGCCATCAAGAGCTATCTCGACGGCCTCTACGGTCTCGACATCGACCCGGACCGCATCACAGTCCCGGGCTCCGCGATGATGGGCGTGACCATCGCCGCACAGACCGCGGTGACGAGCGGCGATCGCGCCCTGATCGTGAGCCCACACTGGCCCAACATCGAGATCACCTACCGGGTCGCCGGCGCCCAGACGGACGCCGTCCGTCAACGGGAGACGGACGCTGGCTGGCAACTCGACGTCGCGGAAGTTATCCACGCCGTACGTCCAGAGACGCGCTCGATCTACATCAACTCCCCGTGCAATCCAACGGGATGGGTCATGGGCCGCGACGCCCAATCGGAACTGCTCGCGTTCTGCCGCCGGCGCGACATCCTGCTCATCGCCGACGAGGTCTACCATCGCACCTATTTCGAAGCGGAACACGCACCGTCCTTTCTGGAGGTGGCGCGCGACGATGATCCACTGGTCGTGGTCAACGGCTTTTCCAAGGCGTGGGCCATGACCGGCTGGCGCCTGGGTTGGGTGGTCACGCCGTCCCGTCTCTGCACGCCATGGACCGCGCTGTCGGAGTGTTTCAACACCGGGGCGACCGTGTTCGCGCAAGCCGGCGGCGTGGCAGCCCTAGAGCACGGCGAGCGAACCGTCGCAACGCTACGCGACCAGTACCGCGGTGGGCGCCGCATCGTCGAACAGCATCTCGGCAACCACCCGCTGATCGACCTGCGCACGCCTGAGGGCGCCTTCTACGCGTTTCCGCGGGTGGAAGGCGTGACGGACAGCCTCGCATTCGTGCAAGGCGTCCTCGCGGAGGAGGACGTGGGGCTAGCGCCGGGCTACGCCTTCGGCCCGGGTAACGAAGCGCACTTTCGGTTGTGCTTCGCGCAGTCGCACGAGCGCCTTGCGGAAGGCCTCGACCGCGTCATCCGCTACGTGGAACGCCACGCGAACGCACTGGACCGACTGCCGCCCGCTGATTGATGCCGGGTCGCCTCGGTCACGGGGCGCGGCGCGGTCGCCGTCGTGCGGGCACCGACGGCGGCTTCCAAAACACCATCGCCGGGCGCCCCGGCATCAGCTAGGCGGTTTTCCCGGCAGGCACCCCGGCATCAACCGCGCGATGGCGCGGCGATGTCCGTCGGGATGCTCGCCCCGTGCCGCGACAGGCTACGAAGGCGTCGGCCCTTCGATCAGGTCAATCATCCGCCGCAGACGCTGCGACGCGTGCTTGGGATTGCCGTTGCGCAGCGCCTCCATGGCACGGCGACAATGCTGCATGGCATCGCCAATGCGCTCGGCGTCCGCGGTCCCCTCCGCCTCCTTGGCGGCACGGCGTAGCAGCCGGCACGTGCGCGGAATCTTTTCCATCATGCTCTGGGTCGTGGGTTCGATTCCGCTCGCGATTTCGGCGGCTTCGCGTAGGTGGTTGCTATCGGCAGCGGTCGCCGATGCCCCCGCCAACAGCATGGCCGCCACGGCAAGTCTGACTAGCTTGTTCATTGCTTTCCTCGTGCATCCGTCCGCGCGGCTCTTACCTGAGCCCCGGGGCGATGTCAGCGAGTCGGCGTCCTACGCCGCCGCGGTCTTGTACGCAATAGCAGCCACCGTGGCGCGACGAACGGGGTCCTTACGTTTCCGTCGGTCGCGTCAGGCGGGAGGCGTACCTGGCTGCAGGCCGCAGCTGCAAATGCCTACGATCGAGTTCGCAAGCTTGTTGGCGTCGGGCGGTCATCGTACCGTTGGTCGTTCCCGGAAGGTCTGTGAGCCGCAAGCAAGAGACTAACACGCGCTGGGAAGCACGCGACACGTTTTCGTCCGAATCGGGATGCGCCCATCCCAAAGGTCCTCGACGCCATTGCAGCGTCCCTAGCGCAGCAACTCCAGCCAGTGCAACACCGGCACGTTGACCGCATCCGCGAGATGGGTCTGGCAGCCTATGTTGGCGGTGGCCACGACATCCGGGCTATGACACATCAGGGCGGCCGCCTTGCGCGCCTTCAGTTCACCCGCCAGCTTCGGCTGCAGCAGGCTGTAGGAGCCTGCGGAGCCGCAGCAGAGGTGGGCGTCGGCCACTGGCACCAGTCGATAGCCCGTCTTACGCAACAGGCCCTCGGTCAGGCCCGTTACGCGCTGGCCATGCTGAAGCGTACACGGCGGGTGCCAGGCAACCGTCTGAATCTCGTGACCGTTGCGCGGACGCTTGCGGAAGTCGAAGTCGGCAAGCACCTCCGCGACGTCACGCACGCGCTCGGCGAACGATTTTGCTTCGGGTGAGTCAACCAGGCGCCCGTAGTCCTTCAGGGTCACGCCGCAACCGCTTGCCGACGAGACGATGACGTCGGCGTCCAGCCCTTTCAGCCGCCCCACGTTGCGCGCCATCAGGGCCCGCGCCTCGTCGGTCCGACCGAGATGCAGCGCCAAACCCCCGCAGCACTCCTCGGCGGCGGCCAGAACCGGCTCGAATCCGCGCTCGCGCAACAGATTCGCCAAGTGCGCATTCACCTCCGGTGTGACGACGCGCTGGACGCAGCCCTGCCACAGCAACGCGCGACCGCGGCGTGTGTCCCCATCGCCGATGTCCCGATCGCGTGTGTCCCGATCGCGTGTGTCCCGAACGCGGCGTGACGCGCGACCGCGGCGTGTGTCCCCATCGCCGATGTCCCGATCGCGTGTGTCCCGATCGCGTGTGTCCCGATCGCGTGTGTCCCGAACGCGGCGTGTGTCCCGAACGCGGCGTGTGTCCCGGTAGCGCGGGTAGCGCGGTGGCGGCTCGAGCAAGCGGCGGTACCGGCGCGGGAGCAACCACCGGAACCGGCGCCCCAGCACGACCAGCGGGCGGAGCAGCCGTGGTCGCGGCACGATCGACAAGACCAGGCGCAGCAGCAGACCCCGGTTCGGTGCCTGCTCCTCCAACACCTCGCGACCGATCTCCGCCAACTCGCCGTAGCGGACGCCAGAGGGGCAGGTGGTCTCGCAAGCGCGACAGGTGAGGCAGCGATCCAGGTGCGTGCGCGCGACGGCTACGCTTGCGCCCGGTGGCGATTCCAGCAAGTCCTTGATCAGATAGATGCGCCCGCGCGGTCCGTCGAGTTCGTCGCCGCGCACCTGGTAGGTCGGGCACGTGGCATTGCAGAATCCGCAATGCACGCACGACCGCAGAATCTCGTCGGCCCGGCGGCCACGGGTGGTCGCGAGTACAGCGGGGTCGAACCGGGTCTGCATCAGCCCGAGCAGGCGCCAGAAAAAACGCCGTCCGGGTCGAAGGCGTGGCGGACGCGTTCCACGTACTCCGCCGTGACCCCTTCGACCGGCGGTCGCGCCGTCGTCCAGCCGTCCCCGTCCCGTCGGAACGTCTCGGCGTACACGTTCGTCGGCAAAGATCGCGGCTCGCCCGCAATCCAAGCCTGGCTGCCGCCCCACTCGATGAGCGCATCATCGTCGTCGAACCGTGTACCCCGGGGAAGGGACAGACGCGTAATCACGTCGCTCGTGCCGAAGAACGGGTGGGCGCGATCCCTGACCGCTGCCCAAATGCCAGCGTCGCCAACCTCGTCAACGACGATCTCCGCCTTGGCCTGCTCGATGGCGGCCCGACCACCCGACAGGCGAATCGACAACGTGCCGTCCACATAGCACGTCCCCGTGATCGGCAGCGGTCGACGCGCCCAGCCCCGCATGCGCACATCGGCGTCGCTGGCGGAGCACCGCGTACAGACGGTCTCTTCCGCGGCCGGTGCCGGCAGCACGCGCACACTGGCGCTCAGCACCACGCCCATGGTCCCCAACGAGCCCACGACCAGGCGCGATACGTCGTAGCCGGCCACGTTCTTCATCACGCTGCCGCCGAAACGCAATCGCTCGCCCAAGCCGTTGATCAGTTCCACGCCCAACACGGCGTCATGGACGCTGCCTCGCCACGGCCGCGCCGGACCCGAAATGCCACTCGCGATCGCCCCGCCGAGCGTGCCCTCGCCGCCGAAGCGGGGCGGATCGAACGGCAAGAGCTGACCCTGCGCGGTCACCGCGGCGACGAGTTCCTCGAGCGGCGTACCGGCACGCGCGGTGATCACGAGTTCCTCGGGCCGGTACTCGAGAATGCCGCTGTGGGCGCGCGTCGAGAGTTCCTCGACGCCGCTGTGTCCGTCGGGCCCAGACACGTCGAGAGAACGGGATGACACCTGAGACTGACGTACTCCATCGAGTCGCCGCCAGGCGACTCGCCGGGGCTTGCTCCCGTGACCGACGATCGCGATCTTCCGTTTCGCCACCCGGCAATCCGCGACCGTCGCCACGAGATCATCCGCGCTGTCCACTAAAAGCGTTCCAGCTCCGGATGCGGAAGTTTCCCACCGTGCACGTGCATGCCGCCCAGTTCGGAGCAGCGCGCCAGGGTCGGGATGGCCTTGCCCGGGTTCATCAGGCCCGCCGGGTCGAAGGCCGCCTTGAGTCGGTGGAACTGGGCCAGTTCCGCGGCGTCGAACTGCTCGCACATCGCGTCGAGCTTTTCCACGCCCACGCCGTGTTCGCCCGTCACCGTGCCGCCAGCCTGGACGCAGCGGCTCAAGATTCGGCCGCCCAGTGCCTCGGCCCGTTCGAGTTCCCCCGGCTGATTCGCGTCGAAGAGGATCAGCGGGTGCAGATTGCCGTCTCCGGCGTGGAACACGTTCGCCACGCGCAGGCCGTACTCGTCGGCCAGCCGCGCGATGTCCCCGAGCACGCGACCCAGCTCGCCGCGCGGGATCGTGCCGTCCATGCAATAGTAGTCGGGCGCGATCCGCCCCATGGCCGGAAACGCGGATTTCCGACCCTTCCAGAGCTGTTCCTGGGTCGCCGCGTCGGCCGCCGACGTGACCTCGGCACCGCGCGACTCCAGCGCCTCGCGTACGCGCAGGGCGTCGGTCGCCACCTGTTCCTCCGTGCCGTCGAGTTCGCACAGGAGGATGGCCGCCGCATCGCGCGGATAGCCCGCCCCGGCGAAGTCCTCGGCCGCCCGAATGGCGGGGTTGTCCATCATCTCCAACCCCGCCGGCACGATGCCCTCCGCGATGATGGCACCGACCGCGTCGCCGGCCGTCTCCACCGTGTCGAAGGCCGCCAGCAGGACATGCTTGCAGACCGGCAGCGGAAGCAGCTTGACCGTCACTTCGGTGACGACCCCGAGCATGCCTTCGGAGCCGACGATCGCGTAGAGCAGGTCGACGCCCGGTGCGTCGACGCCCTTGCCGCCGAGGACGAGTTCGTCGCCCTCGTACGTCTCCACCCGCAAGCCGAGCACGTTGTGCACGGTCAGGCCGTACTTCAGGCAGTGCACGCCCCCCGAGTTCTCGGCGACGTTGCCGCCGATGCTGCAAGCGATCTGCGACGACGGATCCGGGGCATAGAACAGGCCGTGCTCGGCGACAGCCTGGCTGATCGCGAGGTTGGTGATCCCGGGCTCGACCGTCGCCGTGCACGCATCGACGTCGATCTCCTTGATGCGCCGCATCTTCGTGAGCGTCAGCAGCACGCCGTCCTTGAGCGGCCTGGCACCGCCCGACAAGCCGGTCCCGGCGCCGCGCGTGACAACCGCCACCTCGCCTTCCCGGCAGATGCGCAGCACCGCGCGTACCTGGTCGACGGTTTCCGGCAACGCCACTGCCCATGGCCGTTCCCGGATCGCCGTGAGACCGTCGGTTTCGAACGGTCGCACGGCCTGGCGGTCCGTGATCAGTCCCTGCGCGGGGAGAGCCGCGCGAAGCCTGTCGAGTACACGGGTGTCGGACATAGCCGGTACTATAATCGCCTCGAACCCACAGTCGAGCCAACGTGACCACGACCGTCCTCAAGAACGCGACCATAGTCAACGAAGGCCGGCGGCTCGAAGGCGACGTGACCATTGCCAACGGTCGCCTCGAGCAGGTGGGTGGCCACACCATGCGCCGGGCAACCCGGGAGATCGACCTCGGCGGCGCCTGGCTGCTGCCGGGGATGATCGACGACCAGGTGCACTTCCGCGAACCCGGTCTCGAACACAAGGGGACGATCGCCACCGAGTCGCGCGCGGCGATCGCTGGTGGCATCACCAGCTACATGGAGATGCCGAACTGCACGCCGCAGACGATCACGGCAGAGGCCTTGATCGACAAGCACACGCGCGCGGCGGAGCGTTCGCGCGCCAACTACGCGTTCTACTTCGGCGCCACCAACGACAATCTCGAGGCCATCAAGGCCGTCGACATCACCAAGGCCTGCGGCGTCAAGGTGTTCATGGGCGCCTCGACCGGCAACATGCTCGTCGACGACCCGGCGACGCTGGAAGGCATCTTCGCGTCGTCGCCGCTGCTCATCGCCACCCATTGCGAGGACACGCCGACCATCATCGCCAACGAGGCCGCGGCCCGGGAGGAATTCGGCGACGACATTCCGATTCACGCGCATCCGCGGATCCGCTCCGTGGAGGCGTGCTACAAGTCATCGTCCTTCGCCATCGACCTGGCCAAGCGTCACAACAGTCGCCTGCACGTCCTGCACCTGACGACGGCCAAGGAACTCAATCAGTTCGAGCCAGGGCCGATCGGGAGCAAGCGCATCACCGCCGAGGCTTGCGTCCATCACCTGTTCTTCAACGACACCTGGTACGGCCCGCTCGGCGCGGACATCAAGTGCAATCCCGCCATCAAGACGCGAGCCGACCAACTCGCGATCCGCCGCGCGGTGGTCGAGGACCGGATCGACGTCATCGCCACCGACCATGCGCCGCATACCCGTGAGGAGAAGTCCGCACCGGGGTACGCGGCGCCAGCGGGCCTGCCGCTGGTCCAGCACGCCCTCCTGAGCCTGATCGAGCACGTCAAGGCCGGCGACCTCGACATCGAGCGGGTGGTGCAGAAGACCGCCCATGCGCCCGCTACGCTGTTCGAGGTGCGCGAACGCGGCTTCCTCCGCGAGGGCTATTGGGCCGACCTGGTGGTCGTGGATCCGAACGCGAGCACCGTCGTCGACGACGAACCCGTCTACGCCAAGTGCGGCTGGACGCCGTTCCGGGGGATCGCCTTCCGCTCGCGGATCACGCACACCTTCGTGAACGGCAACCTGGTGTTCGACAACGGTCACCTCGACGACGACCACCGCGGGATGGCCCTGGAATTCGCACGCTAGCGAGGACGCTGCCGCCAGCCATGGATCGTGCCTGCGTCCACGTTCCTGGCCCAACTGATTAGCGGAACGCCGCGGGTACGGACGCCTCGACTACCCGTCCCCCACCATCGGCTCGTCGTCAGCCGGCAACACCGCGCCGCGTCCGCTGACGTGCACGGTGACGATGTCCGTGCCGTGGTACTGCTGGTGGTGCACCGACGACGCGTAGTGACGCAGGAGTCGTAGCGAAAGCTCGTGGGGTTCCGGTTGCTCCGGGCGCTCCGACAACAACAGCAGGTTGTCCTCCACGTTGCCGCCACCGGTGGCCGCGACGAACTCGAGCTCCGCATCGTGACCGTCGCTGCGCGCGGTCAGGAGCAGATCGCGCGGGCTGCCCCGATCGGAGTCGTGTTGGGCGAGCAGGCTGTGCAAGGCTTCCTCGCCGGCCGCACAGAGCCGGTCGGCGGCGTCGTCGGCCCATCGGCGCCCCGCGGCGAAGGTGCGCAGGAACGCAACGACCTGAGGCACGGCATCGGCATCGAGACGGGTACGCACCCGGCGAGAGCGCCTGCTCGTAAAGTTCAGGAGCCCGGTCAGCACCATGGCGGTCAAGCCGCCGGTGGTCATGCCGTTGCCGAGCAGCGTGCCCCAGAAGCCGCCGAGTTGATCGGCGAAGATCACCTGGTTCTGGAACCCGACCCCGACCCAGAACGACACGCCCACGATGACCGCCTTCTTGGCATCGGCGCCGTCGCGCACGATCATGCGCATGCCCAGCACGAAGAGCATGGCGAGCAGCACGGTGATGTAGGCTGCGGCCACGGGCGCCGGGATCGCCAGCAGCACGGCGGCCGCTTTCGGCAGGAACGCCGCAACGATGAAGACGACGCCGATCCACACGCCGACGCTGCGCGCCGCGACGCCGGTGAGTTCGGTGATGGCGATGCTGCTCGAATAGGTGGTATTGGGCACGGTTCCGGCCAGCCCCGAGAGCAGGTTGCCCACGCCGTCGGCGGCGACCGCCCCCTGCACTTCGCGGAAGTCGATGGCGCGCGGCTTGCGCCACGCGACGGTCTGCACGCCCATCGAGTCGCCCACCGTCTCGATGGCCCCGATCAACGTGACGAAGACGAACGCCGGCAAGAGCGCCCAGAACTCCGGCCCGAAATGCAGACCGATACCAGGCCAGCCGAGCGGCATGCCGATCCAGTCCGCGGCAAGTACGCGGTCGACGTCGTACATGCCGAAGAACGACGAAACGGCGCAACCGGCGACCAGTCCGACCACCGGTGCCCAAAGCCGCAGCGCGCCGGAAGCTCGCAGCGCCAGGCCCGCGACGACCGCGAGCGTCACCGCGGCACTGACGGGGGCGCCCGCGGGCGAAGTGCCCTCCGGCACATCGGCGAGCATGTCGAAGATGATCGGCATGACGGTCACGGCGATCAGCATGATCACGGTGCCAGCCACCGTCGGCGTGATCACCCGCCGGACCCAGGAGAGCCGCGCGGCCAGCAGGAACTGGAACAACGCCGAGACGAAGATCAGCGTCGCGAGCATGCCCGGACCGCCCTCGACGAGGGCCGTGACGGAGACCGCGATGAAGGCTCCCGATGTGCCCATCAGCAGGGGATAGCCGGCACCGACGGGACCCAAGCGCCGCGCCTGCAGGATCGTCGTCAAGCCGCTGATCGCGAGCGCCGCGAACACCGCCCAGACCAGGTAGCCGTCCTCGGCGAGGCCCGCCGCGCGGATCACGATCAGCGGCGTCAAGACGATGCCGGCGATGCACAGCGCGGCCTGCTGGAATCCGAGCCCCAGCGCAAGGGGCGCCGGCGGGCTTTCGTCGGGTTGGTAGCGGATCATCGCGCGTCTTCCTGCACGGCCGTGCGCAGGTCGGGCAGAACGTAGCCCTCGGCATCGAGTTCCCCGCGCACGATCTTCTTGTCCATCTTCCCCGTCGACGTCAGCGGAATGCTGTTCACGAACAGGATGTCGTCCGGCAATTGCCACTTGGCGAACTGTGTGGAACAGTGGTCAAGGATCCCCGCCGCGTCGACCGCGGCATCCTCGTCGAGGACGACCAACGCCACCGGACGCTCGTCCCACTTCGGATGCGGCTGCGCGACCACGCAGGCCTGCGCCACGCCGTCGAGCGCCACGATGTGGTTCTCGAGGTCCACGGAGCTGATCCATTCGCCCCCGCTCTTGACGAGGTCCTTCGACCGGTCGGCGATGACGAGGTACTCCTCCGCGTCGATCTTGCCCACGTCACCGGTCAGGAGCCAGCCGTCGTGGAAGCGGTCGGGCTGCGGATTCCGGTAGTACTCGGAACAGATCCACGGCCCGCGGACCAGTATTTCACCCACCGTTTCGCCGTCGTGCGGTAGCCGGTTGAAGTTCTCGTCGAAGATGTCGAGTTCGAGTCCGGGCATAAGCAGGCCCGCCTTGGCGACGTTGTCGAACTGCTCGTCGAGTGACATCCCCTGATGCTTATGCTTCATGTGGCGGCGGGACAGCGTGGCCAGGGGACTGGTCTCCGTCATCCCCCAACCCTGGATCATCTCGACGCCCAAGGCTTCGTGGAACCAGCGGATCAGCGACGGTGGCGGCGCAGAGCCACCGCAGGTGACGCGCGAAAGGGCGGACAGGTCGTAGGCGTCCGGGTTCGCTTCGACGAACGCCTTGACGCCTTGCCAGATCGTCGGCACCCCGGCCGAGACCGTCACCCGTTCCGACGCCATCAGCGCGACCAGGCGCTCCGGGGTCATGAACCGGTGCGGCATCACCTGCTTGCAGCCGAGCATGAGCGCCGACCACGGCAAGCCCCAGCCCATGGCGTGGAACATGGGCACGATGCCGAGCAGCGTGTCGGTCGCGGACAGGCCCATGCTGTCGGTCATGCACTGCGCCATGGTGTGCAGGTACTGCGACCGGTGCTCGTATTCGACACCCTTGGGGTTCCCCGTCGTGCCGCTGGTGTAGCAGAGCCCGAGCGGCGCGGTCTCGTCGAGTTCCGGCCACGGATAGTGGGTCGGTTGGTCGGCGATGAAGTCCTCGTAGTCGATGGCGTCGGCGACGTCGGTGGACCAGTCCTCGAAACCCGCCTCGACCGCAACGACGACGCGTTCCACGCAGGGAATGCGTCCGGCGAGTGTCCCGAGCAGGGGCAGCGTGTCGGCGTCGGCGATGATCAGCCGGTCCTCGGCATGGCCGATGATGTACTCGAGGTCGGCTGCGGACAGGCGGATGTTGAGCGTATGCAGCACCGCGCCCATGCCCGCAGTGGCGTGGTACGCCTCGAGGTGGCGCGAGCCGTTCCACATGAAGGTCCCCACCCTGTCCCCCGGGCGGATGCCGGCGCCGCCAAGGGCGTGCGCCAGGCCATGGGCACGATCGCGGGTCGTCGCAAGCGTCTGCCGCCGCGTTCCATCGGTCGTGGCCGTGACGATCTCCGCGTCCGGCGCCACGGTGGCACCCCGGTCGACGAGCCGCGACATCAACAGGGGCGTGCGTTGCATAGCCATGGGTTCTACCTCGGATGGGTCTTCAGACGACGCCGGCGTCCTTGAGCGTGCCGATCGCGGCCGCGTCGTAGCCGAGTTCGGCGAGGATGTCCTCGGTGTCTTCGCCGATCGCGGGCCCCGCCCGATCCGGCAGCGGCTCGTCCAGCCGCACCGGGTTCGCGATCAACTCGAGATTCCTGCCCGTCCGATGCGGCACGCTGTGGGTGCGGCCGCGCGCGCGAAAGAAGGCACTGTCGAGAGCCTGGGCCACGTCGTACACCGGTGCACACGGCACGCGACCCCCGAGTATGGCCATCCAATGCGCCGTATCGTGCATGCCCAAGTGGGCATCCAGGAGCGGCGTGAGCGCGTCGCGATTCTCGAATCGGCCCTGGGGCTCCGCGAAGCGCGGATCGTGCTTAAGGTCGGCGCGGTCCACCAGGTCGCAGAACAGCTCCCAGAACTGCTGCTCCTGGGCCATGACCACGATCCATCCATCGGCCGTGACGAAAAGCTGCGACGGCACGGCGTACGGATGGGCGGACCGTGCGACCCGTTCGGTCACGTACCCCTCGTTGAGATACCAAGCCGCGGGGTAGCTCAACTGGTACATCGCGACGTCGAAAAGGGCCACGTCGATGTCCCGTCCGCGGCCGGTGCTGCGCGCACCGAGGATGCCGGCGAGCAGGGCCGTGGACGTGGTCGAGCCGGTCATGTAGTCGATCATGGACAGGCCGAACCGCGCCGGCGGGCCGTCGGGTTCGCCGGTCAACGAATACAGGCCGGCTTCGGCCTGCATGAGATAGTCGAAGCCCGGCCACGCCCTGCGTTCTCCCTCGCGCCCGTATGCCGAGATGTGCGCACAGACGATCCGCGGATTGGCCGAGGCCAGGTCGTCGTAGGTCAACTGGAGCTTGTCCGCCTGGTCTCCGCGCAGGTTGTGCATCAGCGCGTCGACGGTGGCGACCAGGCGGAGCAGGATCGCACGCCCCTCGGGGTGCTTGAGGTCCAAGGTGAGCGAGCGCTTGTTCCGGTTGAAGGTCTGGAAGACGTGCGAGTCGGCGTCGCCGAGGAAGTACGGGCCCGCGGCACGACAGGCATCGCCGCCGGTTCGCTTGTTCTCGATCTTGATCACCTCCGCGCCGAGGTCGGCAAGCTGGCCGCTCCCGTAGGGTCCGGCGGCCCAATGCTCAATGGAGACGATGCGCAAGCCGTCGAGCGGCAACGTCACAAGCTGTTTAGTCCCAGTCCCCCTCCCGACGGCGAACCTTAGATCGTTGGATGAGTCGGCGCAATTGGCCTTTGCTGCGCGCAGTTGCCCGTTTCACCAATCACTGGTGGTGGAAATCGCCAATCACGCCCCCATATTGGGGAGTACGTGACCTTCCCGCTACAGCATCTTCCGAAAATCAAAGACTTACAAAGTGCCTCAGGGCGAAAGGAACCTTGGCACGCGATTTGAAACAAAGACCGACAAAGCGACCAAGCCAATAAGTCGAAGGAGTCTTCCGATGACCAGGATCTCTCGAATCAGCACCCCTCGGGCCACGCTCTTCGCGATCGCCCTGATCACCGTGGTGATGCTGACGTTCGGCGCATTTTCTGCCGAGGAGGCTGCGGGCGTGGGCGTGCTTGCGGGCGAACCCGCAGCCGATGCCACCATCGTGCTGCCCTGCCCGCTCACGGCCGTCCAGGGCGAGACCCAGGCCTTCACCGGCACCGAAACGGAGTAATGAGGACGCCCGCCATGAGCCAACAGCTTCAGCGCATCCGCAACAAGTTGACACTGGACAAGTCCGGCGGCTGGATCGGCGGCGTCTGCGCCGGCATCGCCCGCTACTTCAACATCGAGCCCATCTACTTGCGCGGCGGTGTCGTGATCGTCGGCGTCTTCTTCCCGAAGACCGTGATCGTGGCCTACATACTGCTTTGGCTGGTGCTGTATCAGCGCAAGCGGGGCAGCGACGAGGCGCGTCGCTGACGCGACGCGATGGAGAACGCTACGCGTTCTCCGACCACGCCGACGACGAAGGAAACTTGACCCAATCGCCAGAATCAGGCGCCCGCACGGCAACTGGGGGTCAGCTTTCCTGCGTTTCCCCGCCCTGCAGTTCCACGAATTCCCGGTAGGCGCTCGCGGGGTCCGCCATCAGTTCGTCGTGACTGCCGACGTCGCGAACGCGCCCCTCGTCCAGGAACACGATCCGATCCGCGTTGCGGATGGTGGACAGGCGATGCGCGATCACCACCACCAGCCGATCCGTCGCGGCCTGGTGGAGCGATGCAACGAGTTGGTTCTCGGTTTGCGGGTCGAGCGCGGCCGTCGGCTCGTCGAGGATCAGGATGCTGCTGTCGCGGACCAGTCCTCTCGCGATGGACAGTCGCTGTTGCTGCCCGACGGACAGCGTGTCGCCGGAACGGCCGAGGACCGTGTCGATGCCGTCCGGCAGTTCGTCGATGAAGTCCATGCAGCCGGCGGTCTCGAGCGCGGCCATCATCCGCTCCTCGCTGGCCTCCGGATTGGCGAGCTTGAGGTTTTCGCGGATCGACTCCGGTAGCAGCAGGTGCTCCTGGAAGACGTAGGTCACCTGTCGGCGCAGACTGTCGAGGTCGATGTCGCCGGCATCCGCGCCGTCGATGAGTACCTGGCCCGACGTCGGCCGCAGCAACGCGGGAATCAGGTACGCGAGCGTCGTCTTGCCGGCCCCCGTCGGCCCCACCAGGGCCACCAACTCGCCGACGCGCAGATCGAGGTTCACCCCGGTCAGCGCCCGGTGACCGTCCGGGTAGGCGAAGTCGACGGTTCGCATGCGAACGCCCTCGGTGACACGGGCTAGGGGTCGACCGCCCGGCCGGGTCTCTTCGGATTCGTAGTCGGCGAAGAAGAACACCCGCCGGGCCGCCGCAACGGTCTCCTGCAGCTTGATCCAGATCGCCCCGAAGTATCCCGCCGGACTGGCGATTCCGTAGTACACGCCCAGCAGCACCGCGAAGTCGCCGACCGTCATGACGCCGTCGATGATCCGGTCAGAGACGAGGATGGTCACGTAGATGGCCGCGATGCCGCCTACCGCTGTGGCAACGGACGCCGCGACGATGATCACCGCAATCGAGTAGCGCTCGCGCAGGAACGACTCCTGGCTGCGCTCGGCGAAGCGCGCCTTTTCCTGCTCGCCGGCGCCGAGACTCTGCACCGCCGCGATGCTGCTCATGGACTCCTCCATGGCATTCGTCGTCGCGGAACCTGCCGCGCGCTTGTTCTGATTGGTTCGACGCAGCGCGCCGGAAAACGGGAAGGTCGTGATGAAGGCGATCGGCACCGCCGCCCAGGCGATCCAGACGATCTCCGGGGACACCTCGCCGTAGGAGTACTGCAGTATGTAGAGGTTGAGCGCGGCGCCGAGCAGCATGAAGAACGGTTCCGACGTCACCCGGTAGGCAAGATCCGGCGCCATCGGCGTGTCGTAGAGCACCCGGTAGACGCTGTCCCCGGCCCGCTGGTCGTCCAGGACAGTCATGGGCAGGTGCGTCAGCCGGTCGAAGAGCCGGGCGCGCAGGCGATTGGACAGCGTCTGCGTCAGCCGCACGTGAACCATGAACTCGGCGAGACCCCACACCCCGCCGACCCGGCTGAAACCGCCGCTGATCTGGTTTTCCGCCTGCGTGGCGGCATCGCGTCCTTCGAGCAGGCCCGCGCCGGTGCCGCCCGAGCGACCGCCGAAGACGATCAGCAGCGCGAAATAGATGACCATGAGGACCATGGCGATGCCCAGGGGGTCTCGACCGTAGACCGCGCCGAGGATCGGATCCATGAACGGGGGGTAGCTCACCGCGGTGATGCCGAACGGTTCCCCAAGAATCGCGTTGTCGACCAGGATCTTCGCCATCCACGGCAGCAGCAGCGGCGGGAAGACGGCCACGAAACCGAAGCCCACCTTGGCCGCGAACAGCCCCTTGGCTTCGGCGATGAGGCGAATGCTGCGGCCGATGACCCCGAGCGCCTGCGCCGTCGTCACGTCCGGCTGGGTGTCGATGCGGTCGTCGAAACGGTTCCTGCCCAGCACCTCCTTGAACAGCACGAGAGTCTTGCTCTGGCCCCCATCCCGCGACGGGGCTGCACGAGCAGGCGTGGCCAGGGTCTCCGTCATGCGGCGGCCCGCCCGGTGGTCTCGGCCTCGACGAACGCCCGGTACCGGCCGGCGACATCCGCAATCAGTTCGTCGTGGGTGCCGTGCTCGACTATGCGACCGCCTTCGACCAGCGCGATGCGGTCGGCGTTGCGGATGGTCGACAGGCGATGGGTGATCAGGAAGATGATCCGTCCCCGGCCCCACTGCGCTAGGTTCAGAAGGACGCGCTGTTCGGTGCGGGCGTCGAGCGACGCGGTCGGCTCGTCGAGGATCAGCACCGGCGTATTGCGCACGACCGCGCGCGCGATGGACAGCCTCTGGCGCTGCCCAGATGACAGTTTGCCGCCGCGCTCGCCGAGTTCCGTGTCGTACCCTCCGGCCATCGCACGGACGAAGTCGTCGGCGCAAGCCACCTTGGCGGCCGCTTCGATTGCCGCGCGGTCGGCGTCCGGCGTCCCGAACGCGATGTTCTCGGCCACGGTTGCGGCGAACAGGACGTTTTTCTGCAGTGCGATGCAAACGTTGGACCGCAGGTCCGAGACCGCCATGTCCCGGATGTCCACGCCGTTGACCGAGATCGTGCCCGCGTCGGGGTCGTAGAGGCGGAGCAGGAGCGACATCAGTGTCGATTTGCCCGCACCCGTGCCGCCGACGACGGCCGTCACGGTGCCCACGCGCGCCTCGAGGTCGACCCCGGTAAGCACGGCCTTGTCCGTGTCGTAGCCGAAATGGACGGCGCGCCACGCGACGTTCTCCACCGGCGTCGGAAACGGCACGGGATCGTCGGGATCGGTGATTTCGGGCTCCTGGTCGAGCAGGTAGAACGCGCGCTCCAGGGCGATGAACAGATCCTGCATGCGCATCCAGATGCCGAGCAGGCCGCGTGCACGCCCCGACAGGTTGCCCACGAAGCGCCCGGCGATCTGCACCGCCCCGTAGTTCCAGACCACGAAGCCCACGAACCCGGCCAAGATCGCCCCGGCGAACGTCTCCCGGTTGTCGACGACGAAGGCCACCATGATGTACTCGGACAGAATGACCAAGCCCGTCCCGAGCACGGCGACCACCAGGGTCACCAGCACCATGTCCAGGCGCAGGAAGTAGGCGGCGTCGAGCGCAGCCTTCGAGTCCTCGTCGAACTGATCGAAGATGCGCCGTTCCGCGCGGTTGGCCTTGACCACCTTGATCGCACCGAAGGCTTCCTGGATGCGCGACGTGAGGCGGCTGTTGGCGACGCGATTGGCGAGTGCGCGACGCCGGACCCGCGGCGTCGACTTGACGATGACGTAGGTCGTCGGAATGCCGACCAGCAGCACGAGGAGCGCGAACCAGGGATCGAAGGCCGCCACGATCACCATCCCCGTGAGCACGCCGTAGAGCGTCGTCAGCGGCGAGAAGATTGCGCTCTGGATGAGGTTCACGATCATCGCGCTGTCCTGGTAGACCCGGAAGATGGCGTCGCCCACCCGGTTCGAGTCGTGGAACTTGAGCGACAGCGACTCCGCCCGTTCGATCATCGCAACACGCAGGTTCTGGTTGATGCTCTGCCAGATCCAGGTGCTGTAGTACCAGAACGCATACCCCACCGCAGCCGCGAACACCGCGCCGACGATGCCCCAGATCACCAACCGGTTGCGCACGGTGCGGCGCTGCGCCTTGGTGAGGTCGGGCTCGATGTCCGCGTCCGCGTCTACCGCGGTGTCGGCCTCGGTCGCAAGCTTCACCGGATCGGTCGTCACGTACTCCTCGCCGACGAAGAGCACCGTGGCCTGGAGGGGTTGCAGCTTCTCGCCGACGAGGACCTTGTTGGCGAAGAGGTCGACGCCAACGAACGCGCCGACGAGGCCGGTCAGTCCGCCAGCGAGCATGACCGCGACGAGCGCGATCAGGTGCAGAAGCATCGGGCGCATGTACGGCCACGTGCGCCACGCGAGTACCACCATGCGGCGGAATCCCATCGCCGGCTCGGCGGTATCGGCTCGATCACCGTATCCCGCGATCAGCGAAAGCGCGTCCGGCGTGCCCGCGCGGGAACGACCCACCTTAAACGATCTCGAAGTAGCGGCCGAGTTGCCAGTCGTTGACATGGCGTTCGGCCTCGCGCGACTCCCACAGCCGGGTGGTCACGAAGTGCTCGACGAAGACGTCGCCGAACAACTCCCGGGCAGACGCCGAGCCCGACAGGCGATTCGTCGCGTCGCGCAGCGTCGGCGCAAAGCGCCACTCGGGCACCACGCCGTCCTCGGCGTCGTAGGCGTTGCCGGCGATCGGCTCCGGCGGTTCGATCCGCCGCTCGATGCCGAGCAGCGCCGCGCCGATGGTCGCGGCGGCGACCAGATAGGGGTTGCCGTCGGCGCCGCCGACCCGGCACTCGATATGCTGGGCCTTGTCGTCGCCGGGAATGAAGCGGAACGCCGCGGTCCGGTTGTCGATGCCCCAGGTCGACGCCGTCGGTGCCCAAGCCCCCTTCACCAAGCGGGTGTAGCTGTTCACGGTGGGCGCCAAGAGGCAGAGGAACTCCGGGACGTAGTGCACGAGTCCGCCGAGGGCCCACCGCGCCAGGTCCGGGACGTCGGGGCCGGCGAACGCGTTCCGACCATCATCGAGCAGGGAGAAGTGGTAGTGGCCGCTCTGCCCGGGGTAGTCCATCGACCACTTGGCCATGAACGTCGCGATGTGGTCGCGTTGCTGGAAGAACACCTTCGCGAAGGTCTTGAACAAGGTCGCACGATCCGCCGACTCCATGCCGTCGGCGATCGCCAGGGCCGCTTCCCAGACGCCCGGACCCGTCTCGCAGTGCAAGCCTTCGAGAGGCATGCGGAAGTCCGCGCAGTAGTCCATCAAGCCCGTGAACATGTCCGCCTTGGTGGCCGCCCGCAGGACCGAATAGCCGAAGTTGCCGGGCGTGATCGGGCGCATGTCCCGATAGCCCTTGTCACGCACGCTCGTCGCGTTCTCCTCGAAGACGAAGAACTCGTACTCGAAACCCGCCTGCGCGGACAGTCCCGTCCGCGCCGCGCGGTCGAGAACGCGCCGCAGCAGCGTCCGCGGGCACACCGGGTGGTCGCCGCCGCCGGCGCTTGCGAACTCGCCGATGAAATAGGGCGTGCCGTCCGTGCCGAGCGCACGCTCCGTGGCCGCGAGGAGCCGGTAGCGCGCGTCCGGAAAGCCCGTGTGCCAGCCCGTGACGGCGCCGCCGTCGTAGAGCGCATCGTCCATGTCCCAACCGAATACGCAGTCGCAGAATCCGCCGTCCTTGGTCATCAGGCTTTCGAACTTCTCGGGGCTCACGAACTTGCCGCGCAGCACACCATCGATGTCGGTGAGACCGAGCATCGCCCGACGGGGTCCGTCAGCCCCCGCTTCTGCTGTTCCTGCCACGCTTTTTCCCCCTGCTCCTCTCATCCCCTGTGGATAACTCTTGGGAAAACTCTCCCGAACTCTCTGCGTCGTCGTCGAGCGGCCTGTGCATCAAAACCGCTCAAAGCTCGTCAACACTCCATTTTTAGTGTTATTTCAACATGTTATCTACGAATTCGGCGGTAGGTGAGAAATGGGACCGTTCTGACATGGGTTCCCAGCGATTGAGTGCCCATTGTGCATAAATCGCGCGCTAAAGTGAGTGACCACTTCCGCCGAGGGACGCTTTCCAAGCGAATTTCGCCTTGCATCAGTGCAGGAAGTTGAACATTCGCCGCCGGTAGCGCTTGGCGATATCCGAGCCTCGCCCCATCAACGCCATGATGCGGATCATGGTCAGCCGGCCGACGTCCTCGCGGAACTCACGGTCGCGCTGGAGTATGGCCATGGCGTGATCCAGGGCCTCCGGATAGCGCCGCTCGGCGGCGAGCAGGACGGCCGCCCGGTAGTGCGCCTCGAGGTCGCCGTCGTCGGCATCGAGCGCATCGGCAAGCGACCCGGACGAGGCCGCTTCCTCGAGCAGTTCGAGGCGCATCGCGGGGCGTTCCCTTTCCTCCGTCCCCTCCGGAATCGTCGCCAAAACAGTCCGCGCGCCGTCCAGGTCGCCCTGCAGCAGCAGGACGTCGGCCCACTCGACCTTGAACCCGGCGTTGTTCGGCTCGGCGTTGATCGCCTCCTGCAGCACGGCCAACGCGCCGTCGTAGTCCTCCGCCTCCAAGAGGCCCGCCAAGTCCCCCTTGAGGCGGTCGCTCGGCGACTGGGTCAACTGGTCGAGCAGGCGTCGCAGCACGCTCTCGCCCTGCGGTCCCTCCAACTGCTCGGCCAATTGGCCATCGCGGATGACCCGGATGCTCGGAATGCCTTGTACGCGCAACTGCTGCGCCAGGGTTTGATCCTTGGCGATGTCGGAAAGCGCCAGCGCGAACTTGCCCCCGTATTGCTCCGCAAGGCGGGTCAGCGTCGCCTTGGTCTCGACCGCCGGCGCCACCTGGTCCGTCCAGAACAGCAGCACCACCGGAACCTGCCGGGACCGCTCCACCACGTCGGTCTGGAACGACGGCAGTTCGACGTCGAATACGTTCGGCGCGTTATCCATGGAAGGGGCCCGGGCGGATAGCGGAAGTGCCGATTCTAACCCGGCACCTCGTCTATTCGAGGGCCGCCAATTCCCGCACCACGTCCTCGTGGATCAGCCCGTCGTGAAAGTCGCCTACCGGGGACGCCGCTGCCTCGGCCAGGAGGGCACGCGCGCGCTCGCGCCCGCCCTTGCGGTCGAGCTTCGGCAGCCGTCGCGCATACTCGAGGCGCACCAGCTTCGAGTCGCCCCCCAGTTCCAGGGCCCGCTCGTAGTGCTTGACGGCATCCGCCTTGTTCGCGTCCTTGAACATCGCCCGGGCGATGAACCCTGCGGCGACGATGTCGGCATGCCAGCCCGCCAGACCCAGGTGGGCCTCGGGGTTATCCGGTGCCCGCTCGAGCGCAGCCAGGACCAGGTCGCGCGTCGTGCCGCCGAGACCTTGGCGAACCGCCCGCAAGTTGCCGATGATCCCGGCGTGAAGCCCAATGGCGCGGGCCGACTGCAGGTAGGCGTCCGCATTGTCCGGATCCAGGCGAATCGCCTCGTCCGCCAAGGTCAAGGCGCGCGCCACCAAATCGGGCTTGTCGTCCTCCGCCGCGAGATACTCCGCCTGCAAGGCCAGGCACATCGCCGCCAGGGTATGACCGTCGGAAGTCCCCAGTGCTTGGGCAAGTTCGGCGCACTCAAGAAAGCGGCCTTCGGCATAGGCCTCCTCGGCTGCGGCGACGCCGTCGTCCGAACGGGCGCCGACGCTTGCCAGCAGTGCACCGCACAATGTGATCGCCTTGAGCCACCGAGCAAGCGCCTTGCCCATGGGCCGTCGCGCGTCAGCGCTCGCGTACGCACTTGGCATAGAGTTCCCCCAACGCACCGGTCGGGTCGTAGCGGCTTTTCAGCTCCCGATAGGCCGGCCCGCCGTAGATACGGTCGAATTCCGCCGCGTCGTAGAAGGACGAGGAGTACAGCGACTTGATGCCGCCGAGTTCCGCAACCGCCCGCTCGACCTTGCGGTTGAAATGCCCGGTCGGATAGCCGGCAGTGAACCGCAGCGTGTCCCAGAAGCCGAAGTTCACGTACCGCTCGCCCGGTGCGGGGAAGAGCGGCGACGTGTCGTCCGAGCCGTTCCGATCAAGCACCGGACAGATCCACACCGGGAGGACGCCGATTTCCTCGATGAACCAATCCAGGAACTCCCGCGCCGTCTCGATGGGCAGGTCGACGTCCTGGATCACCGACTCCCGACGATAGCCGCCGAGCTTCTCGACACCCTCGAGCAGTCGCCAGCGGCTGTTCCAGCGCATGACGCGTTGATAGAACCGCGAGTTGAGGCGTTCCCGGCCCAGAAGGCGCCGGAGGAGGGGATGCTGGGCGCCCATGTTCTTGGAACACCAGAACCAGTCGGTATCCCACCGCCAGAAATAGTCCTGCGCAGTCAGGTAGTCGGTCTCGCGGGTGCGCAGCGACTGGTAGTAGATGCGCTCGTACGTATAGTCGCTCGTGTACGGTGCCTCGGCGACGAAGCGCGCCGAGGAGAGCACCAGGTCGTTGCGCGAGAAGGCGACGCCGTCGAGAAAGTCGAAGTCGGCCTCGTAGGACTCCCGGACCGCCTCGAAGAGCGCTTCCGCACGCGAGAAGCGGCGATGCGTGACTTCCACGTAGGGCTTGACGGGCATCGTCTCGATGACGAGCCGGGTGGCATAGCCCAAGGTCCCGTAGCTGTTCGGCAGGCCGAGGAAGAGGTCCCCGTGCTCGTCGTCGCGTGTGCAGGTGACGATGCGCCCATCGGGCAACGCCACGTCCATCTCCAGCACCGTTTCGTGCACGAGGCCGTGGCGGAACGAGGTCGCCTCGATGCCGATGCCCGCCACCGCGCCGCCGACCGTGATCGACTTGAGCTGGGGCACGACACGGGGTGCCTGGCCGTGAGCGAGCGTCGCATCGAGCAACGCGTCGTAGGGAATCATGCCTTCGACTTCCACGCGGTTCGCCGCCGCGTCCACCGCGAGCACATGGACGAGATCGCCAGCGGGCAGTCCGCGCTGCTTGACCTCGCGGTCGCGGAAGAGATTCGACAGCGGCTTGTCGAGCGAGCGCACGGCACCGTCGTGCCGGCTGGCTTCCGCCAACGCGTCGGCGAACGCGCGCGCTCTGCGCGCGTGGTCGTTATGGGAATCGGTCATCCGGCGGCTTGCTCGCCCACGATCGGCAAGGGCTCCTGGTAAAGATGCCGCCGCGTCATCGGGTAGTTCTCGACGTTGACGTTGGGTTTGCTGAAGACCACCTGGAAGAGGTTCGTCTGGCTGGTCTTGGCGCGGAACATCTCCGCGCAGCCGATGAGGTACGTGCGCCAGATGCGCAGGAAGCGCTCGTCGAAACGCGCCGGGTCCATGGCCTGGATGGCGGGCCAGTTGGCGTCGAACTTCTCCGTCCACCCGTCGAGGGTCAGCGCGTAGTGGCGACGCAGGTTCTCCACGTCCAGGATCTCGAGACCCTCCGCCTCCATGGCGTCAAGCGCTTTCGACAGGCTCGGAATCCAGCCGCCGGGGAAGATGTACTTGCGGATGAAGAAGTCGGTCGAGCGATCGGCGACATGGCCGATGAAGTGGATCAGGCCCAAGCCACCCGGCTTCAGTGCATTGGCGTGCGCCCGGATGACCTCGCGCAACTGGTGGCGACCGGCATGCTCGAGGACGCCGATGGAGACCACCTTGTCGTAGCTGCCGAAGCCTTGGCGGACGTCCGCCTCGTGCATGGTGAGCTGGCCCTGCAGACCATGGGCCGCGATCTTCGCCTTCACCCAGTCGGCCTGCTCGGTGGTCGTATTGACGCCCGTGACGTGGGCGCCGTGCTGCTCGGCCGCGTAGAACATGAAGCCGCCGAAGCCGCAGCCCATGTCGATGACGTGCTCGCCCGGCGCGAGCCGGACCTTGCGGGCCACGTGTTCCATCTTGGCGATCTGCGCATCGAGGACGCTCTTGCTCGGATCCTCGTAGTACGCGCAGGTGTACATGAGGTAGGGCTCGTCGAGCATCTTGGAATAGAACTCGGCGCCAAGGCCGTAGTGGAAGCGCGCGTTCTCCTTGGGGCTCGCGCCGGTGCGGTTGTTGAAGCGGAGCCCATGCCAGCGATTGCGGATGGAGACCAGGAGCCCGGCCGAACTGTCGAACCCCGAGTCGAAGCCGATGGCCATGATCTCGCGCAGATCGCCGTCGATGTCGACGTCGCCGTCGAAATACGACTCGAGCACGCCGATGTGACCGTAGGCGAGCGTCCGCCAAGCCGAACGCACGGTCTTGAAGTGTATGACCACGCGCTTGGGGTCACCGGCGCTGCCCCGCTCGATCGCGGAACCGTCGGGCAGGACCACCGTGAACGGCAGTTCGGTGGAGGCGGCCACCGGTCCCAGTACGCGGCGAACCAGGGCGCTGGCGATTCGTTTCATGGACTTAGACCTCGCTGTTCCTACCGACAAGCGACCGCGGACGACCGGCGTCCGCTGGTTCGTCCGAAGCGGAATACTACATCAGCCCATCCCCGGCCAGTCCGGTTCAGATGTGGCGTACGGTGGCGTCCGCGCCGATGGCGGTCGGCGCGCTCGGCAGGCTCTCGAAGGCGATGCGGATGTTGTCCGACCAGGCGTGGCGCAGTTCGAGGAGGTAAGGCGCATCCTCTTCGAGGACATCGTAGGTCCCGCGCGCGAAGGTGTCGGCCTGGTAGACGAGGTATTCCACCGGCGGGCCGACGGTTGCGTTGCTGCGCATGGTGGAGTCCATGGACACCAGCGCGCACTTGAGCGCGGCGTCGAGGGTCGTATCGTGGCTGATGATCCGGTCGAGGATGGGCTTGCCGTACTTGACCTCGCCGATCTGTAGGAACGGCGTCGAGAGCGATGCGCGCACGAAGTTGCCTTCCGGATAAATGTGCTCGATCCCCGCGGGTCCGCCGCGAACCTGGCCGCCGAGAATGAACGACGCTTCCGGCTGGAAGCCTTCGCTGGTGGGCCCCGAACGATGCTTGCGCTGCTCCTCGGCGCTGATGCCACCGATGTACTCCGCCGCCGCGCCCAGGTCCTCCACGTTCATCAGGTTCCGCTTCGCCTCGACGCGAATGTCGCGCTCGATGGCGGCGACCACGCTCTGCGTGGTGGCGAGATTCCCGGCCGAGAGCAGCACGAGCGTGCGCTCGCCGTTGGCGCCGAAACGGTGCATCTTGCTGTAGGTGCTGATCTGGTCGGCGCCAGCGTTGGTGCGCGAATCGGACGCGAAGACCAGGCCCTGGTCCACTGAGATCGCTAGGCAGTAGGTCATCTGACGGAACTGTTTACTGCACTTGCCGCACCCCGTCAAACCGCGCAGCCGGCGTCCACAGCTCGCCATTGCGGGTCCCGCGCGGCATGGGTCGTGGCGTTCCCCTTACAGGTTCCTCGCCCGCCGCAAGCCCGTCGGCTCCAGCACCGCTTGCGCAGGGTCAGTCATCACCCGGCAGTTCAACGGGCCGAGGTCGACGTGGGTTGTCCACCCCTTGGCCACCGCGCCTTGACGATGAGGGGGAGCGGCACCGTGGACAAGGCGTGGACAACCCGCCGCCGCCAGAGGCACGCGCGGGCGCTGGCCACCGCGAACAACCGGCACCGATAACGCGCCGGGGTTCGGCTATCCACGTCACTGTGGTGTTACGTCTCGACGCCGCTTGGCCGGCCGTTTGGTCGAATCAACTCGCCATCCCTTCCCACGCTGGCTGCTCGAACGGTGGGCTCGTCGGTTCGAAGCCTAGCCCCCCGGCACCTCCGCCGGATCCACCAGCCCGATGCGCCGCCAACCGGTCGACAGCAGCCATGTCCGCGGCACCGCCACCTCCGGCTCCCGGTCAACGTCCGCGTAGCGCCCCGGCGGCGGACCGCGGCCCCTCCAGCCGTCGAACCACAACCCCGAACTCGCGCCGTCCAGGACCACCGGCGGAATCCGGCGGCGGCGCTGACGGTAGTGCTTGCGCGCGTTCAGCAGGACGTACGCCAGCGCCCGGCGAACCTCCGTCGGCGTCCGCTTCAGCACGTGGTGGAAGCGACCCGCCAGAACGCGCCCCCTGCGGCCGAAGACACGGTTCACGCAGCGCGCGAAACGCGCCGCCAGGCTCTTCATGCCGTTCGCCAGACGCCGCGCCCCCGCCGCCTCGACCAGGAAGTGCGCGTGGTCGTCCTGCACCGAGTAGTGCGCCACGCGGAAGCCGGGACGGTTCCTGCACTGGCGCAGCGTCTCCCGGAAGGCGCGCACGAAGCGCCCCCGGCGCAGCGGCGGCACGTCGTCGAGCACGCGCAGCGTGACCAGCACCGGGCAGCGCCCGGGGATGGCGCCGCGGCTGCGGTGCGCGACCCGCGAGCGGCGGGTCCGCGGACGTCCGGCGCCGGGGCGGGCGCCGCCGCGGCCGGTGGGTTTGAACTCCAGGCTGGTCTGCCGCGGCCGCCGGGTCCGCCGAGGCCGTGGCTTCGTTCCTGTCCGAGGACGACGTTTCCCTTGCACGAGGCGCCACCGTGGTGTCCTGCATTCGGGGAACAGGCTACTCCGAACTACTGTATATGTCAACAGTAGTTTGGACATGCGACGACATCGCGGCTCCCCCAGTCCGAACATCGCCCTTTTCTTTTAGCCCGGCCGAAGCCGTTGCCGAACCGCAAGCGGTCCGGCCGGTCCGACGTCGTCGCCGGCGGGCAGCGCCAATCGAAAAGGGCGAT
>JAPOYV010000086.1 GCA_026706385.1 Gammaproteobacteria bacterium
CGATCATCACCGAATGGTGCGCCGGACATCCGCTTCACCCTCACTTCGCGTTGGAATCGGCTCTGTGCTTCACCCTCACCTCGCGTTGGACAGTACGCTCCCCGGCTGAGGGCTCCTGCAGACTGCTACAATCGCGCGTTTCTGCTGACCAAGGAAAGCACTAACCATGACCGACACCAAGGACGCTGGCAGTGCCGACAACGGCGTCAACGTTGGGGCACTCCTTGCGGCCCGCGAGGCCGTGTCCGAAGCCCCGGAGGCTGCCCAGTTCAAGTGGCGCGCCACCTGTGCCTGGCAGAACGGTACGCACAGCCGCTCGTCCGTGGAGGGCTATTTCGGACTCGGCGACGAGCAACGGCACAAGCGCGAGTTCGTGTTCGACGCCGACCACCCCGAGACGTTCGCGGCGGAAGACAACGGCGCGACTCCGGTCGAATACGTGCTCGTCGGCCTCGCCAGTTGCCTGACCGCCGGTGTCGCGTCGGTCGCCCAGAACCGCGACATCCAGCTCAAGTCCGTCACGGCGACCCTCGAGGGCGACATGGACATCCAAGGTATCCTCGGTGCCGACGCCGACGTGCGCAACGGTTTCAACGCGATCAAGGTGACCTACCAGATCGATGCGGACGCGTCCGCCGACGACATCGAGGCGCTGGTCGCGCAGTCGCAGAAGCGCTCGGCGGTGTACGACATCATCACCAACCCGACGAACGTCACGGTCGAGGTCGAGTAGGCCTCGACAGAGGGGGCGACACGATTCGTACAGTCGACATCGTGGTGATCGGCGGCGGCCACTCCGGCCTCGCCATGAGCCATGAACTCACCCGGCGCGACATCGACCACGTGGTTCTCGAGCGCGGCGAGGTGGCCAACTCGTGGCGCACGGAACGGTGGGACTCGCTGCGGCTCCTGACCCCGAATTGGCAAAGCCGGTTGCCGGGCTACGGCTACGATGGCGACGACCCCGACGGCTTCATGACCATGCCGGAGGTGGTCTCGTTCATCTCGGGCTATGCCGACACCATCCGCGCGCCGGTGGAAACCGGCGTGCGCGTGACGTCGGTCAAGCCGGGCGCCGCGGGCTACGAAGTCGCCACGACGCGCGGCGACTGGCACGCACGCGGCGTAGTCCTCGCCAGCGGAGCCTGCAACCTACCCAGTTTCCCCGGCGCCGCTCGCGACCTGTCCGGGGACATCGCGTCCGTTCCAGCGCTCGACTACAGGAATCCGAGAGCGCTGCCACCCGGCGGCGTGCTGGTCGTCGGGGCATCGGCAACCGGTCTCCAGGTCGCCGAGGAGTTGGCGCGCTCCGGGCGATCCGTGACGCTCGCGGCGGGTGAGCATGTGCGCATGCCGCGGACCTACCGCGACCGCGACATCCAGTGGTGGATGGAGCGCACCGGGCTGCTCGACGACCGCTACGACGCTGTCGACGACCTGGTGCGCGCGCGCAATCTCCCATCGCCGCAACTGGTCGGTACACCCGAACGCAAGACGCTCGATCTCAACGCCCTAACCGACCTCGGCGTTCGGTTGGTCGGCCGGCTCATGGGGTTTCGCGACGGTCGCGCGCAGTTCTCGGGTTCATTGCCGAACGTCTGCAAGCTCGCCGACCTCAAGCTGAACCGGCTGCTCAACGGCTTCGACGAGTGGGCCGTGCAACACGAGGCCACCGCCGAGGTGGGCGAACGGCTGCCGGCGACCGCCGTGCCCGAGCAACCGAGCCTCGGCTTCGACCTGGCCGAGGAAGGCATCCGAAGCGTCCTCTGGGCCACCGGCTACCGACCGGACTACTCCTGGCTCGACGTGCCGGTACTCGACCGCAAGGGGCGGCTGAAGCACGACGGCGGGGTCGTCACGGATTCTCCTGGCATGGTCGCGCTCGGGCTGACCTTTCTCCGCCGCCGCAAATCAAGCTTCATCCACGGTGCCGAAGACGACGCCCGCGACCTGGCCGAGCACCTCGCCCACCACCTCGGCGCCAACTAGCCGCGCGCTTCGCCCCACGTAGCTAAGCGAAAGAACGGCCCGCGCCGGGACTCTCCGGGTTCGGGATCACCTCGCGGGTCTTGGGAACCACGACAAGGTCCATGTCCTCGAGAGGCAGTTGGCCAAGCAAGGGTTCGTCGCCCATCACCAGGGCACCGGTGAAGCCCGTTCGACCGCCGTAGCGCAACTCGATCGGTCCGACGTACGCGACCATACGGTGGGTGCCGTCGGCCAGCCTGACGGGCTTGTCCTCGGCCGACTCCAGTTCGAGCCGGTCGCGGATTCCCGATGGAATGCACATATGCGTCGCCCCGGTATCGGCCAGCGCGTCGATCTCCACAACGCCAAGCTCCGGACGACGCGGGTTGCGCAGCTTGACCTTGGCCCTTGTCGCACCCATGGCATACCTCTCGTGGAACATCCGCAGAGGGAACGCAGCGACCGTCGGCGGATGTTCCATGATCGACGGCGGGGCTGGGCCGAAGCTGGAGTAGGCATACCGCGGAGCGAAGCGCCGGGCCAGCCGTGGGGCAGTCGCAAAGGCGAACGAATCGTCCGGATCATAGCGCAAGGCAAGTGGTCGCGATTGCCATAGGCTGATGTCCTACACCAGGTTTGGCATAACACCGCAACCGCCACGCGACATAGTATGGGCCGACCAGACAAAGGGTGCTTCTTGCATGAAGGCATGGCGCATGCCCCGATTGGGCGATCCGTGGCAGCAACTCGAGCCCGCCGAGATCGCCTCGCCGGAACCGGGTCCGGGGGCGGTGCGCATACGCGTCGAAGCCACCGACCTCAATTTCGCCGACATTCTGCAATGCCGCGGCAGCTACCAGGTCAAGCGCACGCCGCCGTTCACGCCCGGCATGAACGCGGCGGGAACCGTGGTCGCCGCGGGCCCGGGGGCCGCCGGCGTGCCCGGCACCCGGCTGGTCGGGCCAACCGTCGCGCCCGCCGGTGGTTTCGCCGAGGAAGCCTTGCTAGCGGAGGCGCTGTCGCATCCGATTCCGGACGCCGTCGAGACGGCGGCCGCGATGGGGATCCACATCACCCACGGCACGGCGTGGCTCGCGCTCCATCACCGGGCCCGGTTGCAGCCAGGAGAGACGGTGCTTGTTCTGGCGGCCGCCGGCGGCGTAGGGTCAGCGGCCGTCGCGATGGCACATCGACACGCCTGCTGGGTTGTTGCGGCCGCCGGCGGACCGGACAAGGCCGCGTTCGCCGCCCGGGCCGGCGCCGATGCCGTGATCGACTATACGCACGACGATCTCTACGAATCGGTCATGGGGCTGACCGACGGCAGAGGCGTCGACGTGGTCTTCGACCCCGTGGGCGGCCGCTACTTCGATGTCGCTCGGCGACTGCTGGCTTGGGAAGGTCGCTTGCTGGTGATCGGTTTCGCGAGCGGCGACATTCCCTCGGCCCCGGCGAACCATGCGCTCGTCAAGAACTACGCGGTGGTGGGCGTGCACATGGGCGGATACCGCGAACGGCGTCCCGATCTCGTCCGGCGCTGCTACGCCGATCTCCACGAGCAACTCGCCGCGGGCGCGATCGCAGCACAGATCAGCGAGACGATCGGCTTCGACGCGCTGCCGGGGGCGCTGGCCCGGCTGGCGGGCCGAGAAACCACGGGGCGCGTGATCTTCGATCCGTTGCGCTAGGAGCGTGCCGAGGAGTCAGTGCGTCGCGAACAGGCCCGCGAGGTCCGCGGCGGTCAATTCCATCGCGCCCGCGATGCTGTTGAAGAAGCGGACCTCGCGACCGCTAACGCGACCGTCGACCAGGATCACCTCGGCCAGCGCCTTGGCGATCATGACGCGGTCCTCCACGTCGAGCTGCCGCGCGACTCGCTGGACGTGGTTTTCGAGGGGGGCCGACTCGTAGATCCGCGAATGCGCGGCAACGCGCACCTCGGCGGCGGTGACGTCTTCGCCGGTGCGCTTCTGGACCATCTCCCGCACCGTCTCCACCTCGACCGGGTGGATGTTCGTGTCGGACTCCGTTGCTCGGGACAGAACCAGCATCAAGGTCTCGTTGACCATGTCCTGGCGCTCCTCGGGCGTCGGCTCCTTGCCGCTGAAGAAGTCCAGGATGTGGCTTAGCGTCGAAAGACTCATTGTCGGCTACTCTCCTTGATGGTTTGCGCCCGCGCCGCGAGGCGCGCCGTGGCGTCAGCCGCGCAGTCGCGCACGGCGCTACAGCGCGGTCGCAGTATAGCAGCGCGCGGTGCTCACGCCGGGGTCGGGGCGCCTTCGTCGAGCAGCCCCTCGCGCTTGAACCGCTCCCAGATCTCCGACGGCACGGGCAGGTCCAGGTTGTCACGATTGGCGACGGGCTCCGCCGGCAACTTGGCACCGGGGATCACCGTTGCGACCACCGGATGGGCCAACGGAAACTGCAGCGCGACGGCGGCAAGTGGCACGTCGTACTCGGTGCAGATGGCCTGCATTCGCGTCGACTTGGCGACGATCTCGGGCGGCGCCGACGCATACATGTAGGTGGCGGCCCGGGACGGATCGGCAAGCCAGCCGCTGGCGTACGGGGCGGCGATCACCACCCCGATGCCGCGCGCGGCGCACAGCGGCAGGATGCGCCGGAGCGCACGGGTCTCCAGGAGCGTGTAGCCGCCGGCGACGACGAAGAAATCGAGATCCACCGTCTCGGCGATGCGTTCGCTTAAGTCCTCGTGCTTGGCGTCGTCCCAGCTCCAAGCGTTGCGCGACTCGAGATTGCAGCCGCAGCCGATGGCGCTGATCCGACCGCTCGCGCGCAACTCCTCCAAGGCCCGGGCACCACCCCCGCCGTCTCTGGCGAGCTCCCGAAGGTGCGCCTCGATCCCCTCCGGCGCGTGGTAGCCGTAGTCGATGTCGTGGATGGTGAGGCTGTCGACCGACGACATGCCGAGCCGCTGCAGGGAGTCGCCATGCTGGCCCAGGATGGCGTCGTAGGTGTACTCGAACCGAACCCGGAAACCGCTCACCGGATCCCGCGGCGTGCGCACCCCGCCACCCGGGCTCAGGGTCTTCGCGGCCTCGTCGCGCACCGGCTCGGGCACCAGGGTCTTGCCGACCTTCGTGTTGACGCGGAACGCCTCCCGGGGTCCAAGGGCGGACAGCGCCAATCCCAGGCGCCTCTCCGAGCGTCCGATGCCGTACCAAGGCGCCGTGTCGTAGAACCGGACGCCTGTTTCCCAAGCGGCTGCTACGGTCGCCAAGCTGTCCTCGTTGGAAACCTGTGGGGCACCGATCGTGCCGCCGCCAAAGCCAAGGGGGGTCACGGCCAAGTCACTCTTGCCGAGCACGCGCGGGGTGGTGGTGTCCATGGATCGAGCCGGTTGGTCGAAGAGACCGGCGAGCGTATCAGGGCGTGCCCAGGGCGGTCACCCACACGGCGGCATCGCGCTTGCGGCGCGCAACGCGCGCGGGCGTTCGTCCCGCATGATCGGCGTGGTCGGGGTCGGCCCCGGCAGCGACCAGTAGGTCGACGACGGCAAGTAGCCGCGGCTTGTCCTTCACGGTCGATCGCAAAGCCGTCCCGAGCGGCGTCTCGCCGGCACCGTCCTCGGCGTCGACGTGCGCGCCGTGGTCGAGGAGCAGCGCCACGATGTCCACGAAGCCGGCTTTCGCCGCGCAATGCAGGGCGCTCTGCCCCTTGTGGTTGCGGACGTTGACGTCGGCCCCCTGCTCGATGAGTTCGCGCACCCGCGCCACGCTGCCGCCCCGGTCGCCGCGGGACTGGTAGACGATCGGCGGCCAGCCGCCCTCGGCGTGATCCGGGCCATAGGACACCCCGTGGGCTTCGAGCAACGCGATGATCGCGCCGTCGGTCAAACCGGAACGCGGCGGCTCGGAACTCGCTGGATCGAGTCCGCCCGCGATCAGCGCTTCCAGAATGTCCGCGCGGTGCCGCCAGATGCAGAAGCGGATCAGCCAGTAGCCGTAGGGACGCGGATCGGCGCCCTGGGCAAGGACCAGGCGCACGACGTCGAGATGCCCGGCGGCGACCGCGTAGTGCAGCACCGTCGCTCGGACATTGGGATCGTGCTGGGCTTGCTCGGCGGGGACCAGGTCCGGATCCGCGGCCAAGCTGTCTCGGACGGCGGCGGCGTCGCCCAGGTAGGCCGCGGTGCAAACGTCGACCTTCGCACCTCGTGCGAGCAGGCCTTGGGCAACCGCGTCGTGGTTCTTGACGCGGGCCGCGCAGTACGGGGACACCTCGACCAGGAGCGGCGTGAAGTGGCAGCCGCGCGCGTCGATATCGGCTCCCCGATCCGCGAGATAGTCGACCATGGCGCCCCGGCCTCGATAGGCGGCTTCCCAGAGCATCGTGCGGCCGTGCGAACCGATCCGGCGCAGCCACTCCGGCTTCTCGGCCAGCACGGCCGAGACGGTGTCGAGGTCGCCGCGGCCAGCGGCCGCCACGCCGATCTTCAGGAAATCGCTGGATTTGCCCGTTAGAACGCTCACCGTGGCGACAAGCATGCCCGATGCCAGCGTGGAGCGCATGGGGCCATGGCGATATCGGCGCCCCTTCGGTTTCGAGGCTACCGTGGCGCAGCCGGGTTGGCAGATGTCGAGATCGAACCGTTGCCGATGGAGGTGAAACTTGAGCGATCAGGCTCCCTCGCGGTCGCCGTCCCCGTCGAGGAGCAACCCCCCGTACTGACTCAATCCGACGTCGCCGCGGCGGTCGCCGCCGTTCGCACCGAGACGCCGGATTCCCGGTGACGCGGTACCTCTCCGACACCAGCGTTTTGGTGGCTGCCGTCTGCACTTGGCACGAACACCACGACAGAACCCGGATCGAACTTGACCGCAGGATCGACGCCGGAGAAGAACTGGTGCTCGCCGCCCATTCGTTGGCCCAACTTACGCGGTACTGACGCGCCTGCCCGGACAGGGTCGGTTGCGGAGTGGCGACGCCATCGCGTTGATCGAGGAAAACTGGCGTGACACGCCTGTGGAGCACCTTACCGCGACGGAAACATGGGAAGCGCTGCACGAAGCGCGGCGGCGCTCGGCAAGGGGCGGTCAAATGTACGACATACTCGTGGCCGTGTCGGCGTTGAAGGCCGAAGCATCGGCAATCCTCACCTGGCACGTTCGCCACTTCACCGCATTCGCCGACGAAGTCGGCATCGAGACACCACCCTGACTTGATCGTCCCGGCGAGTCGAATCCCTAGTCCCCGGGTAAACGTCTTGCGTCGCCTTTGCGTCGTATATTGACATGTTGGCAGGTCTCACAAACCCCGCACCGTGCAGGAAGAGCTTGGGAACTTGGCGGTTCTTGCCACGGGCGGCGACGCAGACGCCGAGGGTGCGCTCGAAGCGCTGGTCCGTGCTGCTGCGCCGAGGGTGCGCCGTTGGGCCCTTGTCCAGACCGGCGATCCCGACACGGCCGACGACGTGACCCAGGAGGTGTTGATCCAAATGGTGGCGAGTCTCGACAGTCTGCGGCATCCGGAGCGAATCGAACCGTGGCTGTACAAGGCCACGCGCAACGCTGCCGTCAGCCTGTTCCGCAAGTGGCGACGCCACGGCGAAGTCCACGCGCTCGACGCCGAGAAACTGGTGTCCGCGTCGCCCGGGCCCGAGGAGAGCCGCGCCGGCACTGAACTCAAGCGGCTGCTGGTGTCGCTTTTCCGCGAGTTGCCCCGCCGTCAGCGCGAGGTGTTCGACCTGGTCGAACTGCAGGGCATGACGGCAGCCCAGGTCGCCGAGTTACTCGGTATCCGTCCGGCGACGGTTCGCGTCAACTTGTTCAAAGCACGGGCCGCGCTTCGTCGCCGCCTGATCGCCGCAGGCGTGAGGGACGACCGATGACGGACGAGGTATGCGGCCGGCCGGTGGCGGACTTGCTGCGGGCCGACGTCGATGAACTCGACGGCAGCGGCACGACCGAACTCGCCGGACACGTCCGCGCCTGCGAACGTTGCGGCGGCTTGGCACGGTCGATCCTGACCGGCTACGAGGCATTGGACGACACGCTGGAGGCGGCCGTCAGCGTTCGAACTCAGTCCATCGTCGCCCTCGGCGGGGCACGTGCCGACGCGGGCGTCCGGCATCGGTTGCGGTGGCGTCTGCCCACGCCACCTGTTTGGGCGGCAGCCACCGCCACGACGGCGTCCATTGCGGCGGCATTGGCACTCATGCTCCCGACCCCGCAAGGTCCGCGACTCGGACCGGTCTGGCAGCCGCCGGCAAGCATGACTAGCGCGCCTGTCGTCAGCGCGCCTCGACACAACGTCGCCGTGATTCAAACGGATGATCCCGACATCACGGTGTTCTGGTTCTACAAGGAGTGACTATGGACACACGGTTCAAAATCCCGCTCGTCTCGCTGCTGGTTTTGACGGGGTGCGAAGTGGAAATGGCAGAACAGGTGCGCGATCAGCCGAGCGAAGGAGAACCCGTCTTCACGTCGTTGCCAACGCCGACCGATCTGGAGACGAGGACGTTTGCCCTCGAGCACCTCGACGTGGCCACGGCCACCGGGCTCGTCGGACCATACGTGTACAAGGATCGACCAGGGGCACCAGGCGTCATCTCGTTCGCTCCTGGCGCTGCAGCGATCAGTGTGCGCGAGACGCCCGACAACCTCGACAAGATCCGCCGCATGCTCGAGGAGTTCGACGTGGCGTCGCCAGCCTTGTCGTACCGCCTGCACTTTCAAGTGGTGGTAGGCAATGGCACCGAGTCGAGCGATGAGCGTCTGGCCTTGGTCGAAAAGGAACTCCGCAAGGTGTTTCGTTTCGAGGGCTATTCTCTAATCGGCGAAGGCCATGTCGCCGTTTCCGAGGGTCCGTTCGAGCTGCAGATCGAGACCGACGCGTCCGAGCCTCTGGATCCGAGCGAGAAATGGCGGATCCACATCGACGGCGGCGTCTATCGCGGTAGCGAAATGCATCTCGAAATCACTGATCTGCCTCCTGGGACATCCACCTCGCGCCGGACGACGGGCAAGGTCGAAACGCGTCTCGGCTTCCGTCCCGGTCAAACGCTCGTCCTCGGCTCAATGCCTTCGCAGAACCAGACGGTTTTCGTCGTCGTGCACGTTTCCGAGGAAGGCGAACCGGCCTAAGACGCACTAGAATGCGCGCCCGCCCCTGAGGCGCGTGAACCGCCATGTCCGACCAGTTCCGCCCCCCGGAACAAGGCACGCTGCACACGTTGCGCGACATCGCGCTCATCGTGCCGCGCGTATTCGCCTTCATGTGGCAAGTGGCACCCGGCTTCCTCGTCGTGGCCTGCGCGCTGATGGTTGCGACCGCCGTGATCCCGGCGGCCATCGTCTACATGACCAAGGTCATCATCGACGGCGTGGTCGCGGCAAGCGGGGGCACGATGGTTTGGGGCATCGTGTTCATGCCGCTGGCCGTCCTTTTCGGACTGTGGGTTTCGCAGGCCGCGTTCGACTCCGCGTCCGGGTTCGTCCAGGAGATCTTAAGCGAGCGAATCTGGTACACCGCCAAGCAGCGCATCATCGACAAGGCCGGGGCACTCGACATCGCCTTCTTCGAGACGCCCAAGTTCTACGACCAGTTGCATCACGCTACCCAGCAGTTCTACCGGATCTCGAACATCTCCTGGTCGACCATCTCTCTCATGCAGCAGGCGTTCTCGCTGATCGCGATGGTGAGCCTGCTGTCGATCCTGCACCCGCTCGCCATCGCGCTCCTCATCCTGACCGCCCTGCCGCGCATCCTCGTCGAGGGGCACTTCGCCCGCAAGCGCTACGACCTGAACGCGGAACTCATCCGCAACGACCGCATGATCGACTACATGGCGCGGCTCTTGACCGATCGCGACAGCGCCAAGGAGGTCCGCATCTTCACGCTGCGCGACCTCTTCCTGTCCCGTTTCCAGCGGTTCCGGGACATCTACCTGACGGCCATCCGCAAGCTCGTCTTCGACATCTTCAAGGTGAACGTAGGGCTCAACCTGGTGTCCCTTCTCGGCGTCGGCGCGATCTGGGGCTACGCGGTCTACCAAGCCGTGCTAGGGCACATCACGATCGGCGACCTGGCCCTCGTCTTCCAGGCCGCGCAGCAAAGCCGCAACCTGCTGGCAGGATTGATCAGTTCCGGCGGATCGGTCTACCAGAACGCGCTGTTCACCACTCGCTTCTTCGAGTTCCTGGACCTCGACACCAAGTCCGTGGACGGTGCGTTGGCGGAACGCGGCTCGCCGGCCCATCCCATCCCAACGCCCATTCAGAGCGGCGTCGAATTCCGCAACGTCTCGTTCAAGTACCCCGGGTCCGACGCCTGGATCCTACGCGACGTCTCTTTCCGGATACCCGCGGGCCAGCGCGTCGCCATCGCCGGCGAGAACGGGGCCGGCAAGACCACGCTGGTGAAGCTCTTGAGCCGGCTCTACGATCCCGCCGAGGGCGAGATCCTCCTCGACGGCCAAGATCTTCGCGACTACGACCTCGCGGAGTTGCGTCGCCACGTGGCGGTGGTGTTCCAGGACTTTTTCCGCTACGACCTCTCCGCCGCCGACAACGTCGGCCTCGGCCAAGCCGACGCCATGGACGAACGGTCCCGCGTTGTCGCCGCCGCCGAGAAAGGCGGCGCCCACGACATCATCGACAAGCTCCCGGACGGCTACGACACGATCCTCGGCAAGACCTTCGACGAGGGCATCGACCTGTCCGGCGGCGAGTGGCAGCACCTGGCCATCTCGCGCGCGTTCATGAGCGATGCCCAGATGCTCGTGCTCGATGAACCGACCGCCGCACTCGATGCGTTCCGAGAGCATCGGCTGTACGAACAGGTCGGCGCGCTGGCCGGCGACAAGACGGTGGTGTTCATCTCCCACCGGTTCTCGACCGTGCGCATGGCCGACCTCATCGTCGTCATCGAGGATGGCCGGGTGATCGAGATCGGCGGGCACGACGAGTTGATCGCTCGCGACGGCCACTACGCGGCAATGTTCAATACGCAGGCGCGCCGCTACCGGTAGGCGAACACCCGGCACGCTCGCCCCTTCGAGACCAATACAAGCAAAGGCTGGATTTTGCATTTCGCCGGCCATTGACGTTGCATAGCACTGGTTGGTGGCGTTACATTTTCCCGGTCATTAGTGTTTCAAATGGCCGGTCGGACACTCGCGATGTACACTCCTCGGCTCGGTGACCGTGAGCTTACGGCTCGTCTGGCGGTCTCCGGCGCGGTGCTCATTGAAGGACCGCGTGCCTGCGGCAAGACCGAGACGGCGCGACGGCAGGCCGCTAGCGAAGTCTTGCTGGACGTCGACGAAAACGCCAGACGGGCGATGGCGGTAGAGCCGGACCTGATCCTGGCCGGCGCGACGCCCCGACTCATCGACGAGTGGCAGGTAGAACCCGCGATCTGGAATCACGTCCGACGGGCCGTGGACGCCCGTCGGACCCGTGGGCAGTTCATCCTGACAGGTTCGGCCGTACCCGCTGACGACATCACCCGTCACACTGGCGCCGGGCGCATCTCCCGGCTGCGGCTGCGTCCCATGAGTTCGTTCGAGATGGGTCAGTCGACCGGGGACGTGTCGCTCACCCGTCTCCTTGACGCGGACTTCGACGGCTGCACAGAACAGAACGTCCGTCTGGCGGACCTCGCATCGCGCATCGGCCGTGGGGGATGGCCGGGCGAGATGGACTTGGATGAACGGGCTTGCTTGACGGCCCGCGTGGACTATCTCGACGAGATTCGCCGGAGCGACCTGCAGCGCATTGACGGTCTGTCCCGGGATCCCGACAACGTGGGGCGGGTCCTCCGATCATTGGCCCGCAACGTGTCGACGCCCGTGAGTGTCCGCACGATCGCTGCCGACGCAGGCGGCGATGGCGGCCCGTTGGACGCCGATACCGTAACCGGCTATCTGGTGGCGCTGCGACGGTTGATGGTCTACGAAGAACAAAGGGCCTGGTCCACGCATCTTCGTTCCCGCTCCATCCTGCGAAAGTCCCCGAAGCGCCATTTCGTTGATCCTTCGCTTGCGGTAGCCGCGATCGGTGCGACGCCGGAGCGGCTGATCGGCGACCTGCAGTTTCTCGGCTTCCTGTTCGAGTCGATGGTGTACCGGGACCTGGCCATTTACAGCCAGGCCAACGATGCGGAAGTGTTCCACTACCTCGACAACACGAACCTCGAAGTGGACGCCATCGTCCAGAAACGGCAGGGGGATTGGTGCGCATTCGAGGTGAAACTGGGCGTCGGCCAGGTAGACGCGGCCGCCGCAGCGCTCTTGAAGTTCCGCAACCGGATCGACGTGGGAGCAGTCGGCGAACCCAAGCTACTGGCGGTGATCGTCAGCACGGGCTACGGCTACCGTCGCAGCGACGGCGTGGCCGTGATCCCGATAGGCAGTTTGGGACCGTGACGACGCCCGCGCTTCGCGGGCAGGTCGCTAGATGCCGAGATTCAGCAGGTTGTAGTCCCTGAGAACGGTTCGCCGCGTGTGTTCGTTCCAGCGGTTGTCGTCCTCGTCGCCGACGAAAGGCTGGTAGCGGTACGGTGTTTCATCCGGGAAGCGCTGCGCGCGCGCGTCGATGGCGACCTGGATCACGCGCGAGCGTTGGCGGATGCGCGCGTCGTCATAAACCACCGTATCCCCGTTTTGGCGCCGCTTCTCGACATTGCGAACCGCGTCCAAGCGGTGGAAGCCGAACACGATGGACACACGCCGTGCCGGCGACGTGTTGGCGAAGGAACCGTGCAATGCCTGACGGTTGCAGATCGCCACATCGCCCGGGCAGCACAGCATGGGAACGGCGTCCGGCAGCCGGTCGCCGCCGTTGGCCTGCACCTCGGTCTTGATGTCGATCTTGCCGCGCTTGTGGCTACCCGGCACGACCCAGAGCGCGTTTTCCGGCGTGGTCGGGTAGAGCTGCGCCATGAAGTTGAAGCCATGGATGCCCTCGTCCCAGCGCGGATGGTCCCAATGCGTGGTGCCGTCCTGATGCCACGCCACGGACGTGCCGAGGCCGGGTTCCTTGATCCAGATGGAGTCGCCGAACGGCGCGAAGTCGGCGCCGTTGATGGCTTCCGTCAGCCTGAGCAGCTTGGGATGGCCATAGAGGCGCAGGCAGGAATCCATCACCTGCAGGATGCCGTTGACGAAATAAAGGGTGTGCGCTGGGGCATCCGGCGCAGGAACGGGTTCCGACATCTTCGCCGGATGCCTGCCGAAGTTCGCATCGGTACCCCCGTAGGGGTCGGAAAGCGGCTTTCCGAAAACGAAAACGGGCGTGGTGAAAGCATCGCCGAAAGCGCGCCGGCCATGACGATCCCGGTCCGAGTCCGGTCCTACCGGGGCGCGAGCGAGTAACCCGGCGAGTTCGGTGGTGAGGTCCTCAAGCTCGGCATCGCCGAGCGCGTTCTCGAAGACGTAAAACCCGTGCTTCCAGTACGCGGCCAGAGCATCCGGGTGCGGCGTCCCGTCATCGAGGAAACGTAGCGGGCCGCGGTTTCCCAGTGCATACGCGCGCCGTTCGCCCGCTTGTAGATAGTCGTCCATCCCCGCCGATCAGAGCATCCCGCAGCGTCAACTCTCTCGCGCCGCGCAGATGGAGTCAAATGTCGCTCGGCTCCTCCGCGCACGGCGTCGCCGCGACGCGATGCCAGCCGCCTTCGCGTAGCAGGGAGTGGTCCGGTTGGATAGGCTTGGGTCAGGCGACCTCGAGCGCCGACCAGTCCGATCCACACAAGGAAGCCCAGCATGCCTGCATCTTTCACTCGCGGTGCCATCGCAACCGTCACGTTCGCCGCAGCATTGAGCGCCAGCCCAGCCACCGGCAGCTGGTCCCCGGGAAAGCCGATCACCAGTGACGAAGGGTCGTTGATGCGCTACAAGTTGGACCTCCTCGGCGCCTCGCTGTACGTGATCCTTCCAGCCGACGACGCGATCGCACCCCGCGCCGCCCACCTGGTGACACGCACCGAACTCCGCTCCAGCAACCGTCATTGGCTCTACTACGCCCAGGAGACGTGCCGCTGGGATGTGCGGGCGAAGGCATGGACCGACGTGGTGGTCGGCGGTCGGGTGCCGGCGACCATTCCGAGTACGTCCTGGGCGGATGACGTCACGGTCGACACCGCCGAACCTGACGCGCCCAGCGCCCTGGATGCACAACTCCTTGACGTTGCGAGTGCGCCCGAACTGCTTACGCTGTTCGACGATGACCGCGAGACACGCGCAGCCATCCTGCCGGCGCCGCAGATGGTCAGCGACGAGACGGGTTTCTGCGCGCCCCCCGCCGCAGAAGGCGACAATGGCATGGTCGGCAGCGTCACGCTGGTGTCGCAGGTGGACGAGGGCCATCGTGTCGTGGATCTCACGGAGGCTGCGGAGGCGCTCTACGAGGCCATCGCAATGGAGGCAATCGTCGGCACACGCGCCGTCGCGGAAATGGTCGACGTTGACGGCATGGCGCTCGGCGACGTGACATTGGAGCAGACGCCGAGCGGCGTCTTGATCGGGGTTGCGCTCCGGGGTCTCGAACCCGGCGCGCGCGGCATCCACCTGCATCGGGTCGGCAGTTGTACCCCGGACTTCAAGGCCGCCTCGGGCCACGTCAATCCACGCGGCGCGGCGCACGGGTTGCGCCATCCGGACGGACCGGACAACGGCGACTTGCCCCTGCTCCATGTCGCCGTGGACGGTAGCGCCGACGCCGAGTTCTACACGACCCGCGTTTCGCTCTCGTCGGACAGCCATGCCCGGGCGGCGGGGCTTCTCGACGACGACGGCTCCGCCGTGATCATCCACGCCGAACCCGACGATCACCTGACGCAACCCATCGGAGGCGCCGGGAGTCGCATCGCCTGCGGCGTGATCCGCTCAATTTGACCATGCCCATGCCAGCGCCCCAAAGCCGACAAGAAAACTGAGGAACGAAACCATGGTTGCACCGTTTGCGGGGCTTCGCGTCGTCGATCTGTCGACGCGTTTCTCGGGCGCCTTTGCCGCTCGGCTGTTCGGCGACTTCGGTGCCGACGTCGCCCTTGCCGAACCGCCCGAGGGTCATCCCTTGCGCTTCGAGCCCCCCTTCCTACAGGACCAGCCCGGGCCTGATCGAAGCGTGGTCCACGCCTACGTGAATTGGAACAAGCGCGCTGTCCAGATCGCTCCGAACGCGCGGATCGACGACCTGATCGCCCACGCGGACGTCGTCGTCACCACAGCCGCCGAGCCGGCATTGGCGGACATCAGCCGACGGCTGCCGCCGACCGCCGTGCATCTGTCGGTCACGCCGCACGGACTCGACGATCCGCTACGGGGCGTCCCCGGCAACAACCTGACCATGAGCGCCCGGGTCGGGTGGTCGTCCATCAACGGCTACGCGGACGAGGCCCCCTTGCGGATGCCGCGCGACATGTCCGGCGTCGTCGGCGGGGTCACCGGGTTCATCACAGCCGCCGCGGCATTGCGCCGACGGAACGCGACCGGCCAGGCCGAACGCGTCGACGTCAGCGAACTCGAAGCGTTCGCCCTGACCGTGCACCCGTGGGGTGTGGCATCCGTGTACCACGGGCGCGCCTCGCGCGGCCCGGGGGGTGGCCGGCGACGCGGCGCACCCGGTCCCCTGTGGGATCTCGAAGACGGCCAGATGAACCTCGGTCTCGCCGATTTCCACAACTGGCAGCAGGCGATGACCGTCTGCAACCTGCCGGAGGTCGGCGCCCGGCCGGAACTCATCCCGGACATCGGCCGGCATTCCCAAGACATGCGCGACGTCGTCCACGGACTCGCGGAGACGCTGCCGAAACTCAAGCGCTGGGACGTCTTCCACGCGCTGGCCAAGCTGCGCTGCGTCATCGGCGTGGTGCAGGACGTCGAGGATCTCACCCGGAACGAGCAGTTCGTCGCCCGCGACTTTTTCGTCTCCACAAGCATTGAGGGCCGCAGCGTACGGGCGGGCGGTGCACCCGCCCGGCTGAAACCCTCGCCTTGGCGGCTGCGCAAACCCGCACCGAGACTCGGCGAGCCACAACAACCCGACTGGCAGCCTCGCCCGGAGCCAGCGGAACCGCCCAAAGCCACCGCCGCCAGCCCAGCGGGGCCGCTCACCGACGTTCGCGTGCTCAGTTTCGGGCAGGCCTGGTCCGGCACATTCGGCACGGAACTGCTGGCGCTGCTCGGCGCCGACGTGGTGCAGATCGCCTCCACCAAGCACCCCGACGCGTTCCGCCGCATCAGCAATCGCGTGCCCGCGGCGGTCTTCGACGCCTCTCGCCGCCAGCACCCGGCGAATACGCAGGGCCACTACAACGCCGTCAACCTGCACAAGCGCGAGGTCAACCTCGACCTCACGAGCGCCGCCGGCCAGGACATCCTCTGGCGCCTGCTGCCGAAGTTCGACGTCGTTGTCGACAACTTCCGTCCCACCGTGCTGCCGAAGTGGGGGATCACGCTCGAGAGACTCCATGAGATCAAGCCGGGGATGGTGTGGGCGTCCATCTCGGGCTACGGCGAGGACGGCCCCTACCGCGACTATCCCGCCAACGGTGCGACGACCGAGCCCATGGCGGGCCTGTCCTCCCTCCACGGCTACGCGGGCGACCGCGGCATGAATACGGGCGGGCTGTTTCCCGATCCCATTGGTGGCTATTTCCTCGTGGCGACCATCCTCGCCGCGCTCGAGCACCGCGACCGCACGGGCGAAGCGCAGCGCGTCGATCTGTCGATGATGGAGTCAGTTGCCGCAGTGGTCGGCGATGCGCTCGTGGAGTACGACGCCACCGGGCGCAAGCCGCAGCCTCTTGGCAACCACCACCCGCGGATCGCGCCGCACAACACGTACCGGACGAAAGGCGACGATTGGCTGGCGCTGGCGACCGAGACGGAGTCCGAATGGAACGCGCTCAAGTCGGTGGTCGCCGATGCGCGCCTCGACGAGTCGCGCTTCGCCGACCCGGGTAAGCGCAAGGAGAACGAGGAAGAGCTCGATACGATACTCGGTGCCTGGTGCGCCGAACGGGACGCCGCGGAGACCGAGAGCGTGCTGAACGATGCCGGTGTCTGTGCCGCCCGCGTGGTGCCGCTCACGGAAATCTACAGCCGGCCGGATCCACATTTCGCGGCTGCCGGATTCATCGCCAGGATCGAACATCCGGAGGCCGGCCCGACCTGGCTGCCGGGCCGGCCCTGGCGCTTTTCCGCTGCGCCATCGGAGCCCATCCGGCCGGCGCCCTGCGTCGGAGAACACAGCCGCGAGGTGTTCGCCCAGGAACTCGGTATGACCGGCGCCGAGTACGAAGCCCTCGTGGCCAGCGGCGTCACCGGCACGCTCGACGAGATGGCGAGCGCAAAAGGCGGCTCATAGCGGCCGCGTCGGGAGCGTCACCAGAACGGCTTCGCGGCCGCGAACGCGTCCCAGGCACAGCGCAGGTCGGGCTCTAAGGCACGTAGCCGGTCGCGGCACCAGGCGCGGACGAGCAGCGAACCGCTCGCTTCCGCCGGGGTAGCAGCCAAGTCATTGGCCAGCCGAACGGCCACGATGGCGTCGTTCGCCAAACCTAGCCGCTGCTGTAGCTGCGCCAGGCACGCCAAGTAATGCTCGGTGGACTCTTGCTCGCGCAAGCCCGCCAAATAGGTACACGCGTAGCGGAGTTTCTTCACGGCGATGCGCACGCGGTGGCGCTGTGGGGCTGTCAGGGTCGCGAAGTCGGCGCCCGTTCGCACGACCTTGCGGTGTCGCCTGGCCAAGGTTGCGGACGCGGCACGGATCAGCGGCCTGGACGGTTCGTGGACCAGCGGCAGAGGATCGACGGTGGTCGCCATCACGTCGACCAGCAGCCTGTTGAACGTCTCGCCGGCCAGCAACCGCCTCACGTCGTCGTACGCCAGCGACCGATGCGACTCGGCAGCCCGTCGGAGGCCCGTGAGGCGCCCCCCGCAGTCGCCCAAACCGTCGAGCGTTTCCAGCACGAACACGTCCGCGTCCCGGGCTCGACCGAGTTTCCCAAGCGCATGCCGCGCCGCATGGTCGATGACGGCCGCACCGGGGTTGCCCCGGTTGCCAAACACCAACAAGGCGCAGCGCAGGCGGCGCAAGCCCACGCGCAACTGATGCACCCCTTCCGGGTCCTGGCCCGCGACCGCAGCGACATTGCCCATCAGGTGCGCGGCGACCGAGCCGACCACCTTGCCAAACGCGCCGCCGACGGTGTCCGACGAAAGGACCGCGGGGTTCACTGCCTTTGGCGTTGGCGACGAGGCACCGAGCAAGGCCATGCCGCGCGCCGCCTTCGAGCGCGACCCTACCGCGAGGCGATGCGGGCCGACGAGCCGCCGCGCAGCCGCCAGCATCGCCGCGGTGCTGCCGCGCACGAGTTCGAATTCAAGCTCGGCGATATCGACGCGCCGCCCGGCCGCGGTGATCTGACCGGAGTCGAGTGACAGTTCGACCCGGGTGGCGCCGAACGAGACGTCCTTGCTTCGCCGGACGACGTCGGTCTCGAACCTCGGCACAAGGTCCCGCTCAGAAACGCCCGCCGTCCGCGTTCCCGTCACCGCCTGCGGGAAACGGTACGCGATCAATCCGTCCCCGCGTGCGGGCACGGTCCATTCCCTGCGCTGGACATTCGCGCCGCGTTCCTCTTTGAGCGTCACCTCCGCGCTTTCGGCGCCCGCGTCGCGTATTCGCAGCGTCAGGCCGCGCCGCCAGAGGTCGTCATCGAGTGTGTCGTGGTAGGTGCTGTGGAGCCGGCGCACGGTCTCGGATCCGCCGTTCAACGCGTCGAAGGCGTTTCGCAGATCCGCATGGCTGCCGATGAGCTTGAACTCGGTCTCCAAGGCAGCCCTGCCGTCGCGCGCGGTGTATACGGCCATGCACCACCGGTCCGGATCGGGACGACAAATAGGCCACAACGCTCACCGAGGGTCAACGCGAGCCGCTGACGACGCTGGACGGCACCATCGGGCCGGTACTAAGCTCGAATGGCTCAAGCGTTCGTGGAGAACACGTCGTGACTTCCTCCCGCCAAGACGCACCGGTCCCGCCACCGCGAGATCCCGAGTCCGCATTTGGCACCAAGCAGCCCGCCGTGCACATGCCCCTCCCGATCACCCCTGACCTAGACCCGCCCGGCGCCGATCGACTGGGGCTCACGCCGGAGGAACAGGCGCAGTTCCGCGAGCAAGGCTATGTCATCAAGCGAGGTCTGATCCCCAAGGAGACGTTTCAGCCGTTCCACGACCTCTGGTGGCAACAGCCGCCGGCGCGGGCCGCGAAGCTCGATCCGGACGACCCCAAGTCCTGGGTGGCACCCGGCCGGCACTGGCCGGAGGAGAACCGCTGGTCGTTGCCCGACAACTGGATGGGCAAAGGTGCCTGGCCGTCTCCGGAAGAGGAACGCCTCGGCGCGAACACGGGCGAACGGGTCGGCCGGCTGCCCCACAAGCTGACGCGCGACGTCGGCAACTACGTGTGGCGCTGGCACGGCATCGGCCACGACCCGGCGTTCGTCCGGGCGACGTCGGCGCACCCCAACGTGCTGTACATGGTCGAGGCGCTGCTCGGCGGACCGATCAAGCTGCCGCGTCGAAACCGCGGCATCTACTCGGTGTTTCCGCGGGCGCCGGACGATCCGGAGACGAAGCTGGGACCGCACATGGACCAGAGCATGACGGAGATGCAGGCGGTGACCTACATCGACGACGTCGAACCCCGCAGCGGCGGGTTCACGATCTTCCCCACTTCGCCGCAAACGCTCTACCGAACCTCGCAGCAAGCCTACAACTGGGTGGCCACCGACGCATCGCAGGCCGCCATGGACCACATCAAGGCCAACGTGCGGCCGATCGAGTTCTGTGGCAAGGCCGGCGACGTCATCTTCTGCCATGGCTGGGTGGTGCACTCCGCCGGCATCCACGAGGGCGACCGGATCCGCAAGGCCGTCATACAGGACTTCAACCGCGTCCGCGAACGCAGTCACATGCGCTGGACGGCAGCCGGCAAGAACGGCGGCGAGCGCATCAACTGCCGGATGGACGGCGTGTTCGCGATCACCGACGACGACGGCGACGATCCCGCCGACGGGGTGCGCGAGGTGACCAACCAGTGGATCATGGACTCGAACGAGTTCGTGCTGTCGCGCCGAGAAGTGTTCGCCGACATGTTCGAAGAGTGGAATCTCGGTCAGCGGCCGGTCGAGGGCAACGTCGTCGCCGAACCGCCGTGGTGGGAGAAGTACGGGCTACCACTACTGCCGTCCGGATCGGTACCCCGTGGCGGCGGCGGCATGCCTGCAGTGCCACTGTCGAGCGTCGCCAGCTACGAGGGCGACGGGATCTGGCGTGTCAAGTCTCGCGCCAACAACTGGATGCATTAGTCCCTACGTTCCCGAGCCGCCGCTTGCAGACACATGATGTCAAGAATCCTTGACATACCGAATGGTGTCTAGTAAGTTTTACACCGTGTCAAACATACCAGTCACTCTATCTGGAATTGGGAGAACCTTCATGGATACGTCCTTCGAGGAGAAGAGCGTCTGGATTCAACTGCTAAGTCTCGTCGTCGGCCTGGGCGGCTACCTGGTCGTCGCCGGCCTCATGCTGTCAAACGGTGTCAATGCCTTGCCGGCCTTCGTGCCGGTGTTCGCCGTAGCCATCGTCCTCATCGTCGCCATCAATGTCGCCGGACACGTCGTCGCAGCGATCTCCAGCCGGGGGGACGGGCCCGACGAGCGCGATCGTCTCATCGGCTATCGTGCAGAGAGCCGGTCGTCCTGGATCCTCGGCGTCGGAGCCATAGGCGCGATCATCGCCCTGATCCTGTCGGTCAGCGGCGTCTGGGTGGCACACCTACTCCTCATCTCGCTGTTCGGTTCCGAGGCAGCGAAGGAAGTCGCGCAGATCGTCTACTACCGCCGGGGGATCTGAGCATGGCTCAGTCGGGGACGAGAATCCGCAACGAGATTCGGACCCTGCGATTCCACCATGGTGAGATGACGCAGCAGCAACTCGCCGACCGGGTCGGTGTCACCCGGCAGACGGTCAACGCGATCGAGGGCGGAAAATACTCGCCGTCACTCGAGGTCGCGTTCCGGATTGCGCACGTGTTCGGCAAGCCGCTAGAGGCCGTGTTCCAGTTTGTCGCCGAGTCCAAGTGACGGGCCGGGTGTCGCCAACTAAGGCCCCGGGCGCCAGTCGTAGATGCGCGCCACGTTGCCGCCCATCAACGCCGTCAGATCCGATCCGGATAGCACATCCGTGACCCGGAACGCGTCCACGCCCTCAGCGTAGGTGACGAGGTTGACGGCCCGCGTCCAGTCCGTACCCCAGAGACACCGCTCTATGCCGAACGCGTCGAATATTCGCTTGAGCGGCTCCCAGATGTCGGCGAACGGGAACGGCTCGTGGGACAGCGTGCAGGCGCCGGTGATCTTGATGGCGACGTTGTCGTACTCGGCGAGGGCAACGACCTTCGGAAGGTCGCCGAAGGGGTCGTCCGGCGGCGGTGGCTCGAACGGCTGCCGCAAGCCGAGGTGGTCGAGCACGATCCGCGTGTCGGGGTTGCGCATCGCCAGTCCGCCGAGGAGCGGTGCGTTTCCCCAGCACAGGACGTTGACCGGGATACCCGTCTTCGCGCCGGCCGCGAGGATGCGGTTGAGGCCGCGATCGTCCGCCTCGACCGAGAACGGGTCGCGGAGCATGATCCGCGCACCCACGGTACCTTCGTGACGCGCCCACTCTTCGACCTGCTCCGCGACGTCTTCCGCCCCAGGATCGAACGGCTTGATGAGACCGAATCGCCGCGGGTGGCGTGCCTGGACTTCGAGCGCGTAGCTCGCGTCATAGCGATACATGCTGTACGGCGACACCAGTAGCGCCCCGTCCACACCGACCTCGTCCATGGCCGCCACCATGTCATCGCCGGTGACTTCGTCGGGACCGTGCAGAAAGCCGAGCCAAGGGCGACCGGGGTGGTCGCGTTCGTAGGCGTGAACCTGCGCATCGATTACCGGGGTGTCCGCCATGGCTGCTCCGCATCGTTGGTGTCGGCACCTTAATGTACTCGTAATGGTTGCGCGTTCGATCGACGGAGCACGCGCGATCGACGGAGCACGCGCGATCGACGGATCGCGGGCGCGATTTGCGTACAATCGGTGTTGAACCGAGGCAATGCGCCATGGCCGAGACCGTCGCGACATCCGAAGCCCACGCCGTGCAGCCTGTCATTCACGTGAAGGACCTGCACAAGAACTACCGCATGGGTACGGAGACGATCCGCGCGCTGAACGGCGTCGACTGCACGATCCACGAGAACGAGTACGTGGCGGTCATGGGCCCGTCGGGCTCGGGCAAGTCCACGCTCATGAACATCATCGGCTGTCTCGACCGCCCTTCCGACGGCGAGTACTGGTTGTCGGGCGAGAACGTGTCCAAGTTCGGCGACCGGGCGCTCGCGCGGGTGCGCAATCGACGCATCGGGTTCGTCTTCCAGACCTTCAACCTCTTGCCTCGGGCCAACGCGCTGCACAACGTCGAGGTGCCGCTGCTGTACGCCGGCGTCAGCCGGCGCGAGCGACGGGCGCGTGCACGAGAGGCCCTCGACCGGGTGGGCTTAAGCGACCGCATGAACCACAAGCCCAACGAACTCTCGGGCGGACAACGGCAACGGGTCGCAGTGGCCCGAGCACTCGTGAACGAGCCGAGCATCCTGCTCGCCGACGAGCCGACCGGAAACCTCGACAGCCGCACCGGGCAAGACATCATGAACCTGTTCGGCGCACTGCACGAAGCCGGGCAGACGATCATCCTGGTCACCCACGAACCGGATATCGCGAAACGTGCCGGGCGGCACGTCCACCTGATGGATGGCGTGGTGACCGAGGACTACCTTACCGGCGAAGCCGCCGGTGGAGCGCAAGGGGAGGATCCCTCGCACCGAAAGGAGCCGAATCCATGAGAAGCAGATACGCCGCGGCGCTCGTCGCGGCCCTAACCACCCTAGCCGGCTGCGACCAGATCGACGAGTTCCTCGCCGACGAACCGGTCGAGGCGGAGCAGGTCGCCCTGTACCAGTCGGTGCCAGTCCAACGCCGGAACATCACCGTCGCCGTGGAAGCGGCGGGCATCATCGAGCCGGTTACGACCGTCGAAGTGAAGTCCAAGGCGTCGGGCGAGATTCTCGAGTTGCCGGTGGACACCGGGGACTACGTCGACGCCGGCACGCTGCTCGCACGCATCGACCGCCGCGTCCTCAACAACTCGCTGCAGCAGGCCAAGGCCAGCCTGGAAGTGGCCAAGGCCCGCCAAGCCAATACCCGGTCGCAGCTCGACCGAATCGCCAGGCTCTACCAGCAGGAGTCCCTGTCGAAGGTCGACTACGAGCAGTCCCTTCTCGAGCACGCAACCGCGCGATCCGAGGTGGTGCGTGGGGAAATCCAGGTGGAGAACGCGACAATTCAACTCGAGGACGCGGACGTCAACTCGCCGATCACCGGTACGGTGATCGAACGGCTGGTCGAACAGGGACAGGTGATCTCGTCGCCGATGGGCGACGTCGGCGGTGGCACCTTGCTCATGCAGATGGCCGACCTCTCGCACGTGCAGGTGCGCATGCTGGTCGACGAGATCGACATCGGCAAGGTCCAGCCGGGCACCATCGCCCAGGTCAACGTCGCGGCGTACGCCAACCGGCCGTTCGAAGGCGAGGTCGTCAAGGTCGAGCCGCAAGCCGTGGCGGAGCAGAACGTGACCATGTTCCCGGTGCTGATCGACCTGGAGAACCGCGAAGGCCTCTTGAAGCCCGGCATGAACGCCGAAGTCGAGGTGGTCATGGCCAGGCGCGAGAACGTGATGACAGTCCCCAACGCCGCACTGCGCACGCCGCAGGACATCTATGCGGCGGGCAGCGTCCTCGGACTCGACCGCGAAACCGTCGACCGCATGCTCGCCGCCGCACCCGACGTCTCGCCGCCTGACGAGCGTGGCGAACGACCACGTCGGCCAGGCGCACCCGAAGGCGCCCCGGCCTTCGATCGCGAACACATGCGCGCGATCTTCATGAAGCGGCGCAACGGCGAGGAGCTTACCGACGAGGAACAAAAACTCATGGCCCAGGTGCAACAGCAGATGGCCGGCCGCGGTGGTCCCCCGGGGGCCGGACGTCCCGGCGGCGAAGGACCGCGCCGGCGCAGTTCGGCCGTCGAGGCCCAATTCGGGGGCGATTACATGGTCTTCGCAATGCGTGGCAGCCAACCCACCGCGTTGCGCATCCGCACGGGCATCACGGACCTCGACCATGCCGAGGTGGTCGCGGGCCTCAACGACGACGACGACGTCCTGATCCTGCCGAGCGCGTCCCTGGTACGTGCCCAGGAGAGCTTCCAGCAGCGCATGAGTGGCCGGATGGGCATCCCGGGCTTAAGCCAGCAGGGCAACCGGAGCGGCGGCGGTCGCGGCGGATCGCGCTAGCGGACTACCTACAACTGATGTCGATCATCGAGACAATCCGGGTAGCGCTGGCGTCGATCATCGCCAACCTGCTGCGCTCGAGCCTGACGATGCTCGGCATCATCATCGGGGTGGCCGCGGTGATCACAATGGTGGCGCTCGGCACGGGCGCGCAGCGCGCGGTGGACGAGCAGATCGAGCAGCTCGGCGCCCGGGTGCTCTCCGTGATGGCAGGGCAGTCGTTCTGGCGGGGCGTCGCATCGGCCAACCGGGTCTCGCTCACCGTCGACGACTACGAAGCCCTGGCTCGCGACGCGCCGCTGCTTGCCGAGGTCGTGCCCGAACTCGGCGGCGGCCGCCAGATCAAGTACGGCAACAAGAACCTGTACCACAACGTGATCGGCACCACCGCGAACTACCCGGACGTGCACGGCATCGACATTCTCGCCGGGACCATGTTCACGGCGGGCGACCTCGCCACGCGTCGACGGGTCGTCGTGCTCGGCAACGAGATACCCCAGAACCTCGAAATGGAGCCGGAGAACCTGATCGGGCGTACGCTCAACATCAACCGCATCCCATTCGAGATCATCGGCGTCTTCGAAGAGGTCGGCGTGCGCTGGGGACCGAATCCGGACGACGACGTGTTCATTCCATTGACCACCGCCGAGCTGCGCGTCTTCGGCCAGGACCGCCTGCGCAGCCTGTCGGCACAGGTGGCGGACGACGCGTCCCTGGAGATGGGCATGGTGGACATCGAGCGCGTGCTGCGTCGCGAGCACAAGATCCGCCCGGGCCAGGACAACGACTTCATGATCATGAACCGGCGCCAGTTCATGGAAATGGCGCAGGCGTCCACCGAGATCTTCGCGTTCCTGCTCGCCTCGATCGCCGGTGTCAGCCTGCTGGTCGGCGGCATCGGGATCATGAACATCATGCTCGTATCCGTTACCGAGCGCACACGCGAGATCGGCGTGCGCAAGGCGCTCGGGGCGACGCGGTTCAACATCCTCATGCAGTTCGTGATCGAGGCGCTGACCATCGGCGCGCTCGGCGGCGTGCTCGGCATCGCGCTCGGCGCCGGGGGCGCCTGGGCGTTGATCGAGTTCGTCAACTGGAACGTGTACATCTCCATCGAAGCGGTACTGCTCGCGGTGGTGTTCAGCGTCGGCGTCGGACTCTTCTTCGGCATCTGGCCCGCGCGACGGGCAGCGCAGCTCGATCCGATCGAGGCGCTACGGCACGACTGAAGGCGACTTACTCGGTCACGTAGCGCGTACGCACCGTGTAGACGCTATCGCCGGTCAGCACGCCGGAGCGTCCGAACAACCGCCCGTTCTCCCAGTTCGACAACCCCAGTTCGGGCTTGTTGAGGGCGAACTGGCCGTCCACCCAGCGCGTGTGGCCGTCGCCTGAGAACGGTGCATCCACGGCTGAGAAGAACCGCTCCTGTTCCGCGGGCGCGCTGGAGATGAGCGAGGCCACGAGGCGCGGGCTGTAACGGTTGAACAGGCCGACCGCCTCGTCGATCGAGTCGACGCTGAGCAAGGTGATTTCCGGCGCCTCCTCCCACTCCCACTCCGTTCCGAGGCTGTCAATGGCGATCGGCTCGGCCTGGGGTTCCGCAACCGGGCCCTCGGCGCGCACGATGTTGACGGTCTGCTCGAAGAGCTCCGCCGGCACCAACCCTTCGCTGCCTTCGACGACGTGCAGCTTGTAAGGATGGCCGCGCGCCTGGGCGGCCTCCTGGAGCGCGCCAAGTACGATCGAGCCACGATGTGCGCCCTCGGCACCGCCGACCACGCAGCAGGTATTGAGCGTATTGCAGACCTTGCGGTCCAGCGAGCGCACGACCGCGTCGTGGACGTCCCGGTCCGGCGCGTATTGCGAGACCATGATCCACGCCCCGCCCGTGCCGTGCAGGCTGACCGGCGTGCCGACGCTTTGCGCCAACGAGCCGAGCGTCTTGACCGCGTGCCCGGAACCGCGGGCCACGGCGAGCGCGAGACGACTGTCCATGAAGAGTGCCCAGCCCGCCGCGTGCGCCTTGCTGTCGAGAAGCGATACGGCTCCTGCGGGCAACCCGGCCGCAACCAACGCCGGCTCGATGGCGCATGACATGATCGCCCGCGCGGTGCCGAGCGCGTCGGCGCCGATGCGAAACACGACGGTGTTGCCGCCGCGGAGCACACCGCAGGCGTCGGCGAGCACGTTCGGCCGGCCTTCGAAGACGAAGGCGACGATGCCGAGGGCCGCACCGATCATCTCGATGCGGAAGCCATCGTGCTGGACGGCTTCGAGCACGGCACCCCGGCGCGAGGGCATCGCCGCCCAGCCGCTTAAGCCCTCGATCATCTTCGCGCGCATCGCGTCCGAGACACCCAGGCGGGTCGTCGAGCGGCCCCGACGACGGGCACTCGCCACGTCCTCGGCGTTGACAGTGGCTATCCGTTTCCACACACCGTCGTCCTCCAGCGCCCGCGCGGCCTCGCCGTAGAAGGCGACGACGGCATCGTCCGCGACCGCATGCATCGCCTCGAATGCGCCTGCGGCACGATCCACCGCGTCCCGGGCGCGCGTGAGTTCCTGTTCGGGCACATGCAGCAATCCCGCGACGTCGTTGGCCAGCACCCGGTCGCCCGGCCGAAAGGCGGACGCCAAGGCGTCGTCAACGACGAATGCGCGGCCATGCGGCGACAACACCGCGCTACCGGGCTTAAGGTCCAACACGCGAAGACTCCGTTCCCATCCGACCCATCAGCGCAGTGTAAGCCTAGGGGACGACGTGCTCGATATGCAGCGCGACCGCTTCGGCGCCAAGTCGCGTCCGCGCGACAGCGCTCTCGATGTCGCCGCTCGTCGAGGTCGGCGACCCACCGAGACTCGCTCTCGCCATCACGTCAAGCGCCCCGAGGTCGGACAGCCTGATGCCGGGCAACATCGCGTCGTCATCGGTGAGCGTGATTCGCGCCGGCAAGTCGCCAACCACCAACCGTCGCACTGCCACGGGTGGCCCCGGCACGTCGGGCCGCCGGACGATCACGAATACCGGCGTGGCGGGGCCCAACACGGCGTCGGTCGCCACATGGACGGCGACGCCGGCCGACACGCCAGGGGACGCGACACCCAAGGCGAGAAGGACACGGGGCTGGGCGGTGGGATCCACGGGTGCAGACACGGCCTGCGCGACGCTGTCGCCAGCGGCGCCGGTGTCAGATAGCTGGGCCACCACCTCCAGCGGGCCGGATTCTGACAACGGTGACTCGGCGGTCATGCTGACGGCGTCGTCAAGGGTCAAGGTCTGCGTCGCTCTGGACGGTCGCCGAACAACAGCCCGGGGCATGCCCCCGCCAACCGGGCGCGCGAACACGGTGAGCCACGGTGGTGGCGCGCCTGCGACCTCCACCGTCACCTCGATGAGCGGCCGGGCGGCGTCGAGGCGAGCACGCACGAGGGCCAGGGTTTCGTCCAGCAGGGCCCGCCGGCTGTCCATAAGCGGCTGGCGCAAGGCGCGGTCGAGAAAGCCCACGGCGTCCGCGAACGAAGACCGGCGGATCGCGTCCATGGCCAGCAATTCCAGCATGTTGGGATGTTCCGGCCGGCGTCCGAGCACGCGCTCGACGATCGCAAGCGTCGCCTCGTCGAGCACGCCGCCCGCCGCCAGGAAACCGGCCTGCGCCCACGTCAGGTCGATCTGCTCGCTGCCACCGGTCAGCTCGTGAAGGGCCGCGAAGGCCTCCGCCGCACCGGCGTAGTCCGCGGACCTCATCCGCAGGTGACCGAGATAGAACCAGCCGTCGCCATCCTTCGGCCGCCGCGCTACACGAGCGGCCAAGACACGCGCCAGATCGGCCAACGCCTCCGGGGTGGCATCGTCGTCCGCCATCAGCGCGGTCGCCTTGGCCAGCGTCGGCCCATCGGGTTCGCCCCAAAGCGCGTACAGCCCGATGGCCAACACGACGGCCGCCACGCAACCGCCCACCAGTGGCAGCAAAGGCGGCCGGGCGGCAGTCGCGGGGGGCTCTTGCTTGCGAGGGGCACGCCCCTCGCGCTCCCCCGCTGAGGGCTCCGCACGGTCTTCATCGGTGGCAGTCCCGCCGATGAACTCGAGCGCCAATTCCTGCTCGAGCGCTGCGACCTCGTCGCCCCGCATGTCCTGAACGCGCGCTTCGGCGGCGATCTCTGCGCGGCGGTCGGCAAGCAACGCACCCGCCTCGTCGCCGGGCTCCCGTCTGGGTTGGCGCAGCGCGCCCGCCACGACCACCGCCAAGGCCACGAGCGCCAGCGCCCCCGCACCTAGCCAGACTTCAACCATCAGCCATCTTCCAGGAGACGCCGCACCCGCTCGCTGTCCACCTCGCTCAACGCGGCGGGCGCGCCCCGCCGGGCCGCGCGCACCAGCAACCCCACGACGACGGCGAGCAGCAAGACGGGTGAGAACCAGAGCAGCCAGGTCGAAGCCTTGAGCGGCGGGTCGTAGAGCACGAAATCGCCGTAGCGCTTCTGCAGGTAGGCGCGGATGGCCGCGTCCGATTCACCTTCCTCCATCAGGCGGCGGACGGCACGGCGGAGGTCCACGGCAATGGGCGCGCCGGAACTGGCCAGCGACTCGTTGAGGCACTTCGGACAGCGGAACTCGGAGATCAGGCGTTGGTAGCGCGTGGCGGCCTCGGGATCCGGAAAGTCGAAGCTGTCGATCGCCGACGCCCCTAGGCAGGTCGCGAACGCCAACAGCAGCACCACGCGAATCGCACGCTCCATGGACACGCGCGCCTTCACCGGATCGCCTCGATAGCCGGCGCGATTTCTTCACGCCAAATCGTCTCGTCGACCGCGCCGACATGCTTGTAGCGGATGACGGCGTCGGCATCCAACAGGAACGTCTCCGGCGCGCCGTAGACCCCGAGGTCCACACCGAGATCGCCGTCGGTGTCCACCACGCTGAACGCGTACGGGTCGCCGTGACGAGCGAGCCACGCCACGGCGTCGGCCGAGTCGTCCTTGTAGTTGATACCCACGACGGACAGGCCGGTCTCGCGGATCCGCTTGAGTTCGTCGTGTTCGGCGAGACAGGTCGGGCACCAGGTCGCCCAGACGTTGACCAGGCGGACTTCGCCCTTGAGGTCGGCCTGCGTCGCGCGGCCGCTGCTGCCAAGTACCGGCAGGTCGAAGGGCGGAAACGGCTGATCGAGCAGTGCCGAAGGCAGCAAGTGCGGATCGCGCAAGCTGAAGCCGAGGTAGAGAACGACGGCGAGCGTCGCGAACCCCAGGAGCGGCCCAAACAGCCGAGCGCGGTTCACGAAGTCGCTTGTGCCCCGGCAGCCGGAGCAGCCGGTGCCGCGGATGGCGGTGACGGGCGCGCGCGTCCCTCCAGGCGTCGATAGCGCCGATCGAGTACCGCGAGCACGCCCCCGGCCGCCATCAACAAGGCGCCGAGCCAAACCCAGCGAACCAGCGGCTTGTCGTTGATGCGCACGCCCCAGGCGCCGTCCGGGAGCGGCTCCCCCAGCGCGACATACAGGTCGCGGGTGAAGCCGGCCGCGATTCCCGCTTCCGTCATGACCTGCCCGCCTGCCGCGTAGCGCCGTTTCTCGGCGCGGAGCGTGACGCCGGTGTCGGTCACGAAAACGCCTTGGTCGGCGACATAGTTCGGTCCCTGCACCACGCGCAAGTCGCGGAACAGGTAGGTGACACCATTTAAGTCGGCGGATTCGCCCACGGCCAGCTTGACGTCCAACTCCTGGGAGAACTGGCTGGTGACACCGATCCCGACCATGCTGACGGCGAAGCCGAAATGGGCGAGGGCCATGCCCAGGTAGGCGCGCGTCCAAGCGCCGCGACGATGGCGCAGGTCGACGACCAGCACCGAGGCGATCCAGATGCCGGCCGCGACCGCAACAAGCGCTCCGAGCTTGATCGTGCCGGTCAACGCCAGCGGCAGGAGCACTCCGAGCCCTAATGCGATCGCGAAGGCCACACCCGCCTGTGCGAAGAGCTTGAGCGGCGTTCGCTTCCACCGCGCGATCGGCGCCACCGCCAGCGCGGCGGCCAACACGAGCGCCAGCGGTACGAACGACGTGTTGAAGTACGGCGCCCCCACCGACATCTTTTCGCCGCCGGTGATCGCCTCGTAGGCGAGCGGGTACAACGTCCCGATCAAGACCACGGCAAGCGCGAGGACCAGCAGCAGGTTGTTGGCGAGCAACATGAACTCGCGCGACAGACCCCCGTAGCGCGCCCAACTGCCGATGGTCGGCGCGCGCAGACCGTAGAGCGTCAGCGCCCCGCCGACCGCCAATACGAGGAGCCAGAGGATGAACAGGCCGCGCTCCGGATCGGCCGCGAAACTGTGCACCGAAGTGATGACTCCCGAGCGCACGATGAAGGCACCGAGTAGCGACAGCGAAAACGCGGCGATGGCGAGGAACACGGTCCAGCTCTTGAACGCGCCCCGCTTCTCGGTGACGGCCAGCGAGTGCAGCAGCGCGGTGCCCGCCAACCAGGGCATGAACGAGGCGTTTTCCACCGGATCCCAAAACCACCATCCGCCCCAGCCGAGCTCGTAGTACGCCCACCAGCTCCCGAGCGCGATACCCACGGTGAGGAATGCCCAGGCGACGTTGGTCCACGGGCGCGTCCACCGCGCCCAGGCCGCATCGAGGCGTCCGGAGGCCAGACCCGCCACGGCGAACGAAAACGCGACCGCGAAGCCGACATAGCCAACGTAGAGCAGTGGCGGGTGGACGATCAGGCCGAAGTCCTGCAGCAACGGGTTCAGGTCGGACCCTTCCACGGGCCCACCCACCAGGCGCTCGAACGGTGAACTGGTCGCCAGCAGGAAGAGCAGGAAGCCCGCGTTCAGCAACCCCAGCGTGCCCAGGACGCGGCCGAGGATGTCGTCGGGCAGCCGGGTGCCACGGAGACCCACCGCCGCCGTCCATCCGGCCGTGACCAGCGTCCACAACAGGAACGAGCCTTCGTGGCCGCCCCAGGTCGCACTGATGCGGTAGTACCAAGGCAACGCGGTGTTCGAGTTCTCCGCGACGTAGAGAACGGAGAAGTCACTGGTCACGAACGCATACACGAGTGCCGCGAAACCCAAGGCGATGGCGCCGAATTGCGCGCACGCGAGCGTCTCCGCGGTCCGCCGCCAGGCCCCGTCCCACGCCGTCCAATACCCGATGCCGGCAAGCGCCAACGCCATCACGAACGCGACGACGGTGGCGAAGTGCCCAAGTTCGACGATCACGGCGCGACTATAGCAAGGCGGTGCGCCGACGGCTGACCCGCGGGCGTCCCAGGCGGGTGCGGACGCGGACGTCCGCACCGCAATTCACTACGCCAGACCGTGTCCTAGCGGCTCCCCGCGCGTTCGAAGATCATGATCCCGCGCGGCGCGGACGCATAGATGTGACGCCCGTCCGGCGTCGCCGCCAAGCCACGGTCGAAGCTGAAATACGGCAGATTGTTGTCGAACGCGTCGACGCCACCGGGATTCAGCAGTTCCTCTTGACGCAAGCTCGGGTCGCCGGGCATGAGTCGCCGAGCGAGCGCGAGGTCACGGCACAGGACGTCGACCGTCATCGTCCGCTGGCGGGTATCGGCGAACGCGCACACCGGTTCGCCGAAGCCAATGAAGGAAGACCGGTCGTCTACGACGATGAAGGGATCGAACTCGGGCTCGACGCCCGCGCTCTGAGCGATCAGGGCTGGCGCCGTGGGATCGGCGAGGTCGAATGCGGCGACCCCGCGTTCCTCGGTCACCCCGAAGAGGTAGCGCCCAGACCGTTCAGCGAGCAGCAGCGTCAACGGCACGTCCATCGACGCGTGCGCGCTGATCGGCGCCAGTGCCCCGGTGGCCACATCCCGCAGAAAGACCTGCAGCGCCTGCTCGGTCGCCACGTAGAGGAACTCGTCCGTACCACCGAGCGCCGCCGCAGTAACGCCGAAGATCGGGACGCCGCCCACCAGTTCGACCGCGGTGCGCTCCTCGTTGAAGCGCAACGTCACGATGCCGAATGCGCCGACGAAGTGCACGAAGGTGCCGCTTGCGTCGCGCAAAACCGTCCCCGGCGGTAGCTCGCCGGCGATGCAGGGGACGACGCCCGCGATTTCCATTCCCTCGTCAAGCCCGGCACCGGCTTCGTCCGTTGCGAACTTGCGAACGCCCGAGCAGGCGACGGCGATGACTGCCGAACCGTGCGTATCCCAGAACAGCACTGCGCTGTCGTCAACCCCGTCCAGGGTCTGCATGTGGCTCAGTGCGCCAGTGCCCGCGCGTCGCGAATAGACCTGCAGCCCGGATTCCGTTGCGACGTACAACTCGCTGCCGTCGTCGTTGAGCGCGATGCTGTCCGGCGATGCGAGATCGAGGATGCTGCCGCCCGGATCGAAATCGCCGTCCGCCACCGCCCCCGCATACTTGAGCCAGGTCGGCGACCCGTTCGGTGCCCAACTCAGCGCGAACTCACCGCCTCTCGCAGTCCCGTCCGTGCCCACGCGAAGAGCGTAGCGCTCGCCGGCTTCTGCACGGAATATCAGGATGGGATCCGGCAAACGGCGGCTGACGGCAACGGGTTCGGGCGCCAAGGTGCCGTCCGAATGGATCTCGAACGCAGACACGACGCTGGCGCCAAACCGGTCCGCGAGCGCAACCCGGTACCACCGGGATTCCGGGACGTCCCAAGTCCACCACACCGACGAGTCGCCGAGCAGCCCCACGGGCTCGCCAGCCGAGACCGTGGCGAAGAGATTCGAGCCGACGACCGTTCCGGAGACACCAGCCATGGCACCGGCCGACGCCAGTTCGTCGTTGGACGGCGTCGGCCCCCACTCGAAGCTGATCGGCCCGGGGATCGTCGGGACGAAACCCTGGTCGATCGGCAACCCCGCCGAGATCAGGTACTGCCGACCGGCAACGGCGTCGAAGGAAACCAACTGCTCGGTCTGGCGGTCACCGGAACTCTCGCCCAAGGCGACAAGGCGGTCGCCGACCTCGACGATCGACAGCGCCAACGTCTCGTCGAACAGCGCCGCGGCACGCCACGTGTAGCGGCTGGTGAGCGGTGCTCGCCATGTCCACCACGCCGTCCTGACGCCGCTTTCGATCGGCTCGCCCGGTTCGACCGTGGCCGATGACAGGTCCGCGAGTCCGAAATGGAAGAAGGCGGGCGCCCCGAACATGGGTTCCGCGTTGGCGATGTCGTCGTTGGAGCCGAAATCGCGCTGCTCTGGACCCCACGTCAGGATGTAGTCGCTGCCGGAGGTGTACGCGCTGTGCGCCGCGACCGCGATGGTGTAGGCCTCCCCAGCACGCGCCGGGAAAACGGCCGCGTCGCCCGGCTCTCCCGAGACCAGCCGCAGTTGGTCCACCGCGTCGCCCGTGAACGCCGTCACGTTCAGGTGGCGGCGGTCGACGCGGAAGCCGTAGTCGCCGTCGGCGGGCGCCGTCCACCGGTGCCAAGTGCTCGCCGCCATGGGCTGCAGCCGTTCGCCGACTTGCTCGGTTGCGCTCAAGTTGCTGCCAGCATACTCGCCGCTCTCGCCGCCAAGCTCCGTGGCGAGTTCGAAGTTGTCGTTGGCCGGTAGCGACGCGCGCTGCCAATGCAGCGACAACGGCACCACCGGGCGGCGGCGGATCGGACCCTCGCCGGCCGCGCCGTATTCGAACAACTGCGCTCGCGTCACAGCGAGCCGGACGGCGTAGGTCTGACCGCGGCGCGCGGCGAACGTCAGTCCGCCACCGAACTTCGCCGCGATGTGCTCGAGGTCCGACATGCCGAGCCCGTGCGCTTCGAAGACGTCCAACTGGATGTCGTCGCCGATGCCCTCGCCCGAGCCGGGAATGGCAAAGCGGACCAAGTCGGTCGTGGGCGCCTTCCAGCGATACCACAGCGAACGTGGGCGGCGCTGACTCTGGTACCGGCCATAGTCGTCCAGCAAGCCTTGCGTGAACGCCGGTTCGCCGGGCTCGGGCGTGGCCAGGATCAGATCGAAGTCGAGGCTTCCTGCATCGCCGGCCAACTCCGTGGCCGCGGCGAAGTGGTCGTTAGCCGGCGGTGTGGTGGCAGGAGTGGCCGGGACGTCGGATGAGCCGATCGCGACGTCGACCGATGCCGAGGCCGAGGTCGCATTCCAGGCCGAGGCGGTGAGGAAGAGGCGGAACCGCGCGGCCGACGGCAACTGCTTGAATACCAGCTTGACGGTCTGTTGCTCGCCCACCGCGACCTCGCCGAGCGCAATGGCGTCGCCGGATTCGCCCGCCAAGGTCCGGTTCACGGCATCTTCGCGCAAAGCACCGCTCGCCTTGGGCGCTAGCAACTCGACCCGCTCGCAGATCTCGGCATCGCCGCGGCAGTCCACGCGCAGCATGGTCCCAGCCGCAACGTAGCCGTCGGTGGTCACCGTGGCTTCGACCTCGAAGGGCTTACCCGGCTCCGCCGCGACGGCGGCGTTCGTGCCGACGGCGAGTAGTGGCGTAGAAGGCCCGCGGATCACCGTCCAAGCCAACGCGGCACGCGGCGTGTCGGTGCGCGCGTACTTCGGTACCACCTTGAGCCGGTACGTGCCCGGCAGGGGATCGCGGAGAATCAGCCACTCGACGTTGTCCTTGGTCGACCGGGACGCGGCGTTGCCGCACGCGGCCGGCTGCGACGGCGCGCAATCCGCGTCGCGATCGACCCAAAGGTCGAGGTCGTTGACCACCGTCGAGGCCAACGTGTCGGCCGGCTGCTCGTCCCACGTCATCACGATGTCCAGTCGGCTGGCTCCTGCCGGAACCTCGATGTCGCGGTAGCCGTACTCGTCGTCCCCGACCTCGATGACCGCGGCGCCGCCGAACCAGCCGTCGGCCTCGTCGCGATTCAACACGCTGGTGCGTGCCGAGACCTTGCCGAGACCATAGCGGTGCTGCAGCGGTCCGGGGCCATCGCTATTGTGCAGCGGGAACTGGGTCACATCGTCCAGGAACGCATCCGGGCGGATCGCGCTGGCCATCAGCCTGGCACGCACCGCGGCCGGCTGTTCGCGGTATTCCGGCGCCGCATCCATCAACAGCGCGGCCACGCCGGCAACCGCGGGCGACGACATGCTGGTGCCGTTGAACCGCACGTAGCCCGACCGCCTGCCTTCGCCGCGGGGCGAGTCGATGCTCACACCCGTCCCCACCACCTGCGGCTTCAGGCGGCCATCCGCAGTTGGGCCATGGCTGCTGAAACTGGCGAGATCGCCGCCGTCCTCGACGGCACCGACGGCGAGCGAGTTCTTGGCGCTCGCGTAGTCGCTGTACGAGATGAAGCCGCCATTGGACTGCGATACGACGTAGAGCTGGCGGTTGTTCCAGACAGTCGCGTCGAGCTTGCGCTCGGTCGCGCTCTTGCCGTCCCACTCGGGGAAGTTCCGGCTCAAGCTCATGTTGACCACGAGCGGGCGAACGGCAGGCGTCGTGGCCGGGCCGCAGGTGCTCTGCTCCGCCATGAAGTCCATGCCCCGCATGATGCCGACCAGCGAACCGGTACCAAACGTGGTCAACACCTTGGCGAAGCGGATGTCCTGGACCAGCGGGGCCACACCGGCGTGTTGCGGTCCCCCGGTCCCGTTGCCGGCCAGCGTGCCCGTCACGTGGGTACCGTGCAGACCGGCATCGACCCACAGATCCTGATCCTCCTCACGGTCAAAGAAGGAGAAAAAGGTGGCGAAATTCGCCCCGCAGATGCTTCGTCGGCCCGTGCCGATGTCCTCGTGGCGGATGTTCAGACCCGAATCCATCACCCCGATCGGCACCGATCCGCCGCCGATCCCGGAGAAGAGGCCCGTGCCGCTTTCGTACGTCCGCAAGGCATCCGCGCCCATGGCCGGCACCGCCGAGGCGTGACTCGCCTTGACCAGACCGACCGGCTCGACGGCGAGCACGAAGTCGGCGGCCGCAACAGTGTCGAGAACGGCCACCGGAAAGTTGGCGGGATAGACGCGGATACTCGGGTCGAAGCGGCCCACCACGCCCCCCAAGTCGGTCAACGCCTGTCGGAAACGTCCGTCGGGATCGTCGTCCATCAAGGTGACGAACGTCGGCACCAGGCCATCCACGGCCCGGAAGCCCGCATTCTGGTCGCTTGGCTCGAAGAGCTTGGCCGGGAGCGGCGTCGGGCCTAAGCCAGCGACGCCCGGAATCGCAGCGATCTCTTCGAGGCGCGCGATGTCGCCCGGCAAACGCGTCCGCAGCAGGGTCCCCGATGCACCGAGGACCTCTGCGCCCGCCGCGCTCAAGCGCCCGATCAACGCGGCCCGGTCGGTATCGGCGTTGATGGCAACCCAGCCGAAGGTCCAATCGCGGCCTGCCGCCATGGCTTGGCCGGCTAGACCGCGCGCGCCGGTCCCGGTGTCCAGCCAGGGTTGATCGGCAATGGGATCCGGGGGCGGGGCGACATCGAGTGGCGTCATTCGCGCGGTGGACATCTCGCCGTGGAACGCGGTGAACTCGAAGCCGTCGGGTGGGTTCGATTCCACGCTCGAATGAGCACCCGGAACAAAACCAGGCGGCGCTTCAACCGGTTCGATTGCGTCGCGAGAGGCAACGTCGCCCGTGCTCTCTGCCGCGATTTGCGCGACGGCGGCCGCAGTAGCCTCAAGCGCGACGTCAGCGGTCTCCGCCGGTTCACGGTCATCGGTATCGGGACTCGAGCCCGGCGCCGTCGTGGTCACCCACCACGCCGCGACAAGCGCCACGACGCCGATCGAACCAATGCCGCACGCGACCTTTGACGCCTTGTTCATCGAGCAACTCCTTGCGGACTGTGTGGACGGACCTATCGAACGCGGATGTGGAGAGGAGTACTTGCTTGTCCTAGCCATTCGATAAGACAAAAAAGTTAATTTAAACAAGCAATTATAGTTCGTTCCGCTAATCCGCTGTTCAGGAAACTATCACGGCCTTTCAGGCCCGCGCAAGCGCTTTTTGCGCTTTTTTGTCGGCTCTTCTGTCAGCCTTTCTCGCGCGTTTCGCGTCCTTGCGCCGGCGCTTCCATTCCCGTCTCGTGACGCCCGACTCGCACAGTAGCGCCGACATCGTCGCGCGGCGGCGCAGCGACAGCGAAACCGCGCCGTATCGCAGGCAAGCGACCGCCCCGCTCGCGGCGTCCTGCTCGCGCGTGTAGCGCGCCACCGTGTCAGCCCGCGTCCAGCGTCCCGCCGCCATCAGGTCCACGATCGTCGCGCCGGCAGCACGCAACGACTGCGCGGCCCCCACCCGCAGCGAGTGTCCGGACACGCGCCCGCCGATCCCTGCGTTCTCGGCGCACCGTTTGACGATGCTCCGCACGCTACGCACTGTCAGCCGCGTGTCGGCAGCGCGCCCGGCCTTGTTCACCGGGCGGAACAGGGGCCCGTCCGTGATGTCCGCCACCTTCAGCCATCGACGTGCCAGCCGCGCCGTCTCCTCGCCGGCGTAGAACACGACGCCCCGTCCCTCCTGGTCCGTCTTGCTGCGCCGCACGTACACGCGCAGCCAGCCGTCGGCGAAGGCGATGTCCGACACGTCGAGGGCCACGGCCTCGGCCCCGCGCAGCAGACAGTCCGACATGATCCGGACCAGCAGCGCGTCGCGCAGACCGCCCGTGCCGCGTTGTTCCGCCAGTTCCGCCATGCGGTCCGCCTGCTCCCAGGAAATGCCCTCGACCTGCCCGAGCCCGCGGCCCGCCCCGGCGCGCCGGTAGCCGCACAGCGTCTGCCGCGTCCGCTCGCCCGCCGGACATGCGACGCCCGTCCGTCTGGCCCGGTCCTTCAGGGCCGCGACGACGGCCTCTGCGGAGGCGGCTGCGAGACCCCTGTCGAACAACACGCCGAGGTAGTTTGCCAGCGCCGTGTCGGTCTCGCGCTCGCTCCCGCGCCAGTCGTCGAATGCCCGCGCGGCGCGGTCGTAGGCATCGCGCGTGCTCTGCTCAAGTGCCTTTTCGGCGAGGTACGTCGCCGTGTCGTGGGCGTTGCTGTCGATGGTGTAGCTGCTGTCTGCGGGCCACTCGGCCCCGACGAAATCCGCCATGTCGTTCCTTCTCGTTCGTTTGTACCACCGATGCACGGGTCGCCTTGGCCGAACGGCAGGCCGGATTCCGGCCATCGGCATTGTGCGTACGTATTCGCACGTATCCGAACGGAATGCAACGGGCGGCTGCGCTGCCGGGGGCTCGTCGCCGGGCCGGCCGCCCGTCTCCTAGTCGGATTGGTTCCCCTGAAGCGGATTAGCGGGAGCTACAGCTCCGACACCGTCGAGGTTGGAGTCAATGCCGCTTTCTTGGGCACTGGCGTAGCTGCGCGCGACGCAAACCGGTCGGTTCGAACCGGCCCTAACGGTACGGAAGCGGCCACCCAAACAGGTCGCAAAAGGAGAAATGACATGCGAGAGCGCAACCGAGGACGAATACGCTTGGCAGCGGGGTTCGTTTACATGGCGGTATTCGGGCTTTTCGGATCACCATCTGCCCCGTTAGTGGGCGGCATTGCGACGGTTGGACAGGACGCCGCCGCAGACGAACGTCCGACCATGTATGGCGACCCGTATTGCGAGCTTTTGCCCGATGGCTGCTATGACTACTACCAGGACAGTGATGGTGATGGCTTCCGGGACGAGCAGGATGGCTGCCCCTTCGAGTACGGGACGAACGGGGGTTGCCCGAATCCACCCTCCAACCCGCAAGACGACTGTACCTCCGCTGCGAACATGTGGATGGCCGGCGGAACTGCGGTAGCGGGCGCGGGTGCGATGTCCTTGATGGCTCCTACGACGACCGCAGGCGACGGGCTGGCCGGTCTCGCTGCAGTAGGTGTAGGAACGGCGGCGGCCACGGCTGGGGCGCTGACTTACTTCGCGTGCATTATCATATTCTAGTGTGGAAAACGGGAGTTGGCTGGTGACAGGCGCACTGTTGGCTACGTCCATCTTGTTCGCCGCGGGCGTTAGCGTTTATGCCGCCCAGCGGTGGCTGTCAGCACATCGGCCCGAGCGGAAACGCACGTTCTGGTGGGCATTCTCGGTCGGGGCCGCGGGTTCCGCCATCGGACTGAGTGCGCTCATAGCCTACATGGTCACGTAGGCATCTCGGCGGTTGTTCCTCGCCGGTCTGGGTAGAGCCGCGCACGCCGGGCACAGAGAATCGCTGTCGGACGAGATGGCGGGGTGCCTCTCTGGAAACTCGTGCGCGGCTCAACAACGGTCGTGCCGAGGACACTAGGCAGTGTCAATCCGTTTCTGACAGTCGAGGTTGGCGACCGTGGCGAGCCGCCGGCGTCCACCCAAACGCGTCGCCGACGGAGTCTGGTCCGGATGCATGGTGCGCTTCGAGGCTGGTTAGCTATTGGAAAGGCCGAACTCCGGTCGTCGGGCCGGTTGACCCGGACTTGGCTGTTTGTGCTGGCTGGTGTCGCCGCCGGGTTTCTGGGCCATGTTGGTCTAACGGTCTTTCACGCATTCTCGTCCGGTCAGTCTCCATCTCTTGGCCTGCTCCGGCCGCGATTCGTGAGCGGTGAAGGCGGGACGTTCCTACTAAGACTGTTCGTTGTTGCCCTGGTCTTTCTCGCATTCGACGTCCGCGTGCGGGATCAAAGGGCTCGGATAGTCGACGCCATAGACTCTCGACCCTTCGGCAATCTGGCTCTCTTAACCGGGCGATGTGCCGCCCTCGTACTTTTGGCGTGGCTGCCGATGGCGCTTCTGGTTTGCCTGTGCGAGATGTTCGGTGTCGCGGCTGAGCACCTTGGTCTGCCGTTCGGTGAACGCCTAGACTTTGACTCAACAGCGGCGTTGCTCCTGGTCGACGCGCCGGCCATGCTCATGATTTGGTGCGCGCTGGTTTTCTTGCTCTCGGTTGCGCTCCAAAACAGAGCGGTAGCTGCGACCGCTGCCTTGGCCTTACTTGCTGCCCATTGGTGGGCGCTGTCGGTGCTACCTAGCCATCTTTTGGTCGCGTTCTCTGGGACAGTGGGGTCAACGGCGATGCCGTCTGACATGGTACCGGCCTCTGCTACCGCGCGTGATCTGACGCAGCGCTTGGGCCAACTAGTGCTCGCTGTTGGATTCCTGATCGTCGCAGCCGTTTGCCATCCGCGTCCCGACGACGTGTCCCCGGGTCGTCGGTTGGTCGTGGGTTCCACCCTAGTGGCGACCGGCGCTACGATCATCGGCCTTTTGGCCTGGCTAGCCACCGAGGATCTGGCAAGACGCGAAAGTTGGCGTAGCGTCCACGAAAGACGGACTGGCGAGCCGCTGCCGGATGTCGAGCGAGTAGAAGGCCGAGTGTTGGTGGATCCAGGTGTACGTCTCGGACTCGATCTGCGCTACCAACTGCGGGCGAAAGACCAGCCCTTGACCGAGTTGGTAATGACTTTCAATCCCTCGATGCGAGTGGTCGGCCTTACAGTTGATGGTCAAGTTGCGCAGTACTCACACAGGTCGGGTGCCTTGGACGTGGAACTACAGGAGACTCTCAGGCCAGGAGATGGTCTAACATTGGGGTTACGCGCGGAGGGAGTCCCGGCCCCGGACTTTGGCTATCTGGATAGCCCAATCGACGTGGCGCGTCTCCCGGGAACGTCAAGTCGCCTGAGACTGTTGGGCAGCCGGGTTGGAGTGTTCACTGACGAATACGTCGCGCTCATGCCCGGAATGCATTGGCTGCCGACGGTCGGCGCCGCGGTACCCGTGGATGGTCGAAACACCCGCGGCCCAGACTTTTTCGTCCTAGACCTCGAGGTGCGGACGCCCAAGGAGTGGCGCGTTGCCGGTCCTGGTCGCCGCGAGGGCACAGCAGGCCGTTTTCGATTCCGGCCCCAGGCGCCGTTGTCGGCGGTGGCGTTGCTGGCGGCACAGTTTGAGCGTCGGACAACAGACATCCAAGGAGTAGAGCTGGAACTCTTGAGCCTGGCGAACCAGAGACGCAACATCCTGTTGTTCGCCGACGCTTTCGCCAGCTTGCGCGACTACGCAGAGCGTGTCCTGCGGGAGGCGAACTCGCACGGTCTCCCCTTTCCGTACGGCGGCTTGAGCATCGTGACCGTGCCCGCGGAACTGCGAGCTTTCGGTGGGGGGTGGCGAATGGCCTCTGTGCAGTCGCTGCCAGGAATCCTTCTGCTACGCGAATACGGCTTTCCATCGTCCCGGTTCGAGATGCTGTTTGCCAACCATGATCGTCCATCTGGCGACACTCGGTCACAAGCAGTCAAAACAGCAGCTTTGAAACGATATTTCAGCAATGACATCTCCGGCGGAAACCTCCATGCGGGGGCAATGCGCAACCTGTTCTCGTTCCAAACGCGTGCCGTTGGGGAAGGTGCCTTGGCGTTGAGTTTCGTGCTGGATGAGCTTGTACAAAGAATGCTCACAGCGTCGGGCGATAGTTATTACTCGCCGTTCGCGCTGGCCGAGAGCGGGAGTTCTATCTTGGCCCGCGCATTCGCCGACGCGTCCGGTGCTGGCGGTGCGGTCGCCTCGAATGCTAAGGCGACCGCGATTGGCCGCACTGCCGTGTGGGAACGAGCACGTGAGACGCCATTGGCCTCACTCGACCCGACCGTTGATCCGCAAACCGTTCTGGACGTCCTCTGGCTCAAGGGCCCGACCTTGGCTCAGTCCATTCTGGACGCATGTGGCGACGAAGTCGTTGGTCGCACACTGGCTCAGTTACTCAACCGTTACCGGGGACGGACGTTCACGGTAGAGGACTTCTTATCCGTCGCATCTGAACAAGGCATGGACTTGGAGTCAGCCGTTGGCGACTGGTTGCACCAGACGGGCTTGCCCGGATTCAGCGCGTCAGTGCCGTCGGTTGCGCGTATCCGCGACCGTGTAGACGGATCGCCCCAGTTTCAGTCACGCATTCACGTTCGGAACGCCGAACGAACGCCTGGGGTCATACGGCTGCGGGCCCTCGTGCACGGGTCTGAGGGGAGCCGGACGGTCTCCCGGTGGACGGATCCCAAGCTGGTCGGTGGGGGAGATTCAGTAGAGATTGGACTGGTGACCGCGCGGCCGCCCGAGGAACTGTGGCTGCACCCAGTCCTCTCGCTCAATCGCAGGCCATTCAGGGTGCATACGCCCCGCGCTCGCGTATACGTACACTCTTCCGACAGGCCATTTCGGGGCTCGCGACCAAGCGATTGGGTGCCGCCGGCAATGCCGGGAGTGGTAGTCGACGATTTGGACAGTGGATTCGCGATAGTAGATGTGAGCCTGCGCCGACGGCGGCTCGGCGAAACGCTCAGGCCCAACTCCCTGGAGGGCGAACCAGTGACTCGTTTTCCTGCCTACTGGGAACTCGTGGACAACCAGTCGGCCTGGTTGCGCCGCGAGTCACCGGATGCCTACGGTGTGTACCGTCGCACAACGGTCGTCTCGCAGATGGCAAACGGCAAGGCGATGGCCGTATTCTCAGCCTCACTCCCGCACGAAGGTCGATGGCGGCTAGCCTACTACTTGCCCCTGTCGGGTATGACGAGCAATCGTCGTGACCGTCTTGGCTTGTACGACATGCGCGTTACTGCAGATGGATTGGATGTGCCCGTTGAGTTCGACGCCGGAGCGGGGTCGGCGGGCTGGAACGACCTTGGTACCTTCGACCTTGAGGCTGGCAACGTGCAACTGTTGGTCTCTGATCAGTCAACGGGTAGCGTCGTCTTGGCCGACGCGATTCGGTGGACCCCTGAGAGGGCGGAGTAGCAGCCAAGTCAACGGGGACCGCCCCGCGCTTCCTCGGGACACGCGTCCTTGGCGCCTAGGACACCTCGCACGCCACATTCCGGATGACCGCGGCAACGCGGGGCCGATGTCGCACGGCAATCCGAGACATCGGCCAAGTGACACCGCCCGGTCGGACCACGACGATGCCCATGACCACCCCGAGACGACTGCCTCGTCGACCCCGTCAACGCCTGCGACTACCACCTGGTGTCACGATGCGTGCAGGGCGCCTTTCTGTGCGCGCGACCCGCGCACCGGACGCGACCGCTCGCACCGCAGACAGTGGCTGGTGGACCACATCGAGCTGCTGAGATGCTGCTTCGCCGTCGAGGTCTACACCTACTGCATCATGAGCAACCACTTCCACCTAGTCGGCCGCCATGCCGGTGCCACGGTGGCCCGCCGACGTTGTCAATAGGCAGTCTCTGCGCCCCGACTAGCATGCCGCCCCGGCTCAACCCCTGCCTTCCAGACACGCAGAATCGTGGTTGTGGACTCCTTGGGAGGTTTCCCGTCAAAGGCGAACGCGTTTACAACCAACGCTTCACGCTGAATGAGTTCGCGAGAGGCAAGGCTGGCTGGTACGTCTACGCCGCCATGGCGATGGCTGCGTGCGGTCTGCTATTCGCGTGTCTGGCGATGGTCGGCTGATAATCCCGAGCGCGCGCGACCCGGGAGTTCGGTCCGTTCCGATTGAGGTTCCCGGACACGCGACTCCGGCACGAACCGACCCAAAGGTCACGCACTTGCGCGGGGGACGGATGATGCGCCGACAGAATGCGGGCAGCACGGAGGCAGGCCGCGTTTACGTGTACTCGCTCCTAGTGCCGTTCCCGCTAGGTTTCATCGGGACACTCCTGATCGCGCAGCCGCTTGGCGACTACGCCGCGTTACTTGCATTGGGCGTTGGAGTCGTCGCGCAAGTCGCTGCGATCGGCATAACGCTGCATCGCTCGTCCAAGCCGAGGGTGACGCCAAAGTCTGGGAGCCTCGGTCCGTAGTGCGTCGACTTGGTGGCTGAGCGGCTCCCGGCCGAGCTTTCGTGGCCGCGAGGACGTTGCGCCCACGCTGCACACGTACGTCGTGCAAGGCAACTGGAGCCGACCGAAAAAGGACTCGATCGGTGGCCTGCGACGCCGGCGCGACGAGGGGGTACGCGGCTCTGGGTGGACGCGTTCCTGCGGAGCAGGGCAAGGTCGTCGAGGAACGTAAGGCGAAGGCGCGCGCTCACGCCACACGTGAACGCACCGCCGCACCGCAGACCCGGACATTTTCAGTTGTCAGAATCCGGCCATTTTCGGCTGACATTGACAGCGCGTCCCAAGCAGCTTTAGGTGCTCTTGCGGCAAGGGTCACTCAGCAGGCATCTGGCCTGCGCTCAGGCTGCTCTGGGTTCGCTCGCTGGTCTGAACGGCGTGGGCCGGGTATGGTTCGAGACGCGCCCGCCACGCGAGCACGCAGCGCTTTCGCGCGCAGGCTTTTCGTCTACTGAGGAGGACCGCTTGTGCGTCCGGTGAATCGGTTTGGTTGATGAACCCTCCCCACAAGCTTCCCCAACCGGGAAACTGCAATCCATCCGTACGTACCGGTCAGCACTGGGGCGGCGTGCCCTGTGGCGTTGCCTGCCATTCCTTTTGGTTGGCTTCGCGATGTCGGTGTTGCTGCTTCGCAACGCTGGCTTCGCCCTCATGGCAATCCAGATCGGCCTAGTCGCGCTGGCAGTCGCCATGCCATTGTGGTTGGTCTTCGGTACCTCCTACCGCGTCAGTGGCAGCACATTGACGGTGACGATGGCCTTCAGGCGGGAGCGCATCCCGCTGGCCGAAATCACCGACATCAGACCGTCGTCGCAGAGGTCGATCTGGGCATGGCAACCCGGGGTCGACGATTTCGCATTGGGCACGCAGGTAGTCGAGATAGACTGGCGAGGCCGCTTGGTATTGGTTTCACCCGTTCGCCAGGGCGATTTCCTGGTGGCAATAGACACTCGGAACTCGGTCGGATAGCTCGTCAACCCCGAGAACGCCTGCGACTACCACTTGGTGTCGCCATGCGTGCAGGGCTTGCCTTCTTCTGCGGCCGCGACCGCCGCCCTAGGCGCGGCCCACGCCGAGCTCGCTGAGCGCGCTCATGAAGCACCTCAAGCAGCCGATCGCGCGGCGCGGCGCCCAGTTCGCTGCTCAGTACGACCCTGGGAGTTCGCGGTTGCGTTGGCGTTTTGGGTACGCTGATGGCCAGCAACATGCCCCGCCGAGTAGAGGGAGGATCGAGGCTACGCAAAGGGTGCACACGCGTTCCACGTCCTACAGCGCCTAGGACACCTCGCACGACGCGTCGCGTCGACGTTGTCGCTCCCTGGGAGTTGGCTCTCAAGTTGGCGTTTTAGGTATGCTGGTCTGCAACGCTCCGTATCGCGCCGAACAGGGAAGTACTAGGCTTGCCGTTGAAACCGACCCTCGTAGCCAGCGGAGTCGCGCTATGCCTAGTGGCTACCGTCTACGCGGTAGCGCGGCCCGACTTTGGCGGCGAGCGGTTCCTCATCATGACGTTCGCGGCGGCTTGGTTGGCTGGCGCCGCCTTCATCGACACGTATCGCTGGTTGAAGCGACGTCAGAGCACCGAGACGCGACAAAGGGGCGCAGACGAGCCCCACCAACCGGTCAAGGAGCTTGGATGCCCTTGATTCTTGCTATGTTGAACGAGCTGAGTTCAGGCTGGCGCAGCCGCATTGTCTGGTTCGGTGTGAGCATGGCAATCGTAGGCTTCGTCGTCCTCTATGCCTGATCGGGGCACTGGAAAGGTGCGACTGGGGACACGGCGTATCCGGAGCCGACGGAAATGACGATGACGTTCGGCCAGAGGCACGGTGTGCTCGGAATCGTCCTTGGCGTGCTTGGAATGACGATGGCAGCGATCGCGTTGGCCCGGAGCGGGCTCTAAGCCGCCTTCCCAGTCCGTGTGACCCGAACACCGAATGGTCAACCGCACCGATCGCTTGACAGGGCGACGGACTGCGAAAGAGCATCTTCGACTCCTCGAGCCAACCTTCGGAGAAGGACGATGTTGCAGTTCCACCGCCGATGGCGCGGCGTTGCACTCGCGGGACTGGTTTCTGCGTGGGCAGCGGCGTCCGAACCGCCGGCCATCGAGGACTTCGTCGCCGGCAACGTCAACGACATGGTGCGCATCTCGCCGACCGGGCGCTATCTCGCCGCCATCGTGCGCATCGACGACGAGGCCTGGTTCCGCATCATCACCTATCCGGAGAAGGAGACCTCGGTCAGCTTTGCGCTCAGCGAGCGGCGCGGCGTGGCCGACGTGTCTTGGGTTGCCGACGACCTCGTGCTCGTTCAGTTGTTGCGGCGTCTTTCGGGGAGCGATGCCATGGGCAACTACGGCGCGCTCTTCACGGTGCAGGCCGAGACCGGGAAGGTCACGCGACTCGAGCCGGGCGGGCTTGCCTACCTTCTGCCGCAGGATCCCGACCACGTCATCACCTACCGGACCAGGGACCGGTTCACGGAGGCGTACCGGCTCAACGTCCGAACCGGTCGGGACAAGCGAATCGCCCGCGGTGCGGCACCGCGAGGCGCATTCGTCCCCGACCGCGACGGCGGCATGGCGTTCAGTACGGGTGTGAGCGAAACCAACCGAGAGGAGATCCACCGCCGGGTCGGACAGCGCTCGGAGCTGGTCGAGAGCTACGGACTGGACGAAGCGGGCTGGCGGCCCATCTGGTTCGGCACGCGCCCCGGCACCTGGCTGACCTACGACACCCGTGGCGCCTTGGACACGGTGGGCTTGAGCCTGTACGACGAAGCGACCGGCGAGCACGAGTCGATCATTCGCCATCCCAAGGCCGACGTCTCCCGCGTCTTCTACGACTTCACGGGAACCCGCGCCTGGGCTGTCTAGTTCGACCACCACTATCGGCGATCCAGTATCTGGACACCACCCACGCGCTCAGCCGGCAGCATGCGCAACTGGCGCGCATGTTCCCGGCGGACCTCGTCACCTTCAACAGCATGACGCGCGACCACAAGATCGTGATCGCCGAGGTGGAAAGCGACCGCAAGCCCGGCGACTTCCTGCTGATCGACACCGAGGCCGGCAAGATCGCACCGCTCATGCAAAACCGGCCCGCCTTGCCGTCGGAGAAACTGGCCGCGATGCAGCCCGTCGAAATCTCCACGCGCGACGATGCCACGATCTACGGCTACCTGACAGTTCCCGATGAATGGCAAAAGCCGGGACCCCTCGTGGTTTGGATCCACGGGGACCCCACGGCGTCCGCGACACTTGGGGCTACGACACCCAGGTGCAACTGCTCGCCAGCCGCGGCTACGCGGTCTTGCAGGTGAACTACCGCGGCTCACCCGGCTACGGCCGCGCCTACGAGGGTGCCGGCTACGGCGAGTGGGGCGGCTTGATGCAGGACGACGTCACGGACGCAACCCTGTGGGCGATTGCGAGTGGCTTTGCGGACCCCAAGCGGATCTGCACGGGCGGCGGCAGCTTCGGTGCCTATTCCGCCATGATGGGCGCGGCCCGGGAAGGCGACCTGTACGCCTGCGTGGTCGGCATGTTCGGCATCTACGACCTGACGCTGATGGAGCGATCGGGCGACGTACGCCAGCGCAACTCCGGCACGTACTACATTCGTCGCGTGATCGGTGACGACCCCGAAGCGCTGGGACAGAGATCCCCCGTGACGTTCGCCGATCGCATCAAGGCCAGCGTGATGCTGGTGCACGGCGGCCGGGACCGTCGCGCGCCGCCGGCCCACACGCACCGGATGCGCGAGGCCCTCGAACGGGCCGGCCACGAGGTGGAGTGGCTGGCCGACGGCGACCAAGGCCACGGGTTCTTCGGCAAGCGAGCCCTGGTGAACCTCTGGACGCGTGTCTTCGAGTTCCTGGACCGAGAGATCGGCGCGAGCCCGCCCACCTAGCGCCCCACGCGGTCACCGCTCGACGTCCCGGGCGACGAGCCCGGGCCACTTCCAGGCGGCAACCGCCAGCGCGACCAAGCCTTCGAAGGCGATGATCGTGCACGCCGCACTGGCACCGACCCAGCCGGCCAGCAGGCCGAGGTGAGCGAATCCCAAGGGCCCGCTGCCGATGCACACCGACAGGAGTCCCATCATCCGCTGCCGGCTCGCCTGCGGCGCGTTCAAGAGAACAAGCGTGCTCTGCATCGCCGCGAACGCGGCCAGCGACAGGCCGAGCGCGACCAGCAACCCCCCGGACAGCACGGCGCTCTCCGAGTTCGCAAAGCCCATGGCCGCGACGAGGTAGACCGCCACGCCGAAGAAGTACAGGTGGCGGAACTGGCCCCGCCGCGCAAAGGCGGCCAACAGGAACGCGCCGAGCAGCGAACCAAGCCCTTCCATGCTGGCCAATACGCCGATCTGGAAGGGCGCAAGCCGAAGTTGGTCTGCACCGATCACCGGCACCATCGAGATCACCGGGAAGCCCCAGACGTTGAACACCACGGTCGTGGCCAGCACGCCCTGGAGGACCGGCTGGCCGCGCAGCTCTCGCAATGCGCCGCGGATTCGGCCGATGGCCTGGCCGGAGACTTCGGCGACGGAAGCCGCGACGCCCTTGAGCCCGAGCAGTAGGCCGAACGCTAGCACGTACGCCGTCGCCGTCAGCACGAAAGCGCCGTCCATGCCGGCCACGGCGTACAGCGTGCCGCCGAGAACCGGGCCAAGCACCCGCGTTCCGGAACTGGCCACCGTGTCCAAGCTCATGGCCGCCCCGAGCCTGGCCTGCCCGGCGATGTCCGCCAGCAAGGTTCGGCGCACGGGGAAGTCGAGCACCCAGGCCAGCCCGGCGATGAAAGCGCCAAGGGCAACGTGCCAGACGGCGAGTCGACCGAAGGCCGCGAGCCCCGCCAATGCGCCGGCCAACGCAGCCAAGGCTGCGAATGTGGTCAGGAGGACGCGTCTGCGGTCGAAGCGGCCGGCAATCTCGCCGCCGTAGAGCCCGAACAGGGCGAGCGGCAGCATGCGCAGCATGAGCATCGCCGCCACGAGCGTCGGCGAGCCGGTCTCTTCGAACACGAAGATGCCGACGGCCAGCATCTCGAGCCAACGGGCCGTCGCCGTGCACGCCCCCACCAGCCACAGACGTAGGAATTGCGCGTCGGCCAGCAGCGGACGCGCCGGACGCGCCGTTGAACCGCCATTGGTCAAAGGAATGCGTTAAGCCGCTACGCCACGGTCCAGCCGTCGTCCAACAGCTTGACGCTCGCGAGCACCGGTCGGCCATCCGGTCGGGATGCCGTGTACCGCGCTTCGAGCCGACCGCCTCCGCTCGTTGCTTGCCGCGCCAGCGGCCAGGTGATCGAGTTGAGCGGCACCTTTACACGGTCGGTCCAGTGCGGCTCCGCAATCATCGAGCAGCGACCCACGCAGAGGTAGAAGAAGCGCCCGCCCGGCGGGCCTTGGACGAACGGACCGCCGAAGTCCGGCATGTCGGGCTGCTTGCCTTGGCGCAGGGTGACGGTGAGATCGAACGGGATGTCGTCATCGTCTGCCTCGACGTAGTCCAGACGCTCGGCCTTGGCGCCCTTGCCATGTTGCAAGCAGAACGCGTAGCCGGCTGGCGGGCCGACCAGGACAATCTTCAGCACAAGGTCGCTCGGCATGTCCTTCTCCTACTCGCGAGCGCCCCCACTTTCTTGCGAGGGGCAAGCCCCTCGCGCTCCCCGGCCGGGTTTCAAGCCCGCAGCTTGGCCGCCATCGCGCGCAGTGCCGCCACGAACTCAAGCGGCTGGTCCAGGAACACGTGATGCTGGGCATCCTCGATTGCCTGCACTTGCACGTCGCCCGGGATCAGTTCGAGCGTGTAGTCGAGCGTGCTCTGGGTGAACGACGTGCTCAAGGCGCCGTAGATGATGCCAACGGGCAGTGTCAGCCCCATGTAGTCCTCAGGCTGCCGTTCGCCGCCCTTCAAGGTCAGCGGCAGTTCCTCGTCGAACTTCCACGCCCACGTGCCGCCATCTAGCCGCATCAGCGACTGCTTGGCGATGTAATTGAGGATGTACTCGTTGGCGCACGGTTGCGGCGGAAACAGGCGGAACCGCGCCTCGGCGGTTTCGCGGTCGGGATACGCCTTGGCCCGGCCGCCGCCCATCATCGGGCCGTCGGGAACCGGTTCGTCCGGGTTGCGAATACCGGAGTCGACAAGGATGAGCGCTCCAAAGCGTCCCGGGTGAAGGCTCGCAGCCTTGGCGGCCATCATGCCGCCGAAGCTGTGCCCAACGACGAGCACGTCGTTGCCGAAACCGGCGGCATCGCACACCGCCATGATCTCCATCCCGTAGGTCTCGGCGTCGTAGGCGTAGCGGTAGTCGGAGTCGCCCATCCCCGTCAGATCCATCGCGGCCAACCGGTACTCGTCGGTGAGCTGCGGGGCGATGAAGTCCCACCATCGGCGGTGGGCGTTCATGCCGTGAATCAGCAGCATGGGGGGCTTGCCGGCCTCCCCCCAGGTCTGGAACACGACGTCGCACTCCTCGACTTCGACGGTGTGTTCCTCGGCGGGCGTTTCCACGGCCTGCCAGAACCAATCCGGCACCTGTGGTCCACCACCCCGATCCCATCGTGCCACGGTCCGATGCCCCCAAGGCCCTGTCCGGCGCGCTACATTAACAGTTCAGTGGACCGAATTCCGGCACAAGAAAACGATCCACCAAACGTTTGCGTCGGAACGTCCCCGGACGCACAATGGACCCCTTTCAGCGGTCGGGTACCGAGCCGCCGCGCGCGCCAAAGCGCACGGGTGAAGAGCGTGGGAGCATGTTTCGCAAGCTGTTCAAACGTAAGCCACGCCTCGAAGCGGCCGAAGCCGAAGACCGTATTGCGGCCCTCGCCGACCTAACCGCAGACGATCAACCGGCCATTGTCCGGCTGTTCCAGGACGACCCGGATCCCGACGTGCGCCTAGCGGCTTTGGCGCGTCTGACGGACCCGGACGCCTTGTCGGCAGGCCTCCAAGACCCCGTGCTCAAGGGACAGGTCGCCCAACAGGTCTTGGCCGTGGTGGGTGATGATGAAAAGGTCGCCTTGCGCCGTCACCCGTTGGTTCAGCACACCGCGCTGGCGCGGGCGGAAACAGCGGAAGCCGCGGTCAGGGCCGCGCGGCAAATCGACGATGCGTCGGCTCGGGCCACGGCGTTGGCGGCCAACCCGAACGCCCAGCTACGTCAAGCCGTGGTGGAGGCGACCTGGGAGCCTGCGGCCCTCATCGAGATCGAGAAGCTGGCGCGCGGGAGCGACAAGTCCGTCCTGCGCCTCGCCCGCGACCGCTTGGCGGAGTTCAAGTCCGCATCCCTGGATCGCGATCGGCAGGACGCCGAGATCGACAAGATGCTGAGCGCCGCGGCGGCCCTGCGCGACGACGATCCACACTACGACGCGCGCCGCGATGCGATCGAGCGGGACTGGTCGAGTCTCCTCGACACCGTTCGTGCCACCGACGAACTGTTGGCGCGATTCGGCGTGGTCACGCGCGACGTCGACGCCAGCCGACGTCGATTCCCGGCCCGGCGCATCGTCACGCGGACCGTCGAAGTCGACACGGGGGCCGCGTTCGATCCGCTCCTCGCCGAGGCGACGGCGCTGCGCGACGCAGTCGCGGAGGCATTGGCAGGCGGCGTGACCCCGGAGTCGGTCGCAGCACTCAAGGAATCCGCGGGTGCGTTGGCCTCAAGGTGGAACGCTACCGCGGACGCACAGCCGCCAAGCGAGGAGATGAGCGCCCAGTTCCGCACCGCCATGGCGGCGCACTCGAGTCGAATGGACGTGGCCGTGCGCAGCATCGAGCTCGCCGCCGGTGCCGCATCGCTCCTCGACCACGACATTCCCGACACCGAGACATCGGACGCCAAGCCCGTCTACGCCCTGCGCAACAGCATCGACCGGCAACACGAGGACATCGACGCCCTCATCGCTCGTTACGATTGGCCCGAGGACGTGCCGGTTCCGCCCGTGCTTGTCGCGCTACGCGAGCGTCAGCAGGATCTTGAACGAGCCGCCGAGCGGTGCGACACCCTCGTGGTCGGTATCACCGACGAGGTGACCGAAGCCCTCGCCGCGTTGCGCGACTGCGTCGAACGCGGCGCGGTACATGAGGCCGTGGAACGGGATCGCGCGCTTCGGGATCTGGTCAAGCGACTGCCGAGAAGCCAAGCGCAATCGTTCAGTGCCGACCTGCAGGACATCGGTGGACGGGTCCGCGAGCTGCGGGACTGGCGTGCCTACGCGGTTCGCCCGAAACGCGAAGCGCTCTGTCGGCAGATCGAGGAACTGGCCGAGACCCCTTTGGACGCCCACGCGCAGGCGGAGGCCGTCAGGACGCTGAGGGCACAGTGGAACGAGTTGGGCACGGGCGATACCCGTCGCGACCGCGAGCTCAAGAAGCAGTTCGATCGCAGCGCCGAACGCGCGTTCGAGCCCTGCCGGATCTACTTCAAGGAGCAGGCGGCGAGGCGGTCCTTCAACCTCGAGCAGCGCAAGGCGATCGTGTCCGCCCTCGACGACTACATCGCCAACAACGACTGGGACCATGCGGACTGGCGCGGCGTCGAGAAGGTGCTGCGGCAGGCGCGCGCCGAGTGGCGCCACTACCATCCGGTGGACCGCAAGGTCGCGCGCGAACTCGCTGCCCGCTTCGAGACCTTAGCCGGCGACATCCACGGTCGCCTGAAGGAGCAGTGGGACCACAACATCGAGGCCAAGGAGGAAATCGTCGCGGCGGCAACCGAGGTCCAGGAATCCGGCGATCCCGCGACCGTCAAGGCCGACGCCATCAAGGCGCTACAGCGCCGTTGGAAAGACGTCGGTCCGCTCCCCCGACGCGCCGACCAGCGGCTCTGGAAGCTGTTCAGGGCGCAGTGCGACGCTGTATTCGACGCCCGCAACGAGGTGCGCGACCGCCACAGCCAACGCCAGCGCGCCGTGGCCGACGCCAACGCGCTCATCAACGAACTCGAGCGCCGGGTGGACATCGACCCCAGTCTCGACCGCAACACCATCGCCGAGTACGAGCGTCGTCTGCATGAACTCGGATCGCTGCCCAATGACGTTCAGCGACGTGCGGATGCCATGCTCCAACACGCCGACCGGGTCGCGGTGGAGCGGCAGAACCGACGCGCGGAGTAAACGCGACCGCTTCGCGGCGTCGCTGTCGACCGCAAGCGGTCGCCCCGAGAATTCGCTGCGCGAGTTCTCCCGGAGGCGAGGCGGCGCAGACCGCCAGGCAACAAGACTCGGGTTTGCTGCATGGACGCGCCTCGCGCTAGCCCGGGAGCCGTAGGCGCAACCGGGCACCGCCTAGGTCGCTCGCCTCTATTGCCAGGGCGCCTTCGTAGGCCGCGGCGATTTCCACGACCACCGCCAAACCGATCCCTTGGCCCGGGCTTTTCGTATCGACGCGCGTGCCGCGCTCAAGCACCGCCGTGCGCTGGGCGGGCGCGATGCCGTCGCCGTCGTCCTCCACCCACACCTCCACCCCGTTGGCAACGTCGCGCACCGACAGTCGGACCCGGGAACGCGTGTACTTGAATGCGTTTTCGATCAGGTTGCCGAGCATCTCCATGAGATCCCGCTCGTCCACGCGCACGCTCAACCCGGAGGTCACCAGTTCCGTGGTCACCGGCTTGTCAGCATAGGCGCGCTCCACGGCGCGGACGATGCGCTCGGCGGTTCCCATTACCGAAACCCGGACCAGGGGCAAGGCTGCGGGCACCGCGGCGGCCCGCGACAGTTGGTGGCCGACCGTGGACTCCATGCGCTCGATCTGCTCGCTCAAGACGCACGCGCCTGTGTCGGCGTGTTCGCCGTCGTGCCGGACCGCGTTCTTGAGCACGGCGAGCGGCGTCTTCAGACTGTGCGCCAAGTCGTCCATCGCTCGCCGATAGCGGTCCCGGTTGGCGCGCTCGTGGGCGATGAAACGGTTGAGGTTACCGGCGAGTCCGGACAGTTCGCGGGGATAGTCGTCGCCGATGTTGCGCCGTTTGCCGGATTCAAGCCCGCGGATGCGATCCGCCATGCGCCGCACCGGCGCCAAACCCCAGCGCAGGGCCGCGAACTGAATGGCGACGAAAACGGCGGCCGCAACCCCGAGCCAGACGACGATGTCCTGCCGGAACGCCGACAACTGGCGCAGGTAGGGGTGCTGATCGGCGAGGACCCAGAACGTGAGTTCCATATCGTTGAGCGCCTCCCAGACCACCGTGTACGCGTAAACAAAGCGCCTTGGGTCGCCGGCCTTCTGCACCGGGCCGAAGTACGACTCTCCCGGCGCCGGCCGCGCGATTGGGGGTTCGTCCGCGATGCCCGTCGCCGCAACCAAGACGGTTGGTGATCGCCAGATCACGCCCGCGCCCGCCGCGTCCACGTACGCATAGAGGCCGGAGTCCGGCTGGCTGAGGCGCTGTTCCCCGAGTTCCGCGAACACCAGGTGGTCGCCACGCTCCACGGCCGCGCCGAGCAATCCGTTGGCCACGGCCCGAAGTTGGTCCTCGGCGCCGCGTAGCACGGCCTGGCGGTAGGACTCGTCGAGCAGCAAGGCGACGACGCCGAGGCAGCATGCCAGCACGACGGTCGTCATGGCGAGGAGACGGGCTTGCAGACCAAAGCGCCGCGCCCACGGCCGAGCGCTCGCCGAAGGTGGAGGCGCGACCCCGGTCGCCTCAGTCGCCATCCGTCCCCAAGGCCAGTCGATAGCCTTGGCCGCGCACGGTGCGGATCGGGCGGATCTTGTCGTCGGGATCGAGCTTGCGCCGCAAGCGTCGCACGAAAACCTCGATGACGTTGCTGTCGCGTTCGAAGTCCTGCTCGTAGAGGTGGTCGGTCAGCTCCGACTTGGACACCACGCGGGCCGCATTCACCGTCAGGTATTCCAGAACCCTATACTCGAAGGCGGTCAGCTCCACGCGGCTGTCGTCGAGGCGGACTTCCTTGCGCGCCGTATCGAGCCTCAGCGGCCCGCGCTCGATGATCGCCGAGGCATGTCCCGCCGCGCGGCGGATCAGCACCCGGATCCGCGCCAGCAGTTCCTCCATGTGGAACGGCTTGGTGAGATAGTCGTCGGCCCCGGCCTCGAGCCCGGTCACCTTGTCGCGCCAGTCGCCCCGCGCGGTGAGAATCAGGATCGGCATACGGTTGTGCTCGCCGCGCAGCTTGCGGATCAGGCCGAGCCCGTCCAGCTTCGGCAAACCGAGGTCGATCACGGCCGCGTCGTAGTCGTACTCGCGCCCGTAGTAGAGGCCCTCCTCGCCGTCGGACGCGACATCCACGACGAAGCCCTCGTCGCGCAGGAACTTGTCCACTTGCGCGGCGAGCAGCATCTCGTCCTCGACGATCAGGACACGCACGGGTTCAACCCTCGTGGATGCGTCCGCGAGCGTCGACGAAGACGGTCTTCACCGTGCCTTCGACGTCCACGCGAAACCGGTACCCGCGTTCCGACTTGCCATCGGAACGGCGTCTTTGCGCCTCCGTCGCCGAAAGCACGCGCCCGCCAAACGCTTGCCGGACAATGGCCGTGGCGTCCTTGAGCGAGACGCGGGCGGACGCTTCGCGCTTGGCTGGTTCGACGGATTCGCCGCGTTGTGGCGCTTCTGCTGCGGCACCGCCAGGTTCGGCATCCCCGCCACGCGCCGCAGCGGGTGCGAGCGCCACGGCGACGCTGAAAAGAAAAGCGAGTGGCGTGTTCGGCATTTCGCCTCCCGGGCCTTTGCGGCACGGCCATTCTACGCCCCACCCGTTCCGGAACACTCTCAGGCCGGCGTGACGCGCACGCGCACGCGGATGGTCTCGCCGGGACGGTGGTCGGTGCGCGCGCGGTACGTTTCCCCCGCGTACCGGTAGGTGACCAAGTAGCCGGTAACCCGTTGCTCAGTACGCCGCCGATCATGGGTTTTGCAGACTTCCTGGGTGACGACGCGAACCTTGCGCACGCCGCCGCTGCGCGCCCGCTCGCGACGAGCGATGTCGTGGCCGATGCTGCCGCCGAGCACGGCACCGACCACCGCGCCGATCTGCTTATTGCGCTTGTTGTGGCCGACGGCATTGCCGACGGCTCCGCCGACGAGCGCCCCGACAAGGGGAGCGGTAGCGCTTGACGCTGTGTCCCGGGGCCGCTGACGGACATCCTCGTACCAGCAACGCTCTTCGGGCTCGACCACTTCGACGGTGGCCATGATCGGCTCCACGTCCAAGACTGGCACTTCGTGGTACTGGACGCCGGCGAGGGCAACGCCCGGCGCGCTGGCAAGGCCGCAAACCAATGCAAGCATCTTGTTCATGTCGGTTCTCCCAACGGTGCTTCGGTGACGAGTCGGCAGTATGGGAGGGCCGATCTGAATCGAACCTGAACGGGCGCGGCGGTCAGTTCCGGGCCATGTGCACTGCCGCGATGCGGTGGTCCTCGGCCAACTCCACCGTGACGTCCGCCGTGTTCGGAAGCTCCGCGAGCATGCGCCGGGTGATGCGCTCGTAGTGCGCGACGAAGTGGGCGATCTCGGCCGCCGTCATGCGCTGCGCGCGAGGCCGTTCGCCTTCCTGCTGCAAACGCCAGCGGCGGACCGCGTCGAGGCCCGGGACCCGGAGGAACAGGATCGCGTCGAGCGCGGCGTTGAGTTCCGCGTACGCCCCGCACAAGGCATCGTCGATGGCGTTGCGCCAAACGCCGTCGACGTCGGATTGACGTTCGAGCGTATTGATGGGGGCCGAGGACTCGCCCGCCGGCCGCGGCGGGGCGCCGACGCACCAGCCTTCCACCACGACGATGTCCGCCGGACCTGCGACGGTCGCTTCCCCCGCGCGGTCGTCGATGCCCTTGTCGAAGCGCGGCACGGCCGCATCATCCCCGCGCGTCAGCGCCTCAAGGGTCCGGAGTAGCAGCGGGACCGCGTGCGTTCCCGGCGGGCCGCGGGTTCTGAACAACGGATGTACCTCGGCGGCGAGACGTTCCCGCTCCGCCTTGGTCAGGTAGAAGTCGTCGATGCTGAGCACCACGACCCGCTGGCCGTGGAACGCGCCGGCTGCCGCCAACAGCAGGCCAAGCGTCGACTTGCCCGCGCCCTGACCGCCAGCCACCCCCACGGTCCTGATACCGCGGGCGCGCCAGTCGTCAACAAGCAGCGCCGCAAGCTGCCGGTAGTCGTCGGGGGCGTTTGCGTCCAGCGACGCATAGCATTCGCGAGCCCCTGGGGACGAGCGGACACCTGCCATTGCGGCAATCGGCATTGCCGTGGCGATGCGCACGCTTCTAGGCGACTTCCAGCCGGTACGGCGGCAACGAGTCCAGCAGCGCTTGCCCGTAGCGTCGGGTCACGATGCGGCGGTCGAGCAAGGTGATGCGCCCGCCGTCGGTCTCGTGACGGATCAGGCGGCCGCACGCTTGCACGAGGCGCAGCGACGCGTCCGGGACGCTGATCTCGAAGAACGGATTCCTGCCCTGGGCTTCGAGCCACTCGGCGATGGCTTCATCCACTGGGTCGTCCGGTACGGCGAAGGGGATCTTGGCGATGATCACGTGGCGGCAGTAGTCGCCTGGCAGGTCGACGCCCTCGGCGAAACTGGCCAACCCGAATAGGTAGCTCGGCTCGCCCGCGTCGATGGCCTCGCGATGCTCTTCGAGCAAGCGCTGCTTCGACGCGCTGTCCTGCAGCCGGCAACGTTCGAGGACAGCTTCCGGCAGCGACGCGGCGACAGCGTTGAACTGCCGCCACGACGTGAACAGGGCAAGCGCGCTGCACTCGAGTTCGAGCAGGTCGGGCAGGAGCGCCGCCAACTCCTCGGTGTGCGCGGCACTGTCGCCGGGATTGGACTGCATCCGCGGCACGGAGAACGTCGCGATCCGCGGGAAGTCGAAGGGGCTCGGAATGCGCGCTGACCTGGCGCCCGCGACAACGCCCGCGAGTTGCCTGAACCGGTCGAACGTCCCGACCGCGCACAACGTCGCCGAGGTCGCCACCGCCCCGTAGCAGACATCCCACAATCTCGAACTCAGGATCGCGCCCGGGTCCAACGGCGCGCTGGTCAGTTCGATGTCGTCGCCGCTGTCGGAGGTCCGGCGAGATGCCCACCGCGCAGCAGAGGACTCGCTGTCACCGCCGAAGTCCGTGAACAGGCCGTGGCCGCTCGCGGCCCGTCCGGCAAGCTGGCTGATGGCCGGCAGCCAGGTCTCCGCCTGCTCGGCGTTGTCCCAGTCGAGATCGCCGTCGATCGCCGCCTCGAGGCTCTCGCGCAGTTCCTCGAGGATCGCCGACACGCTGCCGAAGGCCTGGCCCAGCGGTCGCGCCAAGTCCGCAAGCGGCTCGGGCACATCGCCGCGCGGGAAGCGGTAGATCTCGGTCCTCCCCTCGCGCGCCACGAACGGCAGATCGCGCAGCATCCGTTCCACGTCCGCGAGCTGATTGCGCATGTCGCCCGATTCGTCGGCGAGGCGATTCCGAGCCCTTTGCAGTTCCCGCGGGTCGTTGAAGCGTCGCGCCATGGTCTCCACGCTGCCGACGAGTTGCGTGAGCCACTCGTTGGTCGCGCGCAGCCGCGCCGCGACCGTGAAATGCGACCGGGTCTTGTCCGGGAGGTGGTGCGCCTCGTCGAACACGTAGATGGTCTCGCCGGGATCCGGGAGGACCACGCCTCCCCCAAGCCCGAGATCGGCAAGCACGAGGTCGTGGTTCGCGACGACGACATCCACGTCCGCGGCCTGCTGCCGCGCCTTGAAGAACGGACATTGGTGGTAGTAGCTGCACCGCCCCGCGCCGCAACCCGCCCGGTCGTTGGTGACGCTCGCCCACGCCTCGAGGCTAAGCCCTTCCGGCCAACTGTCGCGGTCGCCGTCCCACGACCCGTCGGCGAAGGCCCCTTGTAGACGCTGGTACATCGACAAGGCCTCGGCATCGGGCGGCTCGAACAGCGGCGCCTCGCGACTCGCGTCGAAGCCGATCCGGTCGTCGAGGCGCTTGAGGCAGACGTAGCGACTCCGCCCCTTCGCCAAGGTGGACTTGAAATCGAGCCCGGTGTGACGCTTGAGGTCCGGCAGGTCGCGCAAGGCCACCTGTTCCTGGAGCGCGACCGTGGCCGTCGCGATCACGACGTGCTTATCGAGGGCGCGCGCGAGCGGAATCGCTGCCAAGCAATACGCGATCGTCTTGCCCGTGCCGGTTCCGGCTTCCACGACGCAAAGCCGGTCGCTCTCGGCGCTGAGCGCGCGGGCGATCGCGGCGATCATCTCGCGCTGGCCACGACGCGGCTTGAAACCGCGCTTGGCGAGCCAACTGCGATAGGCCTCCTGGATCTCCGCCTTGACCTCGTCCGTCAGCCCGGCGGGGGACTCGTCAGCCATGGCCGGGCCGTCCAGCGCTTCACGCGCCGGTTAGGTGACGGTGAACTCGATGCTGCCGAGGTCACCGTAGTCGGCCACGTAGTGGCCCGGCTCGGCGGGGTGGATGCCGCCGCACGCCCCGGTGATCAGGAGCATGTCGTCCTCGATGGCGAGGCCGCGGGTGCGCGCTTCGGCGAGCATCCAGGCCAGAGCCGCCTGCGGGCCGCCCAGGGCGTCCGAAGCCGGCGCCGAGCAGACCGTCTCGCCGTCACGGGTCAGCGTGATCTGGACGTCGCCGTAGGAGTCGCGCAGCGGTTGCTGGTCGCCGACGATGTATCGGTCCGCCGCGATGTTGCAGGCGGTCAGGTTCGCGCCGTTGCGATCCTCGGCATCGGCGAACGCCATGCGCGGCACTTCGATGACGGGGCCCGCTGTCTTGGGCGCCCCGTGGGCGTCGACCACGATGCCGATCTCGCACTCCAGGCTCACCCCGGGCGCGGCGGCGAAAGTCGCCCCCGACGCCAAGCGGCCAGCGGCGTACAAGCTGCCGATCAACGGGTGCGTCAAGCCGAACTGCCGCTGTCCCGCAGCGGCCGTCATACCCGCCTTCAGGCCCGCCACGGCACCGTCTGACACGCCCGCCACGACGTCCTTCTGGATCGCATAGGCCGCCTCGAGATCGAGGCCTGCCGGCATTTTCGGAAGCGACTCGCCGGCGCGGATTGCCGCCGCCATGTTGTCTGCCAATTCGCTCATGCCGATCAGTTCCCGAAGTCCCAGGACTCGCCGGCGTGGTAGCGCCGCAGCACGTTCTTGGCGATCAGGATCTTATGCACCTCGTCGGGGCCATCAGCGATGCGCAGCGTCCGCGCGCCCTCGTACATGCCCGCGAACGGGTAGTCGCCGGAGACACCGGCCGCGCCGTAGACCTGGATCGCCCGGTCGACGACCCGATGGTAGGCGTTGGGCACGAACACCTTGATCGACGAGATGTCGGTGCGCGAGTCGGCACCCTCCTCCATCTTCCAGGCACAGTCCACGACCATCAATCGCGAGGCTTGGATGTCCATGTAGGAGTCGGCGATGAAGCCCTGCATGAACTGCTTCTCCTCGAGCTTCTCGCCGCCGTGCACGGTCCGGGTCATGATCCGCTCGACCATCAGGTCGAAACACCGCCACATCGACCCGACGGAGTTCATGCAGTGGTAGATGCGCCCGGCGCCGAGCCGATCCTGCGCGGCCTGGTGACCCGTCCCGGTGCTGCCGAGCTGGTTGGTCTTCGGCACGCGGACGTCATCGTAGATGATCTCGCAGTGGCTCGAGGCCTTGCCCCACACGGGCACGCCGCGGACGATGTTCACCCCGGGCGTGTTCTTGGGAACGATGATCTGGGTCATCTTGTCATTCGTCCCGCCGGGATCGTCCGGGTCGGCCGTGCGGCACATCACGATGTAGAAGTCGGCCGCGTGGCCGTTGGACGTGAACCACTTGTGGCCATTGATCACCCACTCGTCGCCGTCGAGCACGGCGCGGGTCTGGATCGACCGGGGATCGGAGCCGGCGTTGTGCGGCTCGGTCATCGAGAAGCCCGACTGCATGCGGCCTTCGGTCAAGGGCTTCAGCCAGTTCTCGTGCTGCTCCGGCGTGCCGTACTTGACGAGGATCTTCTGGTTGCCGGAGTTCGGCGCGACCACGCCGAACAGCGATGCCGCACCCGGGCTGTAGGCGAGCACTTCGTTCATGTACGCGTGCTGCAGGAAGGACAGGCCCATGCCGCCGAACTCGGGCGGCAGGTGCGGTGCCCACAGGTTGGCCTTCTTGACCTTGTTCTGCACGCCGATGCGCAGTTCGTGCGCCTCCTCGGCCTGCTCCTTGCTCGGGCGACCGCCATCGGTGCGGTGTGCCCAGAGCTTGTTCTCGAAAGGCAGGATGTCGTCGTTGACGATCTCCGCCGTTGCGAGCCGCACCTCGTTGACTTCATCATCCAACGTCGGCACGGGTTTGACGTTCATGGGCATGGTGCCCTCTCCTTAAAGAATTGCGTCGTGGCCTTCCGCGAAGGCGGTAATGTAATCGAACTTGCCGGGTTCTTGCCACGCCGCGGCGAGCCAGCCAAGAGAAGGAGGCGACGATGGGACCATTCCGGGGAATCAAGGTGCTCGACCTCACCACCATGGTGTCGGGACCGGTCGCCGCCATGATGCTCGCGGACCAGGGTGCCAAGGTCATCAAGGTGGAGCCGCCGGAAGGCGAGCAGATGCGGCATTTCGGCGGCGCCCACAACGGGGTCAACGCCATGTTCTACTCCTGCAACCGCGGCAAGCGCTCCATCGCCGTGGACCTCAAGTCCGAGCGGGGCAAGGCCGTACTGTCCGATCTCATTCGCGGCACCGACGTGCTGCTGCAGAACTTCCGGCCGGGTGCCATGGAGCGTATGGGCTTCGGCGAGCCGCGCGTGCGGGCGCTGAACGAGAAGATCATCTACGTCTCCATCAGCGGCTTCGGCGAGCACGGACCGTTCGCGCACAAGCGGGTCTACGATCCCGTCATCCAGGCGCTGTCCGGGGCCACCGACATCCAGGCGAACCGGGAGACCGGTAAGCCCGCGATGTTCCGCATCATCATCGCCGACAAGGTGACCTCCCTGACGGCGGCCCAGGCGATCGCGGCGGCACTCTTCCACCGCGAGCGCACGAACGAGGGGCAGCACGTCAGGCTGTCGATGCTGGAGTCCATGCTGGCGTTCTTCTGGCCCGAAGGGATGGGCGGTCTTACGTTCGCCGAACGCGAATTCGACGTGACCCGCGGCCAGGGCACCATGGACCTGGTGTTCGAGACCCAAGACGGCCACATCACCGCCGGCGCGATCTCCACCAAGGAGTGGGTGGGCATGTGCCGGGCGCTGGACCGGGAAGACCTGATCGATGATGAGCGCTTCGCCACTCCGCGCGCCCGCGCCCGGAACGGCGACGAGCGCAAGCGCATCACCGCGGCGGAGATCGCCAAGTGGCCGCGGGACGTGATCCTCGCTCGCCTGGACGCCAACGACGTACCGAGCGCACCGCTCCTGACGCGCATGGAGTTGATGGACCACGAGCAGATCCGGGTGAACGAGTCCATCGAGCGGCACACCGTCCAAGGTTTCGGGGAGGTTCGCCAGGCAACGCCCGCGGCGCGGTTCAGTGCCTCGCCGAGCAGCATCCAAGGGCCGGCGCCTCGCCTCGGCGAGCACAGCGTCGAGATTCTCGCCGAACTCGGCTACGATGAAGAGCGCACCACGGCCCTCGTCGACGCTGGCGTGGTCGCCCAGTGGGAGCAACCGGGGGAGGACCGATGAGCGACGGCGCCAGGCGTCCCTCGACCGACGTGCGCATAGACCCGCGGCGGTTCGACGAACTCAAGGTCTGGGGCTTCACGGTCATCCCGGACGTCCTCGATCCGGCTACAGCAGCCGCAATGCGCGATTTCGTCGTCGAACGGATCTTCGATATCGGCGTGGAGCACGGCTACCGCGGCACCGCCAGGCACCTCGCCAATCTGGTGGCGCTCGATCCCATGTTCCTGCCCGTCATCGACCACGCCGCCGTCCTCCCCTACATCGAGGCAGTGATGGGCACGGACCTGATCCTCGGGTCGTTGAACGCCCGGGTGGTCCGGCCCGGCGAGCCCGAACAGACCCTGCACGGCGACGTGCCGCTGGCGATGCAACGCTACGGGGACGATGCGCCGCTGATGATGAACACAGTCTGGGCGCTCTCCGACCTCAACCCCGGCAACGGCGGCACCCGGCTGGTGCCGGGCAGCCACCAGAGCCACCTGCGCGAGCCGCCGCCGGGCTTGCACCTGCCGCACGAGGCACAACCCGACCTACGCGCGGGCTCCGTGGTGATCTTCCATGGCCAGACCTGGCACGCGGGCGGTGCGAACCATTCGGACGAACTGCGCACGGCCATGTTCGGGCACTACCGCCACAGCCATTGGCTGCGCTTCCAATGCGACCCCCACGACGGATTCCGCGAAGAGTGGCTTCAGGACATGACGCCTCGGCAGAAGGAACTTCTGAGGATGACCAACGGGGTGGATCACCGCCACGGCGCGGACTTCTACGAGCGTTGACGTCGCCGCTCTAGCCGAACCACCACCACCGTCGCTTGAGCTTGCAGCTTGCGAGTTGCCGTGAGTAGCGGCCGCTCCTCGCAGAGACGCTGTCGGCTGCCCGCTTCAGCCAGGCGTTGTTTCGCCAGGTTCCGCGCTGGTAGCCGCCGACGCCCGCGTAGTAGGCGAGATAGAGACTGCGCGCATCTGTCGTCGGGATTCCCGCCTGGCGGTGCGCTCGATTCAGGTACCACCCCACGAAGTCCACCGCGTCGCCGAAGTCGTCACGGTCGCCCCGGCGGTTGCCGGTGTCGCGCGTGTAGTCCTGCCACGCGGCATTCGTGGCCTGGGCGAAACCGTACGCCGAGGACTCGCGGCGCCATGGAATCACCCAAAGCAGCCGGGTTCGCGGCGGCCGGGCATCGTGGACGTAGCTGGACTCCTTGTACATCACCGCCATCATCACCGGCGTCGGAATGCGCCACCGGCGCTCGGCACGCTCCGCGGCCCGGTGCCAACTCTTGCGCTCCTTGAAGATCGCGCAGAGGTTTTCCGGATTCGAGGGCACCGACGCGCAGGCCGCCACCAAGAACAGCGCCGCAGTCGCACACCCGACCGTGGCAAACCGCGGCACTTTGCCGTATCGGCCGTTCATGCCTCGTGCTCCTGTGCCATCTCCACACCTTCCTCGCTCCGCTGGAAACCACCGAGCTTGTCGACGAAGGCCTGCTCGTCGATGACCTCGATACCGAGTTCCTCCGCCTTCGCCAATTTGCTGCCTGCGCCCGGGCCCGCCACGACACAGCTCGTGTTCTTCGATACCGACCCTGCGACCTTGGCACCGAGGGCGTTCAATCTCGCCTTCGCCTCGTTGCGCGTCATCGCGGTCAGGGTCCCCGTCAGCACCCACGTCTGGCCGACCAGGGGCGGCGCGGCGTCGTCCAGCGCATCCGGGGTCGGCCAATCGACGCCTATGTCCTCGTGCAGTTCGACGGCGAGTGTCCGATTGTCAGCAGCGCTGAAGAAATCGACGATCTTGGCGGCGACTATGGGGCCTACATCCTCCACGTCCTGCAACGAGGCGACGTCGGCCTCCAGCAGGCGGGCCAGCGTCCGATAACGGCCCGCCAGCGCGGCCGCCGTAGCCTCGCCAACCTCGCGGATGCCGAGCGCATAGACGAAACGCGCGAACGTCGTCTCCTTGCTGGCCTGCAAAGCCGCCAGCAGATTGTCCGCCGACTTCTCGCCCATGCGCTCCAGGTCCACGAGTTGCTCACGCGTCAGCTTGTATAGGTCGACAGGGCTCTGGACCAGGCCCTGCGTCACCAACTGATCCACTAGCTTGTCGCCGAGGCCTTCGATGTCGAGCGCCAAACGGGACGCGAAGTGACGCAACCGCTCCCGCTGTTGGGCGCCGCAGCGCAAGCCGCCGCTGCACCGGGCGACGACCTCGCCTTCCGGCTTGACAACCGCCGAACCGCACACCGGGCACGCCTTCGGCAGCTCCGGGCGGCGAGCGCCGGCGGGGCGCTTCGACGTCACCGCCTTGCTGACCCGGGGAATCACGTCCCCAGCCCGGTGGATCATCACCGTGTCGCCGAGGTGCAAGTCCAGCCGGGCCACTTCGTCCATGTTGTGCAGCGTCGCATTCGACACCGTGACGCCGCCGACGAACACAGGCTCGAGCTTGGCGACCGGCGTGATCGCGCCCGTGCGACCAACTTGGAAATCGACATCGACGAGCACGGTGCTAGCCTCCTCCGCCGCGTACTTGTAAGCGATCGCCCAGCGCGGCTTGCGCGTGACTTGGCCCAGCTTGTCACGCAGGGCGAAGTCGTCGACCTTGACCACCGCGCCGTCGATGGCGTAGCCGAGGTCGTCGCGCTCGGCCTCGAGCGCCTCGATGTATTGGGCGCAACCGTCAAGGGCGCCGGCAAGCCGTGCGCGGGGATTGATCCTCAAGCCCCACGACCGAAACGCTTCAAGGACGTCCGAGTGGCGCGGCGGCGACCAGTCCGGGGCGTCGCCGACGCTGTAGCAGAACATGGACAGCGGTCGCTTGGCCGTCATCGCGGGATCGAGCTGGCGGAGGCTTCCCGCGGCGCCGTTGCGCGGATTGATGATCGGTCGCTCGCCCGTCTCTTGAGCCCGCTCGTTGAAGGCGTGGAAGCCGTCGATCGGCATGTAGACCTCGCCCCGCACCTCGACGGAGGCCGGCACATCCGCGCCGCGCAATCTCAGAGGAATCTCGCGGATGGTGCGCACGTTGGCGGTGATGTCCTCGCCGGTTTCGCCGTTGCCGCGGGTCGCGCCGCGCACCAGCGCGCCGTCGCGGTACAGCAGGCTAACGGCGACGCCGTCGATCTTCGGCTCGCAGTAGTAGCGCAGTTCGTCGCCCTCGTCGAGCAGCCGCCGGCAGCGCTCCTCCCAGGCGTTGAGCTCCGCGATGGAATTGCACTTGTCGAGTGACAGCATCGGCACTTCATGGCGAACTTCCGCGAACCGCTCGGAAGGTTCCGCGCCGACGCGCTGGGTCGGCGAATCGGGGACCACCAGGTCCGGATGCGCGGCTTCGATCTCAAGGAGTCGATCGAAGAGCTCGTCGTAATCCGCGTCCGTGATCTCGGGGTCGTCGAGAACGTGATACCGATGCAGGTGATAGTCGAGACGGTCGCGCAGCTCCGCCGCTTCGCGGGCGGCTTTGATGGCGACGCTGGCGGTCACTTGCGCAGGGACTTGCGCTTGTAGTCGCTGATCCGCTGGCGGTAGTGCTCGATTGTCTGGCCGGTCATCGGGCCCATGTTCTCGTCTCGGAGTTCGCCTCCCAGCGAGATCGAGATGTCTTGCGCCGCATCGAGCATTTCCGAGAAGGCGGCAAGTCCTGTGGTCGCATTCACGAGGGACAATAGCATGACAATGCGCGGCGTCGACAGCGCATCGAGGTCCGACAGGTCGAAGGTGCCGGGCTCGAGGCCGTTGACCACCGAGAACAGCTCTTCGCCGCTGTCCACGTCGAACTTGCGAAACAGGGCGTCGTTGCCGTATCTCAGACCGTTGTCGGCCAGGGCCTTGACCAGTTCGTGACCACCGAAGCTGGTCCCGTCCTTGGCCGCCACCCAGATGACGACCACCTGGTCGAGGCCAGGCGGCGCGGGCGGTGCACGGCTCGGTTCCGGGGCCGACGTGCGGACCTTGAACAGGTGGTCGTTTCGGGGCACGGTGGGCTCGGTCCGCTTGCCCGGGATCACGACCCGGCGACCGCGCTTGCCACCGTCGGTATCGCCTTCCGGTTCGACTATGTACGTCTCGTCCTCGCCAGGGGAAAGCCCATCGGGCTCCCCGGCTGAGGGCTCTTGCCTGCGAGGGGCAAGCCCCTCGCGCTCCCCGGCTGAGGGCTCTGCAACATCGTCGGTCGCGTTCGTCGCGTCCTCGACCACCGCAACACTCTCCTCGGCCTCCTCGGCCCCGGCGGGCGCAGCGTCCTCTGATGATGATCCAGCGTCCACGGACCCTCTCCAGTCCGCATCGTCATCGACGTCGTTCAAAACCGGCGGCTCGAAGATGTCCATCTGCTCCGTGTCGCCGGAATCCACCTCGGGTTCAATCTCGGCACGCGCGACGTCGCGGCGACGCCGTGACCGCCACGCCTGCCAAAGACCATGCGCCACCACCAGCACGACCAGCAGGCCGCCACCCCACAGTACGTATTCCTTCATCCCCATCGGGACTCTCCTCGACGATTGACCTCGACGACTGCCCGCTCAGCCCGCTGCCACCATGTGTGTCGCACTCTCCACGTCCACCGAAACCAGCCTGGAGACGCCGGCTTCCTGCATGGTGACGCCGAGCAAGTGGTCGGCCATCTCGATGGTCTGCTTGTTGTGCGTGATCACGACAAACTGCACGTCCGCCGACATGTCCCGTATCAACTCGGCGAACCGCGCCACGTTGGTGTCGTCGAGCGGCGCATCGACCTCGTCGAGCAGGCAAACGGGACTCGGATTGAGTTGGAATATGGCGAAAATCAACGCCACGGCGGCCATCGCCTTCTCCCCACCGGACAACAGGTGGATGCTGGTGTTGCGCTTGCCCGGCGGGCGCGCCATCAGCGTCACCCCGGTGTCCAGCAAATCCTCCCCGGTCAATTCCAGGTAGGCATGGCCACCACCGAAAACACGGGGAAACAACACCTTCAAGTGGCCGTTGACCGCGTCGAACGTGGTCTTGAACCGTTTGCGCGTGTCCGTGTCGATGCGTCGGATCGCTCCGCGCAGGGTTGTCAAGGCCGCTTCCAGATCCGCGTGCTGACGGTCGAGATAGGCCTTGCGTTCGGACTCCTGCCGGTATTGGTCGATGGCTGCCAGGTTGATCTGACCCAATCGGGCGATTCGACGCTGCAACGCCTCAAGCAGCCCAATCCACGTCGCCTCGTCGGCGTCCTCCGGAACGCCGTCGAGCGCCTCGGGCAACGCGAATCCCGTGGTCGCCAACTGGGCGCGCAGGTTGTCGCGCTTCGTCACCAGCCGAGCGCATTCGACGCGCGCCGTCTCGAGGTCGGCACGAACCGACTCGAAATGCGCGTCCGCCGCCGCCCGCTTCGTCGTCAACTCGCGGATTTGCGAGCCGACGCGATCCAACTTGCGCCGCAAATCCAGCAGCGCGCTCTCGACGGCCACGCGGTCGGCCAGCTTGTTCTCCAAGGCCTGCTGCTTGAGCGGTCCCTCCGCCTCTACATCCGCCAACGCCGCCAACAGTTGGTCGGCCCGCGCTTCCAGATCGCGACGTGTGCGCAGCAGTCTTTCCCGGCCCGCCTCGGCCGCCTCGAGCGTCGCCTGCAAGCTCCGGTGGGCGAGTCGTGCACGCTCATGCGCATCCCGGGCTTGCCGTGCACGAACCCGGGCCGCTTCGAGGCGACCGTCGAGGCGCTCGCGCTCCGCTCGCAGCCCCCTCTCCTCCTCGGCGAGCGCGGCCTGTTTCTCAACGAGTTGCCCCAGTTGAGCACGCGTCGCGCCGAGTGTCCGTTCCTGCTCCTCGATCTCGCCCACGAGCCTGGTCTGCTCGGCAGCATTCCGGCGCTCGCGCGCCTCTGCCTCGTCGATACGCACACGAGAGACGTCGTGCTCGGACTGCGCCCGGGCCTCGGCCGCGACAGCGTCGGCGCGCTCGCGCTGCAGCCGCTCCCGTTCGCCGGAAAGATCCGCAACCTTGCCCTGGGCTTGGGTGAGCCTGCGGCGCGCCTCGGCGAACCTCGCCGACGCTTCGTCGACTCTCCGCCGCATGACATCCAATGCCCGTCCCCGTTGAAGCACGCTGTTGCCATCCGGCGCGCCTTTGTCGACCCGCAGCCAATCGGCGCCGAGCCATACGCCCGTCTGCGTCACGATGCTCTGACCAGCCGACAATTGGCCACGGTGGCGCAACGCGACGGCAACCGTCGGCGCTGCAAAGACACCGGCCAACAACGATCCGCAGGATCCGTCCACATGGTCCTGCAGTGCTGCCAAGGGACCATCCGTCGCGGTATCCCGAGGCGCGCCGCGCAAGGTCAGGCGAGCGTCCGCCAAGGGTTCAATGCTTGCGGCCAGCGGGGCGTCCGCTTCGACCAGCAAGGCTTGGACGGCATCACCCAAGACGGTTTCCACCGCGCGTTCCCAACCCGGTTCGACGGTAAGGACCTCGCCGAGCCGGGGTGCCGAGCCGAGGTCGTGCTCGGCCAGCCATTCCACGACCGCGCTCCCCGACCCCGAAGGGTCCTTGCCCAGCGCAACCTCCTGCGCAGCTCTGAGCGCAGCCAGTTCGCGGCGTTGGGTCTGCAACTCGCCCTCCGCGGCCTGGGCCGCCCGATCGCACGCGGCGGACGCATCCACGGCTTTCGCCATCGCCTGTCCATTGGCGTCGACCTCTCGATCCAGCGCATCCAGACGCTCGCGGGCCTGCGCCACGCATCGCGCCAAGTCGTCCAAATCGGACTCCGGGATGTCCGCGGCCTCCTGGCCAAGCTGTCGCAGGCGCTCTCGGAGTCGAGTCAGGGCCCTGTCGCCGTAGTCGACGCGCTGTCGGCACACCTCGACGTCCCGGTCGTTGTCCGCGCGTCGAACGCCGAACGCCTCCCAGGCGCGATCCGCCGTCTGCATCTCGGTGCGATGGCCCTCTTCGGCCCGGGCCGCATCGGCCGCGACCGCCTCGCTCGCGTTGAGCTCCGGCTCGCTTGTCGCCAACTCGTCGCGCAGCGCGGAGATCCGCGATGCGTCCGCGTCGAATTGACGTTCGGCGTCCTGCCGTTGGGCGGCGAGCGCGTCGAGATCCTCCTTGAGTTGGCCGATGCGCTCGGCGTTGAAACGGATGGCTTGTTCGAGCTTGGCCGCGTCAGCACCGAGTTGATGGTAGCGGCCCTGGGCGACCACCACGTCGTCGTTGCCTTCGGCCAAGGTGGTGCGCGCACGCTCCAGCGTAGTGTCGAGCCCTTGGCGCTCGCTCGCGGCCTTCTCCAGGGTGACGGCGAGCGACCGCGCGAGATCGTCCTGTGTCGCGTGTTCGCCCTCGACCGCCTTGAGCTGAATAGCGACGAGTTCCGCCGTCCGGCGACGCTCGTCTTCCTTCAACGTGCGGTAGCGGGCGGCAGCCTTGGCCTGACGCTCGAGCTGGCCAAGCTGACGGTCGAGCTCCTCGCGGATGTCGCTCAATCGTGCGAGGTTGTCGACGGTGTGCTGAATCCGGTTCTGGGTCTCGCGGCGGCGTTCCCTGTAGCGGGAAATGCCGGCAGCTTCTTCCAGGTAGTAGCGCAGGTCCTCCGGCTTGGCCTCCACGAGCTGACTGATCATCCCCTGCTCGATGATCGAATACGTCCGTGGACCGAAGCCCGTGCCCAGGAAGACGTCCGCGATGTCGCGACGACGGCACTTGGTGCCGTTGAGGTAGTAGGTCGACTGCGCGTCCCGGCTGACCTCGCGGCGGATGGAGATCTCGGAATAGTCGGACAGTTGACCGCCCACGCGGCCATCGCGGTTGTCGAAGACGAGCTCGATCGACGCCAGAGCCGTGGCTGCCCGGGAACTCGACCCGTTGAAGATCACGTCGGTGAGCGCTTCGCCGCGCAATTGGCGGGCCGAACTCTCGCCCATGACCCAACGCACGGCATCGATCACGTTGGACTTGCCGCAGCCGTTGGGCCCGACCACCGCATTGCGGTTGCCGCGCAAGGTCACGGTCGTCGGATCGACGAAGGATTTGAAACCCGCGAGCTTGATTTCCGTCAGGCGCATTGAATAACGACAGAGTCCTTTCGTCGCCTATGCTTCGCCCTTCACTGGGCTCACCCAAAAGGGCCGCGCCGCCCCCCGAGCGATGAAGCCCGACTAAACCACGCCTCCGAGGTCAAGTCAACGTTGGGCCGGGGCTATTCGGTCGCCGACTCCCGGGCGTCCTCAGCGAGCATCACGCTGCCGCGTCAGGTGTTGCTTGAGGCCCGCGCACCTGTGAAGGTCAGCGCGTAGGCAATCCGACGCGATGGTCGTCGAGTTCCTGGCAAAGACGATATGCTGGTCCTATGGCAGGAGTTGAAGGGATGACATCCCTCGAACGAATCTGCGCAGCTTTGCGCGACGCATCCGTCGAGTACGCCATCGTGGGCGGCCACGCCGTTGCACTACACGGCGCGGTACGAGGCACGGTCGACATCGACCTCGTCGTGCGCTGGACCGAAGAGACGCTCGTTCGCGCGGAAGCCGCATTGAAGGAGACCGGTCTCGTGCCACAACTTCCCATTCGCGCCGAGGACGTGTACGCCAATCGCGACGACTACACGCGTAACCGCCACCTCGTCGCATGGAACTTCTACAATCCGGACGATCCGATGGAGCAGGTGGACATCATCATCACGTATGACTTGGCAACGATGCGCACCCAAGTTAAGGAGCTGCCTGGCGGACCGGTGGAGGTGTTGTCCATCGACGATCTCATCAACATGAAACGACGCAGCGGTCGACCGCAGGATCTAGCGGACGTGCGCGCCCTCGAGCAGTTGCGATGAAATCCAAGGTTCGTCCAGTCCAGCTCTTCTCCGCCGAATACCTCGAGCGCTGCCGATCCCTGTCGCCCGCCGACATCGTTCGCTTCCTCGACGAGTTTCGACGCCTCTACGGTGCCGACTGTCCCCCGCTCGACCCGGGCGCCAGTACCGAGTACGTAACAGTCGAGGGCGAACGACGCGGGGTGCAACCATAGCCCCCATACTGGCGGAGGGGGAGTCTGCGGAGATTGCATCGACGTAGCCGACTTCGCATTGCTGCCAGTCGTCTAGGTCCTGATGAATCTGCACCAAACCACCCCCACCCCTTAAGGCGGCTTCAAGTTGCTTGCGAACACCTACCGCCAATCGTTAGTTGCTCCCAGGGCCTCCCTTGCCTTTGTTCTTACGATCCTGCTTGCACTGCTGGTCTCTTTGTCGGCGGGACCGTAGGAACGCCCGTTGCGGGGATGCTATTCGGTGGCCGACTGGTGGCCCGCGATGCCCTCGAGTTCCGGCGGCATGTAGTTCTCGTCGTGCTTGGCGAGAACCTCGGCAGCGGCGAAGACGCGGTTGTCGTCCAGCCGTCCGGTGACGAGGATGCCCTGACCTTCCCGGAAGAGACCCGGCAGGATGCCGTTGTAGACCACGTCGAAGTCGTGCCCGGCATGGTCCGTGAGCGTGAAACGAACGCCCAATCCCGTGTCGTCGTGGGCCACGCTGCCGTCCACCACCATGCCGCCGGCGCGGATCACCGTCCCAATCGGCGCTTCGCCGTTGACGACCTTCGCCGGTTCGTAGAACAGGTTGATGTTCTCCTGCATCGCCGACATGACCAAGCCGGCGGTGGCCCCCGCGCCGACGAGAACGAACACGACTACCGCCAAGCGCTGTTTGCGAACGGCCTTCACGTGGCCTCGGCCTCGCCGTGTTCGCGTCGGCGCTTGAGCCCGCGCACCAGCGTGCGCATACCCAGGAGAGGCCAGGCGCCGACCGCAACCAGCGCCACGAGGCTCAACCCGTAAGCCGTCCACACGTAGACCCCGTGTCCGCCCATGGCCAAGAAATCACTCACCGTTTACTCGCGCTCCCTATGCCCCGCTAGCCAGTCCGCCACCCACGAGGTGCCGGACTCGCGCTCGATGATCTTCATCCGCAACGCGGCGATGACGATCCCCGCCGCCAGGCAATAGTAGCCGAGCGCATTCAACGCCAGCGGCACCAGGAATACCGGCGCAATCGCCGGGCGTTCGCCGAGCGTGAGGCTCGCCGGCTGGTGCAGCGTCGTGAACCACTCGACGGAGTACTTGATGATCGGCAGGTTGACCACGCCAACCACGGCCAACAGGGATACCGCCATCGCGGCACGGTCCGGGCGCGGGATCGCCTGGCGCAGCGCCAGCAGCCCGAAGAAGAGCAGCAGGAGTACCAGCGTCGAAATGATGCGGGCGTCCCATACCCAGCCCGTTCCCCACGTCGGCATGCCCCAGACAACGCCGGTCGCGAGGCCGGCCGCCGTCACCGCCATGCCGACGGGGGCCGCCGCCGCGATGACCAGATCGGCCATTTTCATCCGCCAAACCAAGTAGACCAGGCCCGCGATCGCGACCGCGACGTAGATCGCCTGGGCGAGATGCACGGCCGGGACATGCACGAACAGGATGCGGAAGCTGTCGCCCTGGAACCGCTCCGGCGGGACGAACCCCAAACCGATGGTCGACCCCACGACGATCAGCGCAATGCCCGCCGCGTACAGGCCGACCATCCACCGCCGAGACCCCAAGAAGAACCACCGGGGCGAGCCGGTCTTGTGGAAAGCCCGTTGCGCCCAAGCCACCAAGCCCACGGTAAAGCGTCCTGTTCCCTAAAGGGGTCCGGTCGTCAAGTTTGCACAGCAGTGAGCGCGGACGCCAGCAAAAGGCCGCGCCGTGCCGGCGCTTCAATACTCCTGGCTGATCGCCAAGGCCTTGCCCACCGCGAACGGCGCGGCCGTAATCGAACCGGTCAAGAGGGCTCCCAGGACCAGCAGTTCGAACGCGGCGTCCCCCCCTGCGACAGCGGTCGTGCTCGCGCCGGCACCAAAGATCAGCACCGGCAGGTAGAACGGCATGACAAGGACCGCCAACAACAGGCCACCCCGACCGGTACCGGCGGTCAGCGCCGCGCCGATGGCGCCCAGCAGTGTTAGCGTCGGCGTGCCGAGCAACAAGGTGAGCATGACCATGCCGGCACCGGCGGTCGAGTGGCCCAGTACATACAGGGCCAGCGGGCTCAGCACGAGCACGGGCAAACCCGCGCACGACCAGTTGGCGGCCAGCTTGCCGAGTACGGCCGCAAACCGCGGCCGGGCGTGAATCAGCAGTTGCTCCAGCGTGCCGTCCTCCACGTCGCGGCGGAAAACGCCTTCGACGGCCAGCAGGTTGGCGAACAAGGCGAGCACCCACACGGCGCCCGCAGCGCTGCCGCCGAGTCCCTGCTCCGCGCTAGCGGCTCCGACGCCGAGCAGCAGCACCGCGAGCACGAAGAACACCAATGGGTTTGCGGCGTCCGTGGGGCGGCGCAAAGCGAGGCGCAGATCGCGCTGGAACAACGCCGTGAAAGGCCTCACGACCCCAGCGCCACGACACGCGTCTGGGGCAATCGGACGTCCCGACCGCTGGCCTGCGCCGAACGCGGCAGGGCCAGCGACCGGTGCGTAGCGCAAACAGCCGAACCGCCGCGGGCGCGATGTTCGTCGATGAAGCCACGCGTCAAGGCGCACCCCGCATCGTCGAGCGCGGTCAAGGGTTCATCGAGGAGCCAGACGGACGCTTGGCTCACCAGCAACCTTGCCAACGCCGCGCGCCGTTGCTGGCCAGCCGAGAGCATGCCGCAGCGGTCAAAACGTGCCGCGCCGAGCCCCACCCGGTCCATGGCGTCGTCGAGCGTCGCCGGCTCGACACGCCCGGCATCGATGCCGGCGAACCAGCGCAGGTTCTCGAGCGGCGTCATGTCGGCGCTCAAGCCCGCGCGGTGCCCCAGGTAGGTGAACGGTGCGCTACGCTCAACCTGACCGTCTTCGAGGTGGTAGAGACCGGCGAGGCAGCGCAGCAGCGTGCTCTTGCCGCAACCGTTGGGCCCCCGGACCTCGACCAGGTCGCCGGGAAGAACAGCAAGGTCGAGCGCAGTGAATAGTCGTTCCCCCGCGACGACGCAGGTCAGCCCGCGGGCGTTGAGCAGTGGCCGGCTCACTCCGATCGGCGGTCTTCTAGGCCCTGCGCAGCTTCGCCACGATGTCCAGCGGCAAGGACACCCGCTTCTGGTCGTCGGCGTCCAGGGCCGCGAGGAGCCGGCCTAGCAGGTCGTCCGACGATGACCGTGCGCCGCTCGGCTTGTTCGCGGCGAGGAACGGGATGGCTTCAAGGCCGTTCGCCTCGAGCCAGTCGTCGACGTTCTGCTGAACCTCCGACGGCTCCACGTCCGAGTCGATGTACTCCCACTCGATCTCCGCGTAGCTGTCGCCCTCGGGTCGATCCTCCGGGTAGGCGTCGACGAATCGCAGCGGTGGAACCAGGCTCATGTAGCGACGCTTGTTTTCATCCAAGGGAACTCGGAAGGCTGCCCAGAACGCCGGATGGAACCGCGGCGGCATCCCCACGGACTGGCCGTGGGTGCGCTCGAGCCACGCGTCGAAATCCCCCGGCTCGCCATCGACGTCCGCCGGCACCGCGCCGACCACGACCGGCTTCGAACTGTGCTGGATGACGCGGACGTCGTCGGCCAGTCGGTCGCGGAGATAGCCCGCCAGACTGAACGATTCCTGCTTGGCGAGACGGGCGATCTCACCACCGTCCTGGGCACCGAGCCGACTTAAGAGCAGCGGCACTTGGTGCTCCTCCCAGGACTGCTGCACAAGGCTGATGATGCGTTGATCGAGTTCCTGAAGCGGTGATGACGAGTAGTTCATACCCCCTCCCTACTGCGTGGATACGCGCCACAGTCTGCCAGCGTCCCCGGCAACGCGCCACATTGGGCGCGCCACACACTCGGCGCCGCTAGTTGCGGGGTAAGAGGTTGGTCGCCCTCGCTACGCGGCGGTCAGGTCCTTGACCGGCATCAGCGCAGCGGTGCGGGAGAGCCCTGCGAAATCCGTCAACGCCCGATCCGCCAGATGGGTCGGGGTCACGTGCCGCAGGGCCCGGGCGATGTTGTCGACGCGGCCGGGTTGCTCGGCATCCCATTGGGCGAGCATGGCCTTGATGCGCTTACGCTCGAGGTTCTCCTGGGAGCCGCACAGGTCGCAGGGGATGATCGGGTGCGCGCGGGCGCGCGAGAAACGGGCGATGTCGCGTTCGCGCACGTAGTACAGGGGTCGAATGACCACGTGTGCGCCGTCGTCGGACAAGAGCTTCGGCGGCATGGATTTCAGCCGTCCGCCGTGGAACATGTTGAGGAACAAGGTCTCAACGGCGTCGTCGGCATGATGGCCGAGCGCGATCTTGGTGGCGCCGATGCGCGTCGCAAAGCTGTAGAGCACGCCGCGGCGCAGCCGCGAGCAGACCGGGCAGTACGTCTTGCCCTCCGGTGTGAGCGCCTTCACAACCGCATAGGTGTCCTCCTCGACGACGTGGTATTCGATCCCCAAGCCGTCGAGGTAGCCCGGCAGCACGTCGGCGGGGAAGTTCGGCTGCTTCTGATCCAGGTTCACCGCGACGACGTCAAAGCGGACCGGCGCACTGCGCTTCAGCGACAGCAGCATGTCGAGCAACGTGTACGAGTCCTTGCCGCCCGACAGGCAAGCCATGATGCGATCGCCCTCCTCGATCATGGCGTAATCCGCAACAGCCTGGCCGGTCAGCCGACGCAGTTTCTTGGCCAGCTTGTTGTGCTGCGTGCTGGCCATCACACCTCGCGCAAAACGGTCGCAGGCGGGGAGTGTACGAGCTTGCGGGTGCCCAGGTAGCCGACGGCGGCGATCACGAGCATGCCGAACAGCGGTCCGGCGACCCACAGCTGCGGGTGCAGATCGGTGCCCAACTCGAAGACGCGGCTGTTGAGGGCGTACACGGTGATCTCCGCACCCACCACCGCGACGATGCCGGCGAACGCGCCGAGGATCGCGAATTCGCTCACCAGGGCACCGCTGATGAGCCGGCGCGTGCCGCCCAGCGCGCGCAGGAGTGCATGTTCCTTGAGCCGTAGGTCGCGGCTGGACTGGATCGACGCGATCAAGACTAGGATGCCGGCCCCGAGCACGAGGAACAGCACCAGCTCCACCGCCTGGCTCACCCGGTCGATGATGCTCCTGACCTGGAGGATGATGTTGTCGACCTCGATGACCGTGATGGTCGGGTAGTTCGAGAGTAGCTCGTTGAGGAACGGCTTCTGTTCCGGGGTCAGGTAGAAGCTCGTCATGTAGGTCGCCGGAAAGCCCTCGAGCGCGCCCGGCGACAGGATGATGAAGAAGTTCGGCTGCAGGCTGTCCCACTCCACGCGGCGCAAGTTGCTCACAGTCGCCGTGAACGGCACGCCGCCTACGTCGAACGTGAGCACATCGCCGACGGACAGACCGCGCGATGCGGCGTAGTCGTCCTCGACCGAGACCAGCGGCTCCGTGGCGTCGTCGGTCCACCACTCTCCGTCGACGACCACGTTGTTGTCGGGCAGGTCGGCCGAGAACGTCAGGTTGCGCTCGCCCCCGCCCGGACCACCGCCACCGCCGCCTCGACCGCCGTCGTCGTCATTGTCATCGTCGTCGTCGTCGTCATCGTCGTCGCGGTAGTACTGGCGCCAGTGCTGCCGGCGCCACTCCCGGGCATCGACATCGTTCACGAGGGTGACGCGGCCGCGGATCATCGGGAACAGTTGGTCGTCGTAGGCGGTGCGGCTGGTCAACAGGTCCTGCACGCCGCGCGCATCGTCCGGCGAGACGTTCATCAGGAAGTGATTCGGCGTCCGCTCCGGGATCTGCGCTCGCCATTCGTCGATCAGCGCTGTCCGTACCAGCAACATGATCAGAAGCAGCATGATGGCGATGCCGAAGATCATGATCTGGGCGACGTTCTCGCGGTAGCGGCGCTGCAGGCCCGCCAACGCCAGCCGCCAGGTGCTCCCGGCCTGCATCCCGAGCACACGGCCACCGCGCAGGAGCAGGAGCGCGAGCGTCGCGAAGACGCCGCCCGCGACAACGGCGCCGAGCAGCGCCCAGACGGTCAGGAAGAAGCTGCCGCTGTACCAGATCAGCAGCCCCAGACTCCCAGCGGCCGCGAAGGAATAGGTCACAGCCGGGCCGACCCCGGCCCCGAGGTCGCGCCGGATCACCCGCATCGGCGAGATGCCGCGCAAGCCCAGGAGCGGGGGCAGGGCGAACGCCAAGAGACAGATGAAGCCGGTGATCAAGCCCACGAACACCGGTCGCGGGCCGGGCATCGGCAACTCGATGGGTAGATAGCTTCCGATCGCTGCGATGATCCCGAGGTGCACAAGCACCCCCAGCACGAGCCCCAGCAATGCCCCGACCACGCCCACCACCAGGAGTACCCCGGTGTAGCCCCACTGGATTTCCTTCGGCGTCGCACCCAGGGTCTTCAGAACCGCGACGTGGTCGAAGTGCCGGCGCGCGTAGCGGTTGGCGCCCAGGGCCACGGCGATGCCCGCCAGCAGCACGGCCAGCAGGCCCCCGAGCAGCAGGAAGCTCTCCGCGCGCTCCAACGCCCGGCCGATCCGCGCGTTAGCGTCGCGAATGTTGCGCCAGCGATAGTTGGGGCGGAGTTCGTCCTCGATCGACCGGTAGAGCGACCCGAGCGCTGCATCGTCGCCGGCGAGCTGCAACCGGTAACTGATCCGACTGCCCGGCTGGATGACGCGCGTCGCCGGCACGTCCTCGGCCCGCATTAGAAGCCGCGGCGCGAAGTCGAAGAAGCTGCCGCCGCGATCCGGCTCGGACGCCAACACGCCACCGACGGTGAACTCGGCGTAACCCACCGAGACCCGATCGCCCACGGCGAGCCCGAGCGCCGGGAACAGCCGCGAGTCCATCCACACCTCGCCAAGCCCCGGCAGGGCGTCGGTGAACTGGCTATCGCCGAACGGCTCGTCCGCCGTGCGCAGGACGCCGCGCAAGGGGTAGCCCTCCTGCACGGCCTTGACACTGGCCAACTGGCTTTTCTCCGCGCTTGCGGCCGCCACCATGGACGGGAAGCTGATGATGTCGACGGTCGCGAGCCCCTCGGCCGCCGCCAACTCGCGGAATCGGTCCGGGATCGCACGCGAGGAGTCGATTGTGCGGTCGGCGCCGAGGAAGGTGGTCGACTCGGCGATGAGCGCGCGTTGCAGGCGGTCCACGAACAGGCTGATCGCCGACACCGCGCCCACGGCCAACAGCAACGCGGCGAGCAACAGGCGCAACTCCCCGGCGCGCCAGTCCCGCGCGGCGAAACGGAGGACGAGCGAGGCGGTCATGTGGCGGCCACGCGGCGCTCGGGCGGCGGCACCTGCATGCGACCCGCCTCCAGCGTGATGACATCGCCGCAGCGGCTAGCCAGGGCGGCGTCATGGGTGACCAGCACCAGCGTCGTGCCCGCCTCACGGTTGAGGTTGAACAGCAAGTCGGCCACCCGGCCACCCGTTGCCGTGTCTAGATTCCCGGTCGGTTCGTCGGCGAACAGCACCCGGGGACGCGAGGCGAATGCGCGGGCGATCGCCACGCGCTGCTGCTCGCCACCGGAAAGCTGGCGTGGATAGTGGGTGGTCCGCTCGGCAAGCCCGACGCGGTCCAGGTAGTCGAGCGCGTCGTCCTTCGCCTGCCCATCGCCGCGCAACTCCAACGGCAGCATGACGTTCTCAAGGGCCGTCAAGCTGTCGATGAGCTGAAACGACTGGAACACGAACCCGACGCTTCGCGCGCGCACTCGCGCCCGTTGCTCTTCATCCATGGTGGTGATCTGGTCGCCATCCAGCCAGACGTCGCCGCTGCTCGGCAGATCCAAGCCCGCGAGGATCCCCAGCAACGTCGTCTTGCCGGAGCCGGATTCGCCCACCACGGCGATCTGCGCGCCGCTTTCGATGCTGAGATTGATGCCGTCGAGGATGGTCAGTTCGCCCTCCGCCGTGGGTACGCGCTTGACCAGTGCGCTTGCGCGCAGTATGGATGCCGACATGAAACGCTACTCGAAGGGTTTGTTTTCGACCAATACGGCCTGGTTACGCCAATCCGTCGCAAGGCGTGTGTTGCTCGGCCTGCTGCTCGCAACGGCCATCGCGCCGCACGGCGACGAGCCGGCCCCGGTCAACGGCAAGACCGTTTTGGTAGTCGGCGACAGTATCAGCGCGGCCTACGGACTGCAAACCGAGGACGGCGAACCGGGGTGGGTCCAACTCCTCCAGGAACGCCTCGGCCCCACGCACCGCGTGATCAACGCCAGCATCAGCGGCGACACCACCGGCGGCGGCCTCGCCCGACTGCCGAAGACGCTCGAAGTGCACAACCCGGACATCGTCATCATCGAACTCGGCGGCAACGACGGTTTGCGGGGCTACCCGATCGAGGCCATCCGCGACAACCTGCTCGCCATGACCGACGCCGTTCTCGCCATCGGCGCCGCGCCGGTGATCGCGGGGATGCAGATGACACCCAATCTCGGCCCGCGCTACACGGAGGCATTCGCCACCCTCTTCGCCGAGGTCGCTGCCGACACCGGCGCCGCACTGGTGCCGTTCCTGCTCGAAGGCGTGGCGACACCGGAACGCTTCGATGAGCTGATGCAGCGCGACGGCATCCACCCGAACGCCGAGGCCCAGCCGCTGCTGCTGGACAATGTTTGGTCGGTGTTGGAGCCCTTGCTCGGGGCGAATTGACGCCAACGGGGCACATACAGCCAAACGCCCTGCACGCCAACGCTCCAGTGAGCGCTGACACAGCTGCCCCAAAGGCTCGGTTGGGGTTGTAGGTAGTTCCCCTTAGAATAACCAGATTCTCAGATATGCGGAGTCCGCCCGTGGCCCAGGGGTCACAAAGCGTCAATGTCCTACACGCCGTCGGGGAGGTTGGCCATTTTCGGCCCGAAATCGCCTCCGTAGAGTGCCACCTGCAACTTGGATTTTCGTCAACTTGGAACAAAGGAGGAATGACATGAAAATCAAGAAGCATCTGGTGGCGGCTACGTTGGCAGTGGGACTCGTGGGATCGGCGACGGCGATCGGCACGACGGATGGCCCGGCGAACGCGCTGATTGGCTACGACGTTGCCAAGGCCGCTTTCAACAACCACCCGGCCGCACAGGCGGGGAGCCAAGGCGGCGGAGCGGCGGTTGGTGGTCTGCTGGGGGGCCTGATCGGCACCAAGATCGGTGTGGCCGTGGGTGCCAAGTACGGAGCAGCCATCGGCGCCGCCTGCGGACCGATAGGCGTTGTAGTCGGCGCCGTTGCCGGTGCCGTTTAGGCGCTGACCGGTCCATCAATGAGCCTCCTTGCCGCTGCAACAGCAATCGGGTTCGCGGCAGCCGCGAGCCTAGCCTGCGTCCGATGGTCGCCCAGGGGCAGGGAGGCTTCGACCCAGTTGCGTGTGAGCGCATTGGTCGCATCAGGCGCTGTCAGCGTGGCCATTCTGGTCTCAGCCGGGGCGGTCGCTGCGGCCGAATGGCCCGACGGCGTGTTCAAAGCAACATATGCCGGAATGGCAGCGGCCGGTGCATTCGCGGGCGCGGTCCTTTTCGTAGCCGTGCAACTGCTCATATTCGAACTCACGGCAACGCTCTTCCACTGGTCTTGCCGGTTGCCTAAGGACGTAGAGCGGACCTGGGGGGAGTTTCTGACGACCGCCTCTTCGTCGCTCGCCGTCTATGCGGCGGTCGGGGCGCTCGTTTTTGCCATTTGCCATGCGGTCGCGCCGGCACCGTATGGCCTTGTCATCTGCCTAGTTCCCTTTTTCGTTTCGCTGTTGCCCCTCTACCAGACCTGTGTTTTGCCTTGGCTTCAATATGCGCGTGCCCCGACGCTCCCCGAAAACCTGTCGGAGCTAGACGCGTGGATCGACGAGATCCGTATCGAGCAAGACTTGCCACGAGTTCAGATCCGCGTCCAAAGAGGATCGGCGCCCACCGCGTTCGCCATGGGCGGGCTGGGAACGCACTTGGTCGTCATCGGAAAGGGACTTCTCGACGGCCTGACGACACCTCATCTGCAAGCGATCATCGCTCACGAAATCGCCCATGTGGCGCGCCGTGACGTTTTACGGCGGCTACTCCCGTTGACCATCGTTGGCGGCACTCTGCACGCCGGTTCCGTCGTGGCGGTATCTCATCCACTCTTCGCAACGAACGAAGTCTGGGGGGTCACAGGCGGCGCGTTGGCGGCCGGGCTGTTCGCGGCAATATTCATGGCTTTTCTCCCAGGGTTCTTCATGCGGCGGATGGAGTTCCAAGCCGACCGACTCGCAGCCAAGTTGCTCGGCAACGGAGAACCATTGGCACAAGCTCTCGAAAGGCTTTGCGAGATCTCGGGCCAGCGGTTGGACCAGTGGACCTGGAGTCACCCGCCCCTACAGGCGCGGATCACCGCGCTCCGTTCGGCTTCCGTCTGAGTTAGCAGAAGGCCGGAATGCGGACGTCGAGTTCGGCGCACCGTCAGCCCCGCCGCTTCCGGGTTGGCGACTTCGTTCAGCTTAACGCCCCCGGGTCAAGCGACCTGTCACACTAACCCGCTGGTCGAACACGAAACACTCCCCCTCGAACGCGCCGTCGGTGCCATTTTCAGCTAGGTAACCGAGAATCCCGCCGTCCAACAGACAGACATCCTCGAAACCTCGCTCGATCAAGTACGCGGATGCCTTTTCGCAGCGGATCCCGCCCGTACAGAACAGGGCCAGCCGGCGGTCCCGGCCCGTGTCGAGTTCACGGGCAACGAAGTCCCTGAATTCGCCGAACGTCCCGGTGTTCGCGCACTTGGCACCCCGGAACGTGCCGATGTCCGACTCGTAGCCGTTGCGGACGTCGAGCACGGTCACGGTCGGGTCACAAAGCAGACGGTCCCACGTCGCCGCGTCCACATGCGCACCCACGGGCGTGATCGGCGAGAGCTCGAGTCCGAAGGTGACGATTTCGGGCTTCAGCCGCACCTTGAGCCGGTCGAACACCGGACTGTCCGCGTCCGCGGTACTCCACTTGACGTCCGCCTCCGGGAAATGCGCAGCCGCCACGCGTTCGATGCCCGGCCGCGCGCCGGCCAGCGCTGCATTCACCCCCTCGGCGGCGAGCAGCACCGTGCCTTTGAGCCCCTCGGCAGCACAGGCCTCGTCGAGGCTGTCACGTAGGGCGTCGAGGTCGTTCAGGGGGCGGAAGACGTAGAACGAAGCGACCGCTGTCATCAGTCCGACCGCGCCGGGAGGCTCCCGTCCCCGCCGAGGCAAGGCGGCGACATCGGTGCGGAACCAAACCGTTCGCGCCACTCCGACGCCGTGTAGGTGTGCATCGCGAGCGCATGCACGCCGCCCGCGAGTTCCTCGGCCAGGGTGCTGTTGATGCGGCGATGCCGCTTGAGCAGGCGCTCGCCTTCGAAGGCTTGGGCCACTACCACTACCTTGAAGTGGGTTTCCGAGCCATGGGCCACGTTGTGGTTGCCGCTCTCGTTGACGACCTCGAGGTGCTCGGGGTCCAAGGCTTCGGCGAGCTTGCGTTCGATGCGTTCCTGCAACATGGCTGTCCTCTTGCTCGGGCTAGCAGCGAATCAGCACGACCGTCACGTTGTCGGTACCGCCCGCCTGGTTTGCGGCCTTGACCAGCGTCGCCGCAGCGTCAGCCAGATCGGCAGTGTCGGCGAGGGCCGAGGCGATCTCGTCGTCGGCGAGCATACCCGTGAGACCGTCGCTGCACATCAGCAGCGTATCGTTGCCCGTGACGTCGATCTCCGTAACGTCCGCCTGTACCGAGGGCTTGGCGCCGATGGCGCGCGTGATGACGTTCCGATTGGGCGCGGTTCTCGCCTCGTCGGCGGAGATCACGCCCGCATCCACCCATTCCTGGACGAGGCTGTGGTCCTTGGTGACCTGGTGCAGGGCGCGTCCCCGCATTCGGTAGGCCCGTGAGTCGCCGACGTGGGCGATATAGCCCTTCGGCCCGTTGATGGCCGTCGCGACCAAGGTCGTGCCCATCCCCCGGTACGCGGAGACGGCGTTGGACATGCCCACGACGCGGGAGTTCGCCGCCTTCACGGCGGCGCCGAGGTGGTCGCCGGTCAGCGGTCCGCGCTTCAATGCCCCGGTCAGGTGCTCGAGAGCGGCGTCCACTGCGATCTCGGCGGCGACCCCGCCTGCACGGGTGCCCCCCATGCCGTCGGCCAGCAGCGCGAGCCCCAGGTCAGGCCGGGCTACGAAGATGTCCTGATTGTGCTCGCGCACCCGTCCAGGGTCGCTTTTGCCTTCAATCAGCATGGCCGAAGTGTAGCTCGCGACTACCCCCGCGCAAGCGAGCGCATGAGGCGCGACGCGACGGCGTATGATTCTCATCAACGGGCCAGTTGTAGGGAACGGACATGTACAAGCAGATCGTCGGCGGCGTGATCGGCGTCGTGGTTTTAGGGCTACTGTGGAGCAGTTGGGTCATCGTGGAAAGCGGGCACGTCGGCGTGGTCCGCTTCCTCGGAGCCGTCGAGCCGGTTGCGCTCGAGGAGGGCTTCCATATGAAGATCCCGTTCGCGGAGGATGTCGTGCAACTCGACGTGCGCCTGCGCAAGGCGGAGAACGACGCGACGGCGGCCTCTAAGGACCTGCAGGTGGTTAGCACGCAGGTCGCCGTGCAGTACTCGCTGACCGGCCACGTGATGCCGCTCACCTTTCAACGCATCGGTGCGCGAGCCGGCACCGTGGAGGCGAACGTCATCTATCCCGCCATCATGGAATCCGTCAAGTCCATCACCGCGCAGTACACCGCGGAGGAACTCGTGACCCGGCGCGCCGAGGTGAAGGTACAGATCCAGGACGCCATCGCCGCCAACATCGAGACGACGCTGTCGCAGAAGGGCGCTGCCGGAGCCGTCGAACTGGCCAACGTCGCCATCACCGACTTCGAGTTCTCCGCGGAGTTCAACCGCGCCATCGAAGAGAAGGTGCGCGCCGAGCAGGAGGCGCTGAAGGCCGAGAACGAGAAGCTGCGACGGGTCACCCAAGCGGAAGCCGCAGCCGCCGAGCGGACCCTGGCCGCCGATGCGGAGGCCTACCAGATCGAGGTCGCGTCAGTCGCCAAGGCCGAGGCCATTCGCCGCGAAGCGGAGGCGTTGCGCGACAATCCGGACCTGATCCAGCTCCGGCTGGCGGAGAAGTGGGACGGCCAACTACCCCAGTTCACCGGCGGCGACGCCATTCCGCTGCTGAACGTCGACGCGCTCAGGGGCAACTGATGGACGCGGGGGTAACGGTCACGCCCACGACGGCAACGTTGGGCGCCACCGTCACAGGTCCGCGCCTTGGGCGTTTGACGGCAGACCAGTGGCGCGCCATCGAAGCCGCCTTCCACGAGTACGCCGTGCTGATCTTCCCCGGCCAGCACCTGTCGGACGAGCAGCAGATGGCTTTCGGCGTACGTTTCGGTGAACTGTCCATCGAGTCCCTGTCGTTCGGCAATCAGCGCGACGATGGCACCTTGCGTGACGCCGACGACCCCCTCATGCGGCTGTTCCGCGGCAACGAGGGCTGGCACACGGACAGCTCGTTCCAGCCGATCTCCGCCAAGGCATCGATCCTGTCGGCGCGCACCGTACCGACCAAGGGAGGCGAGACCGAGTGGGCCGACATGCGTGCGGCGTTTGAGGCCCTCGACGTAGCGACGCGCGACCGGATCGCCGGGCTTGCCGCCTACCACTCCCTCTATCACTCGCAGTCCGCCATAGGCGAAGGCGAAGACACGACGGCCAAAGGACTTGCGGTATTGCACGCCGGCGACCGAACCCGACCACCGGACTCGAGCGCAGGCTATCGCCAGGCCAACTCACCGCCGCTGCGACCGCTCGTCAAGGCCCATCCCGTGACCGGGAGGCCTGCCTTGTACATCGGCCGGCATGCCTACGGAATCCCCGGCCTGGACCCCGAGGCGTCACGCCGCCTGCTTGCCGACCTCGTCGACTTCGCATGTCGGCCACCACGGGTCCACACGCACCGCTGGCAGCCGGGGGATGTCGTGATCTGGGACAACCGCTGCGTGCTGCACCGCGCCCGACCGTGGAGCCTCGACGAGCCGCGCGTGATGCATCACACGCGCGTCAACGGGGATCCGGCCACCGAGAGCGCCCTAGCCGAAGCGGCGTAGGGCACGGCCGAGCTTTCAGGCCAGGAAACGGTCGATCGCCACCAAGGACCACGTCACGACTACGATCACGAGACTCACGAACACGGCCGCGGAGCCCATGTCCTTGGCTCGCCCTGCGAGTTGATGGTGCTCTTCGCCGATCCGGTCCACGACCGCCTCGACCGCTGAGTTCAAAAGCTCGGCCACCAAGACAAGGCCGGTTGCCGCGATCAGTAGCGCGGCCTGCGTATACGTCTCGGCGAGCAGGAAGGCGCAAGGCACGAGGATGATCGCCAGCAGGCACTCCTGTCGGAATGCGGACTCGTACCGCCAGGCGGAGCGAAAGCCTAGCACGGAGAAGCGGAACGCCTTGACGATCCGCGCCAACCCGGTGTGGCCCGGCTTAGGCATGCTGGTCTTCGTCCGGACAGTCGCCGTGCTCCACCTGCACGGTGGAGTGATGAATGTCGAAGGCCGCCTTGAGGACCGCCTTGATGCGCTCGATGGTCGACTGCGTATCCGCGGTCGCCTCCACGGTGGCGTGCAACGTGAGCACCGGGCGTTCGTTGGTCAACGCCCAGGCATGCACCTGATGGACTGCCACCACGCCTGGCACCTCGGCTGTCAGCGCCGTCTGGACCTCGGCGATGTCGAATCCCCTGGGCGACGCCTCGAGCAGGATATGGCCTGCGTCCCGCAGCACGCGCCAGGCACTGCGGCCAATGATCGCGGCCACAGCCAACGCGAGCACCGGGTCCGCCCAACGCCAGCCGAACGCAAGGACGGCTAGAGCCGAGGTGATCGCCGCGACCGAGCCGAGCAGGTCGCCGAGCACGTGCAGCGCGGCACTGCGCACATTCAGGTTGTCGGTTCCATGGAGCATGCGATAGGCGACGACGTTGACCACGAGGCCGACCAGCGCCACACCGAGAACCGGCAGCGGCAGGATGGCTTCCGGGGCACGTAGCCGGCCCAGCGCTTCATAGGCAATCCACGCGCACAAGGCGATCAATGCCAACCCGTTGACGAAGGCCGCGAGCACCTGAAACCGGTGGTAGCCGTAGGTCAAGGTGTCCGTCGCGGCGCGACGCGATAGCCGCATGGCGAACCACGACAGGGCAAGTGCCGACGCGTCGAGGAACATGTGCCCCGCGTCGGCCGCCAGGGTGAGCGAATTGCCGATCACCGCACCGACGATCTCCACGCCCGCGAACCCCGCGATCAGCCAGAACGCGCGCCCGAGCATCCGCTCGTAACGGCGATCGCGATCACGGTTTTGGCGGGCGTCCACGTTGCACAACCTCGACTTGCCCAGCGCGACCGTGCATTGTACGCGCAGCCGCCGTGGACGGACGTTGGTCGCTTGGGGGGAGCAGCGATGAAGGCAGCCGCTTGGAACACGACCGGGTCGTTGGACGTCATCGACGGCCCAGCACCCGAGCCACCACCGGGATGGGCGCGTCTCGCCGTCGCGGCTTGCGGCATCTGCGGATCCGATCTGCACGGCTTTCGCCACCGCGGCGGCGGACAGGCGGGGCATCAACCCGGCCACGAAGTCGCCGGCTTCGTCGACAAGGTGAACGCCGACGTCCCTCTCACCGAAGGCACGCTCTACGCGCTAGAACCGATCGACTCGTGCGGTCACTGCGGCCACTGCAGCACGGGGCATTACAACGTCTGTCGGAACCGCCGCTTGATCGGTGCCGGCGCCCCCGGCGGACTGGCCGAGCAGGTGCTGGTCCCCGCGCACCGGCTGCACCCCCTACCGGACGGTTTCGACGGCCACTTGGCGGCGTTGTCGGAGCCGCTCGGCGTCTGCGTGCGCGGTGCGCGACTCGGGCGGATCGGGTTCGCCGGCCGCGTCGCCATCATCGGCGCCGGCACCATCGGCCTGCTGTCCATTCCGGCCGCCCTGGCCGCGGGCGCTGGCGAAGTGCTGATCACGGCCCGTCATCCGCAACAGCGCGAACTGGCACGGCACCTCGGCGCGCACCAGGTCTTCGCCGACACGCAATCGCTCGTCGATGCCGTCGGCAACGGCTACGCCGAGACGGTGATCGAGACGGTCGGCGGCAAGGCGGACACGTTGATCGACGCCGCGACGCTTGCCGCGCCCGGCGGCACCATCGTCAAGCTCGGCATCTTCATGGGCACGACGCCCATCCCGAGTCTCGTGTTCTTCGACAAGGAACTCACCCTCGTCGCGTCGAACTGCTACGCCTTCGACGGTGCGGTGAGCGATTTCGCGATGACGACCGCGCTACTTCAAGACCTCGCCGACAAGCTCGAGCCGGTGATCACGCACCGATTCGGCCTTGGCGACGTCAATCGCGCCTTCGAAACGGCACTCGACAAGGGTACGGGGTCCATCAAGGTTCAGATCTCGCCCCTCTTGTGAAGGAACCTTTCGATCGGACCTTCTACGAGCGCGATCCGCGCGAAGTTGCCCCCGCCCTGCTCGGCGCCGTGCTCGTGCACGGACCCACCTCGGGGATGATCGTCGAGACGGAGGCATATCTCGCCGAGCGGGATCCGGCAGCCCACGCCTTCCGTGGCAAGACGCCGCGCACGGCCGTGCTGTTCGGACCCCCTGGCCATGCCTACGTCTACCGGACGCGGGCGCACCACTGCCTGAACGTCGCCGTTCAGGAGGAAGGCGTCCCGGGTTGCGTACTGATCCGGGCCGTTGCGCCCGTCACCGGCATCGCCACCATGCGCCGCCGTCGCGGCGACGTGCCCGAGCGGCGACTGACCGACGGCCCCGCCAAGCTGTGCCAGGCGTTCGCCATCGACATCAGGCACTACGGCGTCGACCTCACTACTCGCGACGGACTGGCGATCCTCGACGACGGCGCACGCCACGCCACGGTACAGACCGGTCCGCGCGTCGGCATCTCGGTGGCGACGACGTGGCCGTTGCGGTACTGGCTGCCGGCCGAGCGCCACGTTGCCCACCTTTGACCGGGCCGCTACAAAGCCTATGATGCGCAGATTAGTCGAAGGCCAGACCGGAGAATCCTAATGTTCGGGCCCAGGGAACTCGTCGTCGTCCTCATCGTGCTGGTGATCGTGCTCGTGGTGTTCGGGCCGAAGCGCATCAAGAGCCTCGGCTCGGAACTGGGGAACGCGATCAAGGGCTTCCGCAGCGCCGTGCGCGAAAAGGACGCCGAGGAAGACGCCGCCGGCACGGAGGCGCTCGCGAAGGAGACCGCGGACGCAGACGCCAAGGCGGAAACCAAAGTCAAGTAGAAACGGCTGATGTTCGACATCAGCCTCTTCGAGTTCTTCATCGCGGCCGTGGTCGCGCTGCTGATACTCGGGCCTGAGCGTCTGCCGGTCGCCATGCGAACCATGGGGCTCTGGATCGGGCGCTTGCGACGCAGCTACTTCCAGGTCAAGAACGAGATCGAACGCGAGATCGGCATGGACGAGGTCCGCCGCCAACTGCACAACGAACAGGTCATGGAGGATGTCCGTCGCGTCGAGCGCGAGGTCCGTGGAATCGGCGACGACCTCAACGGAACCGAACCCAAGACCGCTTCACAGCCGCCGCCCGATGCGCCCCCGGTGACACCGCAGCATGCTGAACGTGGCGAAGAAAAGCCCTGACGAAAACAAGGAGCGGCAGCACGACGAGAAGGTCGACGCGAACGAGCAGCCCTTTCTCAGTCACCTGATCGAACTGCGCCAGCGCATCCTGCGCAGCCTGCTTTTCCTCGTCGGCGTGTTCGTACCGGTCTTCTACTTCGTCAGAGATATCTTCGACTTCGTATCCGAACCCCTGCGGGCCCAACTCCCGGGCGAAATGATCGCGACACAGGTGGCCTCGCCATTCCTGACGCCGTTCAAGCTCGCGGTGTACACCACGATCTTCATTACCATCCCGTTCCTGCTGCACCAGGCCTGGGGTTTCGTGTCCCCGGGCCTCTATCTGCGCGAGAAGCGTTTCGCGGTCCCGCTTCTCGTGTCGAGCACGGTCCTGTTCTACCTCGGCATGGCGTTCGCCTACTACGCCGTGTTTCCCCTCGTGTTCCAGTTCTTCGCAAGCGTCACGCCGACCGACGTCGCGATGATGACCGACATCAACCACTACCTGGACTTCGTACTGAAGCTGTTCTTCGCCTTCGGCCTCGCCTTCGAGATCCCGGTGGCGACCGTCTTGCTGGCCCTCACGGGGCTCACGTCCTCGCGCAGCATGGCGCGGAAACGTCCCTACGTGATCGTGGGTTGCTTCGTCGTCGGCATGCTCATCACGCCGCCGGACGTGATCAGCCAGATCCTGCTCGCGGTGCCCGCATGGCTCTTGTTCGAGATCGGCATCCTGCTCGCCCGCATGGTGGAGAAGCCCGACATCAACGATTGAGCGCGCCAGCCACCTCGCCTCAGTTCGCTTCCAGCAATACGGTCACCGGCCCATCGTTGACCAGGGCGACGCGCATCTCTGCGCCGAACGCGCCCGTTTCCACCTGCTCGCAGCCGGTGCGCAAGCCCGCCACGTAGGACTCGTAAAGCGGCAGGGCGACTTCGGGCGGAGCCGCATCACCGAAGCTCGGCCGGTTGCCGCGCCCGGTGTCGGCGGCGAGGGTGAACTGCGACACCGCGAGGACGCCGCCGCCGACATCGAGCACCGACCGATTCATCGGTTTGGACGCACGGCTGCGCGTTGTATCAGCGTAGCCGTGCGCATCATCAGCGAAGATGCGCGCCGCCAAGGTCCGCTCGGCCAAGCGCGTTGCGAGCCGTTCGTGATCGTCGCGGAATACCCCGAGGAGGACCAGCAGCCCGTGGTCGATCGCGGCGATCTCGCGCCCGTCGACGGAAACCGCCGCACGGCTGACGCGTTGCAGTAAGGCGCGCATGGGGAGCCCCGTCGTTGGCCGGTAGGGGCGTAAAATACCGGCTATGGCGGGATACAGGAATGGTCGCCGCCCCCGGGCGGCCGCACTCATCTCCGGCGGGCTCGACTCCATGCTCGCCGCCAAGGTCGTGCTCGACCAGGGCGTCGACGTGGAAGGTGTCAACTTCTTCACCGGCTTCTGCGTGGAGGGGCACACTCACGCCATCCGCAAGCGCGAGCGCTCGAAGGTCAAGCGCAACAACGCCTTGTGGAGTGCCGAACAGCTCGGCATCAAGCTGCACATCGTGGATGTGATCGACGACTACAAGGACGTGGTGCTCAACCCGAAGCACGGCTACGGCGCCAATCTCAACCCGTGCCTCGACTGCAAGACGTTCATGGTCAAGAACGCCCTCACCGAGGACCTTGTGACCGATGGCGAATTCGACTTCGTCATCACCGGCGAAGTCGTCGGCCAACGGCCCATGTCGCAGCGCAGCGATACCATGCCCGTCATCGCGCGGGAGTCGGGCGCCGGTGATCGCCTGCTGCGCCCTTTGTCGGCGCGCAACCTACCGCCGACGCTGCCTGAACGCCAAGGCTGGGTCGACCGCAACAAGCTCTACGGCTTCCACGGCCGCGACCGCAAACCGCAGATCGCCCTCGCCGAACGCTATGGCTTCACCGACTACGCCCAGCCGGCCGGGGGCTGCTGCTTCCTCACCGATCCGCGCTATTCGCGCAAGCTCAAAGACCTGTGGGACGCCAAGGGCGAGCGCGACTACGAACTCGACGACATCATGCTGCTCAAGGTGGGCCGCCACCTTCGGCCCGCCCCCAACTACAAGCTGATCGTGGGCCGCGAAGAGGGCGAGAACAACTTCCTGGCCGGGTATCGGCACCGGTTCCTGCACTTGCGCATGGTCAGCCACGACGGACCGTTGACGCTCATCGACGGCCGTCCGAACGCCGACCACCTCACGCTGGCCGCGCGCATCGCCGCACGCTATTCGCAAGGCCGCGATGCCGAGGCGGTGCGCGTCGACGCATGCCACGTCGATGGCGTCACCGAGCAGTTCGTCGTGGCTCCCCTTGCCCCCTGGGAAATCGACCCTCGCTGGCATATCGGCACGTGAGCGCCCACCATCTCGACACCTTGGGCTTGCTCTGCCCACTCCCCGTGATCCGAACCCAGGACCGGATCAAGACCTTGGCGTGCGGCGATACGTTGGAGGTCGTCGCGAGCGACCCCGGCACGCTGCATGACATCCCCGCCTGGTGTCGCGTGCACGGACATGTGCTCCTCGAGTCCGCGCAGCAGGACGACAGGTTCCGGTTCCTGATCGAGGCAAGACACTAGGCCGCTTGTGTGGAGAGGTGCACGGGCACCTATGCACCAGATTTGACCACTTCGCCTCCTGTGCACTAATTTAGTGCAATGTTGGCCGGCTTCCGATGGCTGCGCACCCGCAATGCCCGCCCGGGGCGGCGTGGAACGTTTTTTGCTGGCAAGCCTGCGATGGCCACGTACCGGGACATCCTGGATCAACTCAACACAGCCGTCGCCGTGGTGGACGCGGCAACCGATGCGTCGTTCCGAATCACCTACCTCAACCAGTCGGGCCAGTCCCTTTTCGGGCGTAGCGACGCCCGCGTGGTCGGCTTGCCCCTGGTCAAGCTGATTCGCGACGACCACGCCACGCCCGCGGTGTTGAGCAACGTCCTGGCCACCGGACAGCCGTTCACCAAGCGCGAGGTGCCCCTCTACCTCCCCGACGGGCTGGTGCGCGTCAACTACTCCATCGCGCCGCTGTCGGCGACCGAGTTGCTCGTCGAGTTCGAGCGCCTCGACCGCTTCATCCGAATCGACCGGGACGAACGCCACGTCACCCTGCAGGACACCATGCGCAAGCTCGCCCGCGGCCTAGCCCACGAAGTCAAGAATCCCCTCGGGGGGATCCGTGGCGCGGCGCAACTGCTCGCCCGGGAACTCACCCGCAGCGACCAGCGCGAGTACACGTCCGTCATCATGGCGGAGGCTGACCGGCTCCGGAACCTCGTCGATCGCATACTCGGCCCCAACGGCCGGCTGGCCTTCAAGCCGGTGAACATCCACCATGTCATCGAGCGGGTCATCAAGGTCCTCGATGCCGAGGCACCGTCGCGGGTCCGGTTCGAACGCGCCTACGATCCGAGCCTGCCGGAAATCGAAGGCGATTTCGAAACCCTCGTGCAGGCGACCCTCAACGTGCTGCGCAACGCCGCGTTGGCCCTCGAGAAGGTGGATGACCCGGTCATCCATCTCCACACCCGCGTCCTGCGCCAGTTCACCATAGGCACGTTCCGCCACCGACTGGTCGCGAACGTGGAGTTCCGCGACAACGGCCCGGGGGTGCCGGACGACATCGCCGAGGACATCTTCTACCCCATGATCAGCGGTCGGCCCGGCGGGTCGGGGCTGGGCCTTGCCATCACCCAGACCATCCTTGCCCAGCACAACGGGCTCGTCGAGTGCGAAAGCGAGCCGGGCCGCACCGTGTTCTCGTTCTACCTACCGATCCGCCAACCCGACGCATGCGCAAAACCGGTCATGGCCTCACTGGAAGCGACCCGTGGCTAACGAAAACGTCTGGATCATCGACGACGACAGCTCCATCCGTTGGGTGCTGGAACGCGCCCTGTCGCAGGCAGGGTACGACACCGAGTCCTTCGGCGACGCCGAGGACGTGCTCGAGCGCGCCGACTACGAAGCGCCTGACGCGGTCGTATCCGACATCCGGATGCCGGGCCGCGACGGACTCGAACTGCTGTCGATCCTCTCCGACCGGCACCCCGATCTGCCGGTAATCATCATGACCGCGCACTCCGATTTGGACAGCGCCGTGGCGGCCTACCAATCCGGGGCCTTCGAGTACCTCCCCAAACCGTTCGACATCGACGACGCAGTCGCCACCGTGCAGCGCGCCGTTCTGCGCCGACGCGAGCAGCAGCCCGAGGTGGACACGCCGGCACCGGCGACCGATACCGAGATCATCGGTCAGGCACCCGCGATGCAGGAGGTTTTCCGCGCCATCGGCCGGCTGGCCCGATCCAACATCACCGTGATGATCGAGGGGGCGTCGGGCACGGGCAAGGAACTCGTCGCTCGCGCTCTGCACCGCCACAGCCAACGCGCAGGCAATGCCCTCGTGGCGTTGAACATGGCGGCGATCCCGAGCGAACTGATCGAGTCCGAGCTCTTCGGTCACGAACGGGGCGCATTCACGGGCGCCAAGGACCAACGGGTCGGGCGTTTCGAACAGGCCAACGGCGGTACCCTGTTCTTGGACGAGATCGGCGACATGCCGGCCGACGCACAGACGCGGCTTTTGCGCGTGCTCGCCGAGGGGGAGTTCTTCCGCGTCGGCGGCCGCAACAGCGTGCAGGTGGATGTTCGCATCATCACCGCTACGCACCGCGACTTGCGCGCGCTGGTTGCCGAAGGGCGATTCCGCGAAGACCTCTACCACCGCTTGAACGTGATCCGCGTGCATGTGCCTACTCTCGCGGAACGCCGGTCCGACATCCCGCTCTTGGCCGAATACTTTCTCAAGCAGGCCGCGACCGAACTCGGCGGCGAACGTAAGGTGCTTTTGGCGGATACGCTGTCCTATCTGCAGGCGCTCGACTGGCCGGGCAACGTCCGCCAACTGGAGAACACCTGCAACTGGCTGACCGTCATGGCTCCCGGGCGGGAGGTGCACATTGCCGATCTGCCGGCGGAGCTGCGCGCCGCCGGTTCCCCGGCCGAAGGGGAACGCGATTGGCAGGCGACGCTGGCCGAGTGGGCGCGGCGCGAACTGGACGGTGGCCGGGACGCCATTCTCAGCGACGCGCTGCCCGCCTTCGAGACGACGATGATCCGGGTGGCGCTGGAGAAGACCGGTGGCCGTAAGCGCGATGCCGCCAACCTGCTAGGCTGGGGACGCAATACGTTGACGCGCAAGCTCGCCGACCTCGGCATCAATGCATGACCTCGTCATCGGGCTTTTCGAGCCCGAAATCCCCCCGAACACCGGCAGCATCATGCGCATCGCGGCCAACACGGGAGCCCGCCTCGCGCTCATCGAGCCGCTCAACTTCGAAATGACCGACACCCGGTTGCGACGCGCCGGCTTGGACTACCGGGATCTCGCGACCACCACCGTCTACCCGGACTTCGACACCTTTCAGCGGGCCGTCGAAGGGCGCCGGTTGCTAGCGTTCTCAACTCGAGGCACGCGCCGCTACGACCAGGTCGATTTCCTTCCCGACGACGCCCTTCTGTTCGGGCCGGAAAGCCGTGGTCTGCCCGACGACCTCCTCGGCACCTTCCCGGCAGCGCATCGCCTGCGCATTCCGATGCGCGCCGAGTCGCGGAGCCTGAACCTCGCCAACGCGGTTTCCGTGGTCGTCTACGAGGCCTGGCGACAACTCGGCTTCGACGGTGCCGCGAGCCGAGACGGAGCCCAGCCGGCGCGGGGGGACTAGTTGACGAAGCTGTCGGGGGAGCGTTCCTCGCGCTCGGCCGCGCGACGCTTCGCCTCGGCATAGAGCGCGTCGAAGTTCATCGGCGCGAGCATGAGTGGCGGGAACGTGCCTTTCGTCACAAGGGCATCGACCGTCTCGCGGGCGTACGGGAACAGGGCGGTTGGGCAGGCGGTGGCGAGGACCTGCTCGGTGAGCACGGCGTCCATGTTCTCGAGTCGGAAGATCCCGGCCTGCTGCAATTCGACGATCATGGCCGCTTCCCCGTCAATGCGCGCCTCGATCGTCAGCGTGAGAACGACCTCGTGGCGCTGGGCATCGAGCGCATTGCTGCGCGTATTGATGTCCATGTGGACCTCGGGTTTCCACTCGGTCCCGAAGATCCCCGGCGACTTCGGCGACTCGAACGACACGTCCCTGACGTAGACGCGCTCGATGGCCAGTTGCGGGGCGCGAGGCGCCGCGCCTGGGTCCGGGAAGCTCTCCTCGGCCATGCTTAGGTCAGCCCTTTGCCCGCCGGCCCTTGACCACCGGCATGTTCTGGTTGCGCCACTCCGTGACCCCACCTTTCAAGCGCGACACGTTCTCGAAGCCGGCCTTGCGCAGGACCGTGCCGGCCGCACCGGCGTGCTGACCCATCTTGCAGGCCAGCACGACGGGCTTGTCCTTGTACTTGGTGAGTTCCGCGACCCGGCCGGCGATGGACCCGTGGGGGACGTTGATGGCGTCGACGATGTGGCCTTGCGAGTATTCGGCCGGATCACGCACGTCGATTACGACCGCTTTGTCGTTGTTGACCATGTTGACCAGTTCCTGTGGCGTGACCGAACGGCCGCCGCGCGCCACCTCGTTGCGCACGAACAACGCGAACACCAGCACGAATGCGCCAACCAGGATCGGGTGGTTCCCGACGAACTCGAACAGCTGCTCCATGGCGGGCGGGATTATAGGCTAGGCGAGTCGCCTTACGGCGACTCGTGGCGTCACAGTACTCGACTCAAGTGTCAAGATGCGCCGCGCTCAAGGCATCTAACGGTACGCTGTAAGCGCGGCGGGAGCCGGGCCGTTGCAAGACGCACATGGGTCATGTGAGTTCCGCGCCTATTTGCCAGAACGCGGGGAGCGACCCCGCGCCCCTGTGGTGGCTGTTTTATTCAGCGGGCGACCCGGCAACGCGACGCCGCACTTGCACGCTGTTGCACAACGCTCAAGCCAATCCTGACGCATAGCCCGCCAACGCGCAAGTGGGCAGTGGGTGCGTCTGCCCATGTTGGCGGGCACAATAGCCGCTGCTTGAGGCGATCCCGGACCACAACCTGTAACCCATGCGTAAACGCCCGACCCTGCTGGTGATCCTCGACGGTTGGGGCTTGCGCGACGAGGTCGCGTACAACGCCATCGCGCAAGCCCGAACCCCGGTGTGGGATGCGCTGTGGTCCGGGGCACCCGCCACGAAGCTGTCCGCATCCGGGTTGGACGTCGGGCTGCCAGCCGGACAGATGGGCAACTCCGAGGTCGGCCACATGAGCATCGGGGCGGGACGCGCGGTTCCACAAGACCTCACGAGGATTGACCAGGCGATCGCCAGCGGCACCTTGGCGAGCAATCCGGGGCTGCGCGAGATCATCGACTCAGGCGCCGCCACGCTGCATGTACTCGGGCTGCTCTCGCCCGGGGGCGTACACAGCCACGAAGAGCACATCGCACAGGTGCTCGCGACGTTGAGTGAACGGTCATCGATGCGGATCAGGCTGCACGCCTTTCTCGATGGCCGCGACATGCCGCCGAAGAGCGCCATCGCCTCCCTCCGTCGTTTCGAAGAGGGTTTCCCCGGGGTTCTCGCATCCATTGCCGGCCGCTACTTCGCCATGGATCGCGACCAACGCTGGGACCGGACGGAACGGGCGTACAACCTGCTCGTGCACGGCCAGGCTCCGTACCACTACGACACCGCGGTGGCTGCGCTCGAGGCCGCCTACGAGCGCGGCGAGTCCGACGAATTCGTGCAACCGAGCGCCGTGCACGCGGCATCGCAACAGCCCGCGACGCTCGCGCCCGGCGATGCCGGGCTCTTCATGAATTTCCGCGCCGACCGCGCCCGCCAGTTGACGCGGGCCCTGCTCGCGGACGACTTCGACGACTTTCCGCGCCGCAAGCGCGTACCGCTGGCCGCTTTCGCCACCCTCACCAGGTATGCCGACGACATCGACGCGCCGGCCCTGTTCGGCCCGCTGGATCTCAAGGACACGCTCGGCGAAATCCTCGCCCGACGCGGCAAGAGCCAGTTACGCCTCGCCGAGACGGAGAAATACGCCCACGTCACGTATTTCTTCTCCGGTGGTCGAGAGCAGCCCTTCGTTGGCGAGGATCGCATCCTGGTGCCGTCGCCCAAGGTCGCCACATACGACCTCGCGCCCGCCATGAGCGCCCACGCCGTAACGGACCGACTGTCCGACGCGCTGCATGCCGGGCGCCACGACTTCATCGTCTGCAACTACGCCAACGGCGACATGGTCGGCCACAGCGGGGACTTCGATGCTGCCGTCAAGGCCGTGGAAGTCGTCGACGCTTGCCTCGGCCGGATCACGGCCGGCGTTGCGGCGGTCGGCGCGCAGTGCTTGATCACGGCCGACCACGGCAACGTCGAGCGCATGCGCGAGCCCTTGAGCGGCGACCCGCACACGGCGCACACGACCGACGCGGTGCCGTTGGTCTACGTCGGTCCAGCAGCGTTGGATCTGCACCCCGGAACGCTCGCGGACGTTGCCCCGACACTGCTCGAACTGATGGGGATCTCTCCGCCTGCGGCCATGACCGGGCGGTCGTTGGTCGTCGCCGACCGCACCGAAGACAGCCGACAGAAAGACAGGGCTGCCGTAGCCGCAAGCCACGAGCCGTGACCGGGTCCGGATGATCGTGACCACGGCTGATCGGACCAGGCGGCGGGCGCGCTTGGCTGTAGCCGCGGGCATCACGGCGGCCGCTGTGCTCGGGCTCGCCGCCGAGGACGGTCGCGACACCCGGACGGGCCAGGGCGAACTCGAAGCCGTTGTCGAGCGCTTGAACGCCATGGATCAGTGGCTGGCCCAGGCCGATGAGCATCTGGCCAGCCAGCAGCGCGCGTTGGATGCTACCGACCTTCGGATCGCCGATCACGCCCGTCGCGTTCGGACCTTGCGATCCGAGGTCGCCGACCTCGAGGCGGTGCAGCAGCGGAACGTCGCCGAACGCGATCGCTTGGCGGCCGAAAGCGTCCGGCTTGCTACTCGCCTCGCCGGGCACTTGCGCATGGCTTGGCGCCTGTCCGGGCGGGACGTGGTCAAACAGGTTTTGAACCAGGAGAGACCGGCCGATGCCGAACGTCTGATGCGCTACCACGGATTGCTGGCCGAGGCCCGCTCGACCGATCTGGCGGCGCTGAAGGATTCCCAGGTCGCGCTCACCGACAGCGACGCGCGGCTCGCCGATGAACGCGAAGCGCTCACCGTTGCCCAAGCCGCCCTGGACGAAGGCCGCGGGACACTGCTTGACGAGAGGCGCGAGCAGCGACGACTCCTCGCCGGTTTCAAGTCCGAGGTACTCGTCAAGCGGCGCGAGCGCGATACGCTTGCGGCCGACCGGAAACGGCTCGAGGCGCTGCTCCGGGAGGTCGCCCGCCAAACGGCGCTCCCAGCCGGCGCACGACACGACCAGGGCATCCTGCTGTGGCCGGTACCCGGACGCCTCGTTCATCGCTTCGACGATTCCCGGGCGGGCGGCCGGATGCGCTGGCAAGGCGTCTATCTCAGCGCGCCACTCGGCACGAACGTCGTCGCCGTCGCCTCGGGTACGGTGGCCTTTGCCGACTGGCTGCGTGGCTTCGGCATGCTGGCCATCATCGACCACGGCAATGCTACGATGTCGCTGTACGGCCACGCCGACACGCTCTACAAGAAGGCTGGCGATCGCGTGGAAGGCGGCGAACCGATCGCCTCGGTCGGCCAGAGCGGCAGCGTCAACGAGGTCGGCGTTTACTTCGAGATCCGCCGAGACGGCGTGCCGGTCGATCCCCAAGCGTGGCTGCAGACACGGCCTGGGGAGGCGACGCCGTAGGCGAGCCGCGTCGGCAAAGCGAGGCGAGGGCCAATGCTGAGCAACCTGTTCCCAGGCATTTGCGTGCTGTGCCGACGGCGGTCCCGGCGCACGATCGATCTGTGCTCGTCGTGCGAACAGGCCTTCGAGCGCAACGAACAGGTCTGCCATGTGTGCGCTGCGCCTCTCCCGGGAGGCGAGCGGGTATGCGGTCGATGCATCGCAATACCGCCGCCGTGGACCCACACCCTCGCCCCGTTCACCTATGCCCAGCCGTTGACCGGCGTCATCGAAGGGCTGAAGTCCGGCAACGGCCTGCGACAAGCGCGGATTCTCGGTGCGCTGCTTTCGGCGTCCGCCGAAGCGGCGTACGCGCCGGATGAGTTGCCGGATGCGCTCGTCCCCGTGCCGCTGACCCGTCGGCGTCTCCGCCAGCGCGGCTTCAACCAGGCCGCGCTGCTCGCCCGGTCGACCGCGCGCCGGCTCGGACTGCCGAGTCTGTCCCGTCATTTGGCGCGCATCCGCAACACGCCGCCGCAACGGTCCTTGCCGCGCAGCGCGCGGCTGACCAACGTCCGGGCGGCTTTCGCGGTCAAGCGCCCCATCGCCTACCGGCGCGTGGCTTTGGTGGACGACGTGTCCACGACCGGCGCAACGGCGCACGCGGCGAGCACGGCGCTGCTCGCCGGCGGCGCCGAGGAGGTCCACGTCTGGGTGGCCGCGAAGGCCGTGTGATGCGGCTCGCGCCAACGCACCAGGTCATCGCAGTCGTCGCCCTTGCCTGTGGCGCGGCCAGCAGCGCCGCGCCACTGCGGATCGCCGTCGCGTCGAACTTCCAAGCGGCTTTCGAGACGGTGCGAACGAGCCTCGATGCGTCGGCGAACCCCACCTACGGCTCGACCGGCCTGCTCTACGCGCAGATCATGCAAGGCCGGTCGTTCGACGCGTTCCTGTCGGCGGACCGGGAACGTCCCCTCAAGCTCGTGGCGCAGGGCCGGGCTTTCGGTCCGCAGGTCTACGCACGCGGCAGCCTGGTGTTGCTGGTGAACGAGGGTTCGCCGGGTCCGCATTGGCTGACCACCGACAAGCGCGTGGCCCTGGCCAATCCCCAAACCGCGCCTTACGGCCGTGCTGCCCGTCAGGCGCTCGATGCCCTCGGCGCAAGTCCTCGACTGATCAACGCACTCAACGTGGCCCAGGCGTTTCATTTCGCCGCCAGCGGTGCCGCCAACGGAGCGTTCGTAGCCCTCGCACAGGTCACGGCCCAAGGCATCGCCGAGAAGCGCTACTGGCTGCTTCCCGACCGGCTCCATGCACCCATCGAGCAAGTGGCCGTCGTCATGCATGGCGAGCGCGAGGCCGAGACACAAGCGTGGCTTGATCGGTTGCTCGGCCGCGACGCCCAATCGCTGATCCGTTCGGCGGGCTACCGCGTTCCAGGTGATGTCGCCAACGCTCGCGGCACCCAGGATTGACGTGTCGGTCGCCGAGGACATTGCGCTTTCCGCCTGGGTGACGGGCCTGTTGGCGCTGACGACCACTGCGGTCCTGCTCGTGGTGTCGCCACCTCTGGCCTGGTGGATCGCACGGACCCAGTCCCGTTGGCGGCCGCTGGTGGAGGCGTTCGTCGCCCTGCCGCTGGTCCTGCCGCCAACCGTCCTCGGGTTCTACCTGTTGCTCGCGCTGGCACCGGGAGGACCGCTCGGCGCCATCGTGCACACTCTCGGCGGTGCGCCGCTCGCGTTCACGTTCGCCGGCCTCGTGATCGGCTCCATCATCTACTCGCTACCGTTCGTGACGGGGCCGCTGTCGGCGGCCTATCGGACCACGGACGGGCAACTCCTGGAAGCAGCCGCCAGCCTCGGGGCGTCGCCGACGACGCGCTTCGTGCGACTGGTGCTGCCCTTGCACAAGAAGGCGCTTGTCGCGGCCGGCGTCCTAGGGTTCGCGCACACCGTCGGCGAGTTCGGCATCGTGCTTATGATCGGCGGCAACATCCCGGGCGAGACGCGCGTCCTCTCCATCGCCCTGTTCGACCGCGTCGAGATGCTCGACTACGCGGGCGCGCACGCCATCGCCGCGCTGCTTCTCGCGTTCGCGGTCATCGTGCTCACCTTCACCTACCGCTGGCTGCGCACCTGATGCGGCTGAAGGCGCAAGGCGAGCTAGCGCGCGGTGCGGACTTTCGTCTGCGGGCCGACCTCGACGTCGACGTCGAGGGGGTCGCTGCGCTGGTCGGCGCGTCCGGCGCCGGGAAGTCCACCTTGCTGCGTCTGATCAGCGGCTTCGAGCCACGCGCCGCGATCACAGTGGAGGTCGACGGCGAGCGCTGGCAGGACTCCGCCCGGCCGGGGCGCGGGGTACCGGCACATCGGCGCGCGGTGGGCACGGTGTTCCAGGAGTCGCGACTGTTTCCGCACGCCACGGCCCGCGGCAACCTGGAATTCGCCGGCCGGAGCCGACGACCCGGCGTCAAGCTTGCGTTCGACGAAGTCGTGCACGTCCTCGACCTCGAACCCCTCCTCGGGCAATACCCGCACGAACTGTCGGGCGGGCAGCGGCAGCGAGTCGCACTCGGCCGCACGCTGCTCGCGCCCGCGAAACTGTGGCTCTTCGACGAGCCGATGTCCGCCCTGGATCCGGCCTCGCGGCGCGAAATCGCGCCCTACCTGTACGACCTTTGCCGGCGCCACGCCGTCCCCATCGTGTACGTCTCGCACTCGCTTCCGGAAGTGCTGGCGATCGCGGACCAAGTGTGGATCGCGAGCGCCGGCGCGGTCTCAGCCGTGGATTCCCTGCCTGCGTTCTCCACGACGCTCGATCATCCGCTCATGAGCGACGACCAGGCCGGTGCGGTGATCGCCTGCCGGTTCAAGTCGTTCGATGCGCGCTACGGCCTGTCCGAGCTCGTCTTCGCCGACGCGCCGCTGTTCGTGCCCGGCGACCTCTCGGCCGTCCCCGAGCCCATCCTGCTGCATATTCCCGCGCGGGATGTCAGCCTTTCGACAGCCGCGATCGACCACGTCAGCATCCTGAACCGCGTCGCCGGCACCATCGACGCCATCGTCCAGGACGGCGAGGCGGCGCTGGTCCGCGTCGGCTGCGAGGAACAAAGCCTGCTCGCACGCGTGACCAGGCGCTCGGTGGACGAACTTCGCCTCGAGCCCGGCACCCGCGTTCTCGCGCTGATCAAGTCCGTCGCGGTGCGGACCACCGCCGAGCTTGGGCCGCAGCCGTGAGCGACACGCCTTACGCCGACCTGTCGCCGGCCACGCTACTCGACGCCATCGACGCCATCGGCTTGCGCGCCGACGGCAGCGTCACTCCGCTCAACAGCTTCGAGAACCGAGTCTACCAGTTCGGCATTGACGATGGCGAACCGGTGGTCGCGAAGTTCTACCGTCCCGGGCGTTGGAGCGACGCGGCGATCGAGGAGGAGCATGCCTTCATGGACGAACTTGACAGCGCCGAAGTGCCCTGCGTTGCACCCTTCCGCCACGATGGCCGGACCTTGTTTCGCCACGACGGCTTCCGCTACGCCGTTTTCCCGCGCGAGGCCGGCCGGGCCCCGAACGTCGAGGATCCGGCGGTGCTGCGCGTGCTCGGCCACGCGCTGGGTCGCTTGCACGCGGTAGGCGCGAGCCGCCAGTACAAGCACCGGGCCCGTTTGAGCGTTGAGACCCTCGGTCGGCAGTCGGTGGACTTCCTCGTCGCCAGCGGCTTCGTCGATCTCGAACTGCTCGCGGCGTACGAAGCAGTGGCCCGTCAACTCGTCGAACGGATAGAACCGACCATGATGGATGTTCCCGGCATCCGCATCCACGGCGACTGCCACCTCGGCAACCTGCTCATGCGCGACGACGCCGACGCCCCGCTCGGCCAACGGCCAAATTTCGTAGACTTCGACGACACCGTGACCGGCCCTCCCATCCAGGACCTGTGGATGCTCCTGGCGGGCGACGCCGTCGAACGATCCCGCCAATTGCGGGAACTCGTGTCGGCCTACGAGGCCTTCCACGATTTCGACACCCGGGCGACCCGCCTGATCGAGCCACTGCGCGCACTGCGCATGCTGTACCACGCCGCGTGGATCGGGCGGCGCTGGGCCGATCCCGCGTTTCCCGTTGCGTTTCCAGCCTTCGGGGAGACACGGTATTGGAGCGAGCACATCCTCGCCCTCAAGGAACAGCTAGCCGCCTTGGACGAGCCGCCACTCGAAATCTAATGCAGCACAGTCTCGCCCAATGACCAGCCAAGCCGACCACGAACTCTACGCCGCCGCCGTTGGCCGCAAGGCGGGCTTCTACCTTCCCTACTTCCGTCGCGCGGCGGATCGCGGTTACACGCCGGTGTCATGGAACTGGGCGACGTTCTTTTTCGGCGTATTCTGGTTCCTCTACCGTCGCCAATACCGCTGGGCCGCCGGACTCACGCTCGCGGCGTTGCTCGTGGGCATTCTGGCCGGACAGGTGGCCTTGGCGGGCTACCCGGGCTTGGGGACGACGCTGCAAGTGATATTCCTAGTCGCCGTGCTTGGCGTCTATGCGCCGCTCAATGCCAACGGCCTCTACTACCGGTCCGTGACAGCTCGCGTCGAACAGGCGAAGGCCGAATTCGCCTTCGACCACAAACGCCAACTGGACGTCCTGACGCTACGTGGCGGTCCCAACCTCGCCGCGCCTCTTCTACTGTTCGTGGCCATCGTGCTGGTGACCTTTGTGCGCCCGGCTGGTATGTTGCAGTAGGGTTCATCGACTCTAAGGAGGCGTCAATGCGCTGGCTTGTGGGGACCAGCGGATACAGCTACAAGGCGTGGAAAGGCAGTTTCTATCCCGAGGACATCGCGGCCGACCGCATGCTGAGCTACTACGCATCGAAGCTGCCTGCGGTTGAGATCAACAACACGTTCTACCGGATGCCGCGCGTCGAAGTGCTCGATGTCTGGCGCCAGGCCGTACCGGACGATTTCCGCTTCGTCATCAAGGCACCGCGACAGATCACCCATCAAGCCCGCCTAGCCAACTGCGAAGGCCCGGTGGACTACTTGGCGTCCCGGCTCGAGACTCTTGGCGACAAGCTCGGCTGCGTGCTGTTCCAATTGCCGCCCTACGTGCGCAAGAACCTCGAACGACTCGAGGCATTCCTGGACCTCTGGCCCAAGGCGTTCCCGGCCGCGGTCGAGTTCCGGCACGCCTCGTGGTTCGACATTGAGACCAATGAGTCGCTCCGTGGGCACGGGACGTGCCTTTGCGTCTCCGAGGACGGCAAGCTCGAGCTGCCGGATCACCTCACCACGACCGATTGGGCGTACCTACGACTGCGCAAGCCCGGCTACGACAACGCCGCCCTAAAGAGTTGGGCAGAACGCGTCGCCGCCACCGGCGCAAAGCAGGGTTTCGCCTTTTTCAAGCACGAGGACAGCGGGGCCGGACCGACGCTCGCGCGACGTTTCCTTGACCTGACCACGACGGGTGCCCAGCACGGCCCGCAGGCGGCGATCCGGCATGGCCCCTCGCCAGCCCAGGACATCGCTTGACCGGATCATTGGCGAGGGCCCTGACGGCGCACGAGCGGGCGACATTCCGCGACGCGGGCTACCTGCTGCGCCCGGGCTTCATCGATGCCGAAGCCTGCGCGCGCTACGATGCGCGCTTCGTCGAACTTGCCAACGGCAGCGCGCCGCGACCCGAAGGGATGATCGCCATGCGCGATGTGATGGTCGTCAAGGGCGCGGTCGAGCCCCCGACCGCGTTGCATGGGATCAACAAGATCCTCAATTTCGAAACGGATCCTGTGCTGTTCGACTACGCCAAGGATGCCGCCGTCCTCGATGTCGCGCGGCAACTCGTCGACGCCTCGCCGGGCGCGCCCGTCTACGTCATCACGACCAACGTGTTCAACAAGCCGCCCGGCGTGGACGGCCGCCACCCCTTGCACCAGGACCTGCGCTACTTCCGGCTGCGTCCCCCCGAGGGCATCGTCGCGTCATGGACCGCGCTCGCGCCGTGCACGCGACAAACCGGCTGCCTGGCCGTCGTGCCGGGATCGCACCTAGGTGGACTGCGGCCCCACGGCGACCCGGATTGGGACTACGTCAACCATGCGTTCTATGGCGTCGACGGCGTCGACCGGGCGCGCCGGGTGCACGTCGAGATGCAGCCGGGGGATACGCTGTTCTTCCATCCGCTCCTGATCCACGGCTCCGGACGCAACCGCAGCGAGGGCTTCAGGCGCGCGATCTCCGCCCACTTCGCGTCCCCACGCTGCACCACGGATGGCCGAGATTGGAAAACCGGGCCGCACATTCGCGCCGTAGGCGGCGCGCCCTGAGAACGGCCGCGAAGCGGTCGCGTCAACGATACGCCCTACGAACGAACGGGAGAATTCGCGCCGCGAATTCGGGGCGACCGCGAAGCGGTCGCGTCAGCGACGCGGCGCGTCTAGCGACGCGTCGTCAAGTACTGCTCGTTGACGCAATTCTTGAGGCGACCGCCGCGCAGGTAGACCGCAGCCGTACGGGCCGAAAAGGCTCGAATGTCGCGGACGCTTTCCGGCGTGTAGAACGCAGAATGCGGCGTTACGACGAGGCGGTGCTTGATCCAATCCTCGTTGCGGTGCCACGCCGCGATCAGCGGCGCGTTCATATTCGCCGGCTCGTCCGGTAGCACGTCCAAGCCCGCGGCGAGAACGGTGCCATCGCGCATGGCATCGTGGAGGGCATCGATGTCGATGATCGGCCCGCGCGCCGTGTTGATGACGATGAGTCCCTTCTTCGCGGCTGCAAACGCCTGCGCGCCGATCAGGTTGCGGGTCTCATCGTTCAACGGCGTGTGGATGCTCACGATGTCGCACTCACCCATGAGGTCCTCAAGCGTGTCGACGCGACGCACGCCAAGGGCCAGTTCCAAGCCGCTTGGCTGGTACGGGTCGTAGAAGACGCAGTCCATGTCGAAGGCCTGGGCGCGGCGCATGGCCGTGGTGCCAATGCGTCCCATGCCGACCACCCCGAACGTGCACGCAGACAAGCGTCGGCCGTAGGGATTGAGGGCCGGGCGCCAGTTGCCGATCGGATCCGCGCGCAGCTCCTCGTCATGGAAGGCGATGCTCTTGGTCAGCGTCATCATGAGCGCGATGGCATGGTCGGCGACCTCGCGCGTGCCGTAGTCCGGGCAGTTGCAAACGGGGATGCCGGCCTTCCCGTAGGCTTCGATGTCGGTATCGTCGAAACCAACCGCGGTCTTGACGACGATGCGGCACCTGTCGAGCTTCGGCAGGTACTCGACCGGTGGCGCCACACCGACGATGCCGTCGCAGTTGCGCCACTGCTCCTCGGTGACCGTTTGGAATCCGCGCCCGAACTCCGTCACGATGCCCTCGCCGACGGCCTCTTCCTCCACCGAGTGATCGCGGCCGGCACGCGGCCACAGGATTCGAATGCTCATGTCCCCTCCAAGCACGACGCCGCGCAACCTTGCTGCCCGGCCGGGCAAAAGCCGCGAAGTATCGGTAGGCGATGGGGTGTGGTCAAGCGACCAGCGTTGGCTTCCCGCTAGTCGTCCAAGGCCATCGCCGCTGCGTACGCTGGCCGCGTCGCGCAACGTGCCGCATAGGCCTTCAAGCGGTCGGAGTCCGGGATTACATTGAACTCCTGCATGAAGAGCACGCTCGAGCCGACCATCACGTCGGCGGCGCTGAACTTTGGGCCAAGCAACCACGGTCCCTCGCTCAAGGCCTCATGCAATGTCTCGACCATGGCGTCGAAGTCGCCCCAGCCGCTCGAGAAGCGGTTCGGCTCGGCGCCACGGAACCGCTCCGACAGCGCCGGTTCCATGACCGCAGGCGTGAAGAGCATCCACCACAGGTACGCTCCCCGAGCCGGGTCGTCGACGGGGGGCGCCAGACCACAAGCCGGGTAGCGGTCGGCCAGGTAGATGCAGATGGCCGCGGAATCCGCCATCCTGACATCGGCGTCCGCCAGGGCCGGCACCTTGCCCATCGGGCTTGCCGCTGCGAACTCCGGATCCCGCGCTGCGTCCGGTTCGCGGATATCCACCAGCACGCGGTCGTAGGCCACACCCGCTTCCTCGAGCATCCACACGACGCGGGACGCCCGCGTATTCGGACACCAGAAGAGTTTCATCCGTACACCCTCGATCCATCGGTTTCCACAACGCGCGCTTTGACCAAGCGCCAACGTTCGCAGATAGTACGCGGTTTCGTGTCGCTCACACTCGTCAGGAGCCCCCATGCTCGAACCCGTGCAACTCGGCCGCTTGAGCGGTCTTCGCGTCTCGCCGCTGTGTCTCGGCACGATGAACTTCGGGGAGCCCGGACGCGGCCACCAAGGGGACTGGACCTTAGGGCCTGACGTGGCACGACCGATCTTCAAGGCGGCGCTCGACCACGGGCTCTTCTACTTCGACTGCGCGGACGTGTACGGCATCGGTGCCTGCGAGCGGGTCGTCGGCGCGCTTTTGAAGGAACTCGTCCGGCGCGACGAATACGTGCTGGCAACCAAGGTCACGATGCCGATGGGCCGCGGCGCGAACCAGGGCGGGCTGTCGCGCAAGCACATCCTGGAGGGCGTGGACGCGAGCCTCAAGCGCCTAGGCCACGACTACATCGACCAACTCGTGATCCACCGCCACCCTCACGGCGTGCCCGGCCAAGTCCAAGCCCCGATCGAGGAGTCGATGGAGGCGCTCAACGACGTCGTCAAGGCGGGCAAGGTCCTCTACCTCGGCGCCTCGTCGATGTTCGCCTGGCAATTCGCCGAGCTGCAGATGCTCGCGCGGATGAACGGCTGGACCCGCTTCGTGTCCATGCAGAACCACTACAACCTCGTCTACCGCGAAGAGGAACGGGAAATGAACCCGTACTGCGCCAGCACGGGCGTCGCCCTGACCCCCTGGTCGCCGCTGGCGCGCGGCATCCTGGCCGGGTCGTACCGGGGTGGCTTCGGCGGCGGCTCGACGGATCGCTCGCAAGGCAGGGACCGCGTGCGCACCGAGGGGCTGTATCGGGGCGACGCGACATTCGACATCGCCGAGCGCGTGGTGGAGGTGGCGGAGAAGTACGGGAGGAAACCGGCCCAGATCTCCCTGGCGTGGCTCCTCGGCAAGCCCGAAGTGCACGCGCCCGTGGTGGGGGTCTCGCGGGTGGAGCAGCTCGACCAACTCGTCGAAGCGTGCGACATCTCGCTCGACGAGGCGGACATCGCCTACCTCGAGGAACTCTATCGGCCGGTGGACAACCTGCTGTCGATCGGGACGTCGTGAAGGCCCACGCCGATCAATAGTCCACCGCGTCGTTCTCGAAACTGAATCCGTCCTCCGGCATCACCAAGCGGTGACGCGGCCCGTCGAGATCGGCGTCCCAGTCCTCGTAGCCCGCATCCCCAGCCCAAAGCGCAACCCGCACGCCGTCGCTGCGCTTCACTGCGCGGGTCTCGTAGAAGCGGGCGTCGCGGGAGCCCAAGCGAGCCAGCAGAGCGTCCACCGGCTGGTAGCGGGACAGGTGGTAGAGGGTCACCCAGGTCGGCGGCACGAGGTCGATCTCGCCGTTCGTGTGCTTGGCCAACGCCCCGGCCGGCGTAATCCACTGGTGGTCCTTGATCTCGCCGTCGTCGATGGTGATGGCCTGATCGTTGGCCCGTGCCGCGAAGAACCATGTCGCGAACCGAACGGGCGTGGTCGGCGGGGGCGTCCAGTGCGCGAACCAGACGAAATCCGTCGGATCGACCTCGATGCCGGCTTCTTCCGCGGCCTCCCGGGCCGCCGCATTGCGCGCCGTCGCCTCGGGGCTGCCGTCTGCGTCGGCATCTTCCGGGTCGATCCGCCCGCCCGGAAAGACCCACATGCCGCCGAAGTCGATCTTGGCGTTCTTGCGCAACATCAGCACTTCGGGCCCGGCTTCGCTGTCGCGCAGCAGCACTACGGTCGCCGCCGGCGTGGCGGGTTTGGCCTTCGCGGCGCGGGGATTGTCGACATCGCCGTAGATGTCGTTCTTGTGCTTGCTCTCGGCATCGGCGGAGGCCATGTCGCGTCCTTAGTCGGGGCAAACGCGCATGATCTTACTTTCGTCGTCGTCGGTTCAACCGCCAGGCGGCGCGCCTAGATGCGCGGCGACCGGGCAAGCACGCTGATGGCGTTCTTGAAATGCAGCGCCGCCTCCAGGTCGTCGGCGGCAATGGCCTCGGCCTTTCGCGCCTCGAGCTCGCGCCGCTTCTCCTCGAAGGCCGCCTCGTCGACGGGCGCATAGGTGGGTCCGTCGATGCCGGGGTCCATCTCATGGCCGTGGGCGCCCGGCACGAGCACGTCGAAATCTCCCTTGAGCACGGAATCGGCCGGCGCCTGGCACTCCGCAACGTAGTTCAGCGCGCCAGCGGGCTGCCGGTAGCCGATGAGCCGCTGCATGGCGGGGTCGAGCTTGCGCGCCAAGTGCGGCGGACAGGCGAGCAGTTGATTCTCCTCCTGGGCAAGGAACGCCAGCGCATAGTTGATGTTCATGCCGATCCGGCGCTCGTCGGAGGTATTCGTACCGGCCCCGTGCACGGACCAGCCCGTCCAGATCAAGACGCTGCCCTTGGGCATGGCCGCCTGAATTGTCGGTTCGGCGTGGCTCACCTGTCCGCCACGAGGCTGTTCCCGATGGCTGCCGAGCACGATGTGAGTGGCACCGTTGTCGAGCGTGAAATCGGACAGTGCCCACATGCATTCCACCTGCGGGTCCACGCCGGCGTCCTGGAAGTCATAGACCCACATGCCGTTGGCGCGGTGCATTTTGAGGTGGTGCGGAAGCGCGTCGGTGCCGCCGCCGGGACCGACATCGATGATCTGGGTGAGGTGCAGTTGCCATGGGTAGCGGAAGCCCTTTTCGCCCTTGCCGGACTTGCCGCCGATGCGCACGGCATCGCCGGAGAGGCGCTGTTCGGCGAGAACGGACTGCGCCAAACGCAGGATCGCCGGGTGCGCAATCATCTTGTGGCTGGCCCGGGAGCGTGCCACCAAGGCGCCGACGCGACGCGTCCCCCCTAGGCCATGCAGCCCGTGCGGCGTGGCGTCTATGAACGGGGCCATCTCGGCCACGAGTCGGTCGCAATCGCTCGCCGCGACCGCGTTTTCGATGACCACGAACCCGTGCCGGTCCAGACTCCGAAGCACGTCTTGGTCGAGCCGCGCCAACGCATCCGCACCAGCTTCGGTCGCGACGCGATAGTCGAACCGCTTCAGTTCGTGCGTGCCGAATGCGTTGGTGACGGTTGGCATGGATTCCTTGACGTCCGCAGGTGAGCGGGGACTATCCTGCCACAACGGTGTCGCGCCACCAGCCGGATAGTCTGCGCGTATCCTGTCTGGATTCAAAGCCTCGGAGAGAGCCCATGAACGATACCGCTCGCAACGCCCACGCGGACTTGCGCGCGCTCGCCGGCGGCGTGGCAGTTATCACCGGCGGCGCATCCGGCATCGGTTTCGCCCTAGCAGAGAAGTCGATCGGCTTGGGCCTCCACCCGGTCCTGGCCGACATCGAGGCCCCGGCGATCCGACAGGCCGAGGCGCGCTTGGCAACGGCGGCCCGGACGGCAGACGTCGAGGTGTTCGGCTTCCCGGTCGACGTGTCCCGGGAGGCGGACGTGAACGCCCTGGCCGCGGCCGTTGCCGAGCGTTTCCCGGACCGGCCGGTTCAGCTCCTGTGCTGCAACGCCGGTGTCGGCGGCGGCGGGCCCGTGCTGCGGGCGAGCGACATCGACTGGGATTTCGTCCTCGGCGTCAACGTCAAGGGGGTTGCCAACTGCATCCGCGCCTTCGTCCCTGAGATGCTGGAGCGCCGCGTCGCCGGTTCCGTCGTGACGACATCCTCGCAGGACGGCCTGTGCGCAGCCCAGGGTGTCTACGGCGTCTCGAAACACGCCTGTGTAGCCTTGACAGAGGCTTTGTACCAAGAGCTCCAAGGCCGCCTCACCGCGCACGTGCTGTGCCCGAATGCGGTGGCGACCAACATCATCACGTCCGAACGCAACCGCCCGGAGCGCTACGGCGGACCGCGCGGCGGTGGGCCGAACCCCATCGCCGAGCGCTTCAAGGCGTTCGGCATGCCACCGTCGCGCTGCGCCGAGTTCGTATTCGACGCCATCCGGACGGGGACGTTCTACATCATGGCGGAAGCCGAAGAAGATCCCGGCTACGTCTACTCGGAAGCCGAGACGCGGATGCAGGCGATCTTGGGCGGCGGACTCCCGTACCGGCCGCGCAGCGCGTTCCTCAGCAAGGTATTCGATCCCAACACGCCGCTGCCCACACGGGAGGAAGACTGACGACACGCGTCAATCCGCAATCGCGTCCTCCGACCTGCCGAACCGCGGCGGGAAACCAAACAGGGCCTCGCCGATCCGGAAGTCGTCATAACGCGGCGCAAGGCGTTCGATAGGGGCGTCGCGGAGGATCTCGGCCAAGGATTCGGCATCCGCCGGAAGCTGGCCGCTGCTCCTCGACAAACCGACAAGCTCCCAGCCCTGACCCTCGTCGACGATGGCGTACGCGGTGGGACTGTAGTGCATGCGAGCCGGCCGATCCTGGATCGCCGGCACGTCGAACCGGCGCACGGCAAGCAGCAGGTACTCGGGAAGCGTCGAGTCGCCGTCGAGTTCGACCCGCGCAAGCGTCGGATGCTCGATGCGGTCCGACGGGTGGAGGACGCCGTCGATCGCGTTGCGAACCCCGTCGGGAACCGCGAACGGACCGTCCCGGTAATACACCTCGGCCCAGAACTCGTCCCGCAAGGCGGCCATGCCCGCGTCGACGGCGTCGTCGGCGCGGCGCATCACGAGCCCCTTGGGCGCGCCGTCCGCCAGCGGGTCGAATCCCAACTGTTCGATCAGCCGTTGTGCGGCGAAGTATCCCGGCCGGGCGAGCATCGCCCCGGCGTAGCGAAAATCGAACTCGATCGGTTGGATCTCCCCCGACTCCACGCGCGCGATCTGACTGCGCGTCGAGATCGCCCGGAAGTCCAAGACGGGCGTGTTGATCAACAACAGGATTGCGAGCATCACCCAGCCCATCGCGACGTTGACGCGCGCCATCCCGTCCGGCCAGTTGCGGCGGTGGCGAACGATCGACCAGGTGTAGCCGAGCGAAAACAGCGCCAACACCGCCGCCCCCGTGAACGCCCAGGCGCGGGCCACCGTCCAGCCGTACTGGTCGACGCGAATCCCGATGCCGAGCAGGGCGAGCGCGGAGACGATCGGCAGAAAGGCAATGGCCAGGGTGACCGGCGCCTGGACCAGCGCTGGATACGGCTGTTCGGCCTCCGGTCGGTGCGCGACGATGGCAAGCACGACGGCGATGGCGTTCAAGGCGATCAGGATCAGGCTGCCGTTGCCGGTATCCCACAAGGCCTGGAGGCTGACGAACGGCAGCGTCAGCAGGAACACGACGATGATCGCCAGGACCATCGGCAGGAGATAGCGAGCCAGGTTCTCGAGCAACCCCACGATGCTGTCGATCAACCTCTGCCGGGGACGGAACACGAGCACACCGGTCCCAAAGGCCACCGCCGCGGCGGGCAATACGAACCACGGCTTCTGGAAGGTCTCGGCGAGCACGTCGACGCCGAGCGTTGCGAACAGCGCCGCCCAAAGGACGAGCAGGATCGCGCTGCCACCGAGGAGCGCCGCGGCCAGCGCGGCGACGAGAAGATTGCGCCAAGCGTGGGCGAAGAGCGCCGGATAGCGGATCGGTTCGCCGGCAACGATGAGCTTGAGGTAGGCGAGCGCAATGAACCCGGTGACCAAGAGCGTGATCACGTACACGGCCTGCAAAGCCTCGACATCGAATTGGCCCACGGGCATCGCCTGCCAGCCGACATAGCTCGCCAGCCCCGCCAAGACGACGGCGGACGCGCCGCCAAAGGCGATTCCGCGCCGCACAATGCCGGGTTCACTTGTGAACAGGGACACTGTCGGCCAGGCATAGGCCACGGTCAGCGTCGGCAGAAGGACGGCCGGCGAGCCGCTTGGCCAAAGGTCGAGATCGAGCAGCACGCCGATGCCGGCGAGAACGAGCGCCTGGATCGCGATCAGCACCCACATGGGTTGCGTCCCGCTAGCGGACTTCCGCCACGTCGCCCACGCCCGGCTCCCGCGGACCGCCCATCAGCCGCTCCAGAGCCTTCGCGACGGCTTGCGGCGAGCCCGTGCGGCGGGCGAGAAGCGCATAGAAGGACGGCACCACGAAGAGCGTCAGGAAGGTCGCCAGCGTGACGCCGGAGAACACCACGATGCCGAGCACCGTGCGGCTTTCCGACCCGGCGCCGGTCGCCAGGATCAGGGGGATCGAGCCCATCACCGTCGAAATCGTGGTCATGACGACCGGACGCAGGCGGATGCCGGAGGCGTCGATGATGGCGTCCTCGAAGTCGAGGCCCGCGTCGCGCCGCTGGTTGATGAACTCGACGATCAAGACGCCGTTCTTCGCCGCGATGCCGATCAGCATGACGACGCCGATCTGGCTGTAGATGTTGATGGTGGACCCCGTGGCATAGAGGCCGATCAGCGCTCCCGTGATCGCGAGCGGCACGGTGACGAGGATCACGAACGGGTGCACGAAGCTCTCGAACTGCGCCGCGAGGACCAGGAATACGATCAGGAGTGCTAAGCCGAACATGAACGCCAGGCTCCCGCTCGACTCGCGGTACTCCAGCGACTCGCCCTGGTAGTCGATCTGCGCCTGGTCGGGGAACGACTCGCGGACGACCTGTTCGAGGAAGTCGAGGGCATCGCCGAGGGCCGCGCTCGGGGCCAGGCTCGCCGACAGGGTCACCGAGCGCAGCCGGTTGTAGCGGTTGAGCGTGCCCGGCCCGGCACGTTCCTCGACCCGGATCAGGTTCGCCAGTGGCACCAGTTCGCCGGTCCCTTCCGATCGCACGTAGATGTTGGTCAGATCCTGCGCCGACGCGCGCTGGTCGTCCTTCGCGAGCAGGATCACGTCGTACTCCTCTCCGTCCTTCACGTACGTCGTGATGCGCTGTTCGCTCATCATCGTGGACAGCGTCCGACCGATGTTCTGCACGGACACGCCCAGTGCCGCGGCGCGGTTCTTGTCGATGCGCACGATCGCCTGGGGCTGCGTCTCCTTGAGATCGCTGTCCAGGCGAACGAGCCCCGGAAACTCGGCGGCCCGGTCGAGGATCACGTCCCGCCATTCAGCGAGCGTGTCGTAGTCGGGGCCGCCGAGCACGAACTGCACCGGCTGGCCGCCGCCGCGCCGGGACAGGCCGGAACGCACGAAGGCGAAGGCGCGCACGCTGGGGATGGTCTGCCAGGCGCCCGTCGCCCGGGCTGCCGCTTCGGCCGTGGTGACGTCGCGCTCCTGCCACGGTCGCATGGTCACCATGATGACCCCGCTGTTGGAGGCGTTGCCGCCCCAGCCGGGCACGGCCATGACGACGACGTCGGCGATGCCCTCGTTGACCATCTGCATCGCCGGCATTTCGAGCTTCAGCGCCTCGCCCTTCATGCGCTCGATGCCCATGCCTTCGGCACCGGAGAACATGGCCATGAACGAACCTTGATCCTCCTGCGGCGCGTATTCCTGGGGTACCCGCTGAAGCAGCAGGTAGGCCGCGCCAAGTGTCAACAAGGCGACCACCACCGAGATCCAGCGGTGGTGGATGAGAACACGCAGTACGCGCCCATAGCCGTTGCGCAGTGCCGCGAATCCCGCGTCGATCCACCGCGTCAGGCGGTTCTCCTTCGAAGACGCCCGCAGCAGCTTGGAGCACATCACGGGCGTCAGCGACAGCGCCAGCACGCTCGAGAACACGACCGCCGCCGCAATCGTCACCGCCAGTTCGCTGAAGATGACGCCGATGTTGTCGGTCAGGAACATGATCGGCGTGAACACCGCCACCAGCACCGCCGTGGTCGCGATCACGG
>JAPOYV010000029.1 GCA_026706385.1 Gammaproteobacteria bacterium
CCGGGGTGAGGTCGAGCAGTTCGAGGCCGTCCGGGGCGATGTGGCGGGCGATCTGGGTCAGGTACTGGCGGACGCCGCGCACGGTGCCGTTGGACGGCGTCTTGCCGGGCTTGCGGCTCAGGGCTCCGAGCTTGACCAGACGGCCGACGGCGTCCCTGGCCTGCTGTTCGGGAGACGGGAGCTTGCGGAACTTCGGCACGGGCGCTCAGCAGCAGCCGCGGCGGCGCAGCCAGCGGCCGACGGTGGTCTGGTGGACGCGCACGCGCCGCGCCGCAAGCCAGCGCTGCAACTCGGCGACGGTGGCGCCCTCGTCGTACAGGGCGAGCAGTTCGTGCGTGTGGCGGTCGAGGCGGGAGGGAGTGCGGCGGCGGCGACGCCGTGCCTGGGTGTCGGCCTTCAGGTGCGCTACCTCGGCGGCGGCATCGAAGGGCTGCCTGTGGTGCGGGCGGGACAAGCGGGTCGTCATCGGCCGGGCGGCGGGAGCGGTTTTCCGGCTGGGGTGGGGATCGAGGGCAGGCGCATGGATGGATCGTAAGCCATCCGCGGGTGCAGAATCAAATAAATCCATTATTTATCAACGTGATAGGAGGACCGTGCGGGGCTCTCTGGCGCTCCGTGGCGTGCTCTGCTCCCCGGTGATGCGGGTGGTGTGGCGCTCGCCGCGCAGCGATGGCGTCCGGGGGAGGATGCTGCGGAGGATCGCGATCCATGTGCCGTGCGATGACACCTATAGCGGCGCGGACACCATCCCGCCGGCAGCGTGGGCGACGCATAGCGGGCCGCAAAGCGTGCGCTGCGCCGACGGCTACCCGTCGCTCTTGACGGTCCGCTACGCGCCGGGAGCGGCTCCTGGGAGCGTCTGAGAGCCCCAGGCGCGCCGACCCGAGCCGACGCGCCTGGACCGTGAAGAGGAACGGTCAGTGGCGGCTCAGGCGCCACCCCGTGTCGTCCAGCGACTGCCGCCACAATTGCTCGGACTTCGGCTCGGGATCGGGCAGCGGCGACCAGTACGCGGCACTCGGCTCAGGCTTCGGCCTGGCGTTCCACGGGCTGACACCGCAGTCGAGGTTGGAGGGCTCGCGCGCCCTGTCGGGCTTGGCGGCGGACTCGTCGATCACCGCCGCGTCGAGGGCGTCCTGGCGCTTCTGCGCGCGCTCGATGTCGCGGTCCTCCCGGCAGCGTTCGCACAGAAAGTCGCCTTCCGCGCGCTTCCGGTACGCGCAGCGGCGGCAGCCCCCTTCCGCAACGAGGGCGGCCCTGCGGCGCTTGCACGACGCCGCTCTCCGCTTTCTGCAGGAATCGCAGCTCTTCCAGTAGCCCCCGTCGGGCTTGCGCGAGGCAGGCTTTGTGCATCTCGGCTGGGTGCACCGAGGCGGCTCGTCGCGCAGGACGGCCTGCGGCACGAAACCCGGCGGCAGCTTGCCGCTCCACTGGGCGATGAGGGTCTGAAGGTCCATGTCGTTCTCCGTTTCAGGGTTGCGACGCGGTGTGCGTCGGTGCCTGAACGGGCGGCACGCGCGCGCAGGGCGGTCACCTCGCGCCGGCGAGGTCGGAGCGAAGCGGAGAACCCGGGGACGCGGTCGATTGGTGTTGACGCGTCCGGGTTGACCGTGCGAGCACGCGTGCGACGCTGGCTGGGCCAACGACGGAGACGTGTTGTCGTGGGATCCTTCCAGGACCAACGTGCAGCTCTATCGGGCCGCACGAGCTTTGTCGTTCCGCGCGACCGCTTTGGACCCCGCCGTGGCGAACTGGGACAGCGCGGACGTCAAGCCGGGGTAGATGTCGCTCGCGGATTGGGGGCGCCTCGGCGATGGCCGAAACGGTCACGTCGGCATCGGCGCCCGGAGGGCGCAAGCGCTAGCGACCGTTACCCGGATGGGCCGAGACCGCTTGCGGGCTCGGGTCGGCGTAGCCGACTAGGGCGCGGGCCGTCAGGCAACGCCCACAAGGAAAGGCTGACCAACAGGGTCGACCTTGTTCTCAACAAAGATCGAGGCGGGATTGACGTCTCTGAAGGAGGAGAGCTACGGAGCGGTAAGGGTCGTCAAGATCGGGATTGGAGACTCGGAACTGCCTTTCGTGGACTCAATTGATGGCTGGACGAACGGCGCTCGCGGCGGCCGAAAGTCCGAAGCTGCCGGGTCGGAGGTCGATCGACCACCTTTCGAGCAAGCGCAATCGACGATTTGGTGACGGGGATCAACGCATTGCGACCGTCCTACCGATGCCATGGCGCGTGCTCTTCCAACTTTGAAGTTAGCCAGTTGATGGGGCATGCTGCCATGCACAACAGGCGGCGGGAGAACGACCGTTCCCGACAGCAAAGCGCCGCCTCGCAGTGGGACACGTGCGGCTACGCCATTGCCCCAACTGTCCCGCCCCGCGCCCGATGAAGTTCGCCCGGTCGCGCTAGAGAACGGGCGGGCACTGCGTGAGTGGGTCGAAGGAGAGGCGCGGGCCGCCGCGCCGACGGTGATTCGATGTGCCACGTACACGGCCACTCGGCCGGGACTGAGGTGGCTCAGGCGATTGTCGCGTACATGCAAGGACATTCGCGTGTTGTGCGACACGCACCAAGCGGGTGGAGAGTTGGCAGCACTCGCTGCGTCCATCCTCGGGGAAGACGCGACGGTACGGGTCATGCCCGCACGGCCCGGTGCGACTGTCGCCGACGATGGCTCGTTCCACGCGAAGCTGGTCATTCTCGATGACTCCTCGGCCGTGATTGGGTCGGCCAATCTGACCGGCAGCGGCCTGGGCATCGGGCCCGGGCCGTCGAACGTGGAGGTCGCGATAGGACTGTCGGGACGAGTCGGTGACCCAGCGGTCGCCCAGTTGGTGGAGTGCTTCGATCAATGGTGGGAGGAGGCGTCCACGCCGCGGTCGGCAACCCGGAACGAGAAGGAGAACGAGATTATGGCCGAACCAGAATACGTGGTCTTCAGCGAACGGCTGCATTGGGGCGTCGCACAGGTCCAGACGGATGTGGAACCCGAGGGAGCGCTTTTCGGGTCGCCGCGATGGTTGGCAATTGCGGACATACCGTCCGGGGGACCCGAGGGTACAGCAGCGCGCGTGCCCGCCCAGAGCGAGCGGGTCGCGGCGGCTGGCCCCGTACCTTGGTTGCCGCCGGCGAAGCAAGTCGCGGACGGGTCGACGCTCCGATACACGAAAGGCCACTTCTCCCGGCTCGCTGCCTACTGGCTGCAGGCGGAGAATCGGCAAGGACAGCTTGACAGCCTGCCCGTGCTCGAGATGCGACACCAGACGAGCCTCGTTGAGTACCTTGCAAGCGCGGACGCGCCAAGGCAGATGTTGATCGCGGACGAAGTCGGGCTGGGCAAGACGATAGAGCTGGCCCTGCTCCTCGCTCGGCTGCTGGCGGCCGATCCGAATCTTCGCGTCCTCTACGTCACCCTCGGTGGTTTGGTCACCAACGTCGTCGACGAGTTCAAGGACATGGGTGTAGGCGATGTCTACGTGTACGCAAACCGATCCCTGGATGAACGATCCTATCCACCTGCGCGTCTGGGCAGCGAAAAGCATGACGCGTGGGTCGTCGCGTCATTGAATCGGCTCGGGATCAGGGACAACGCGGCGAGGCAGCTACTGGACACTACCTGGGATGTCGTGATCGCGGACGAATGCCATCGACTCCGGATGTACGGCGGCGAGGACAGCCAGAACGCACAGAAGTGGTTTCGGGTGGTGGAAGACGTGATTGATGGGCATCTGGCCAAGGATGGACGCGTCTACTTCCTCTCGGGCACGCCGCATCAAGGCAACAAGGAAGTCTTCCTCAATCTTGTGGCTATGATGTGTCGATTGGGCCGCGACGCGCCCGCGGACGCCAAGGAACGCGCGCTGGCCGGGCGCGTGATCTATCGAACGAAGGATGACATCGTAGACTGGGACGGCAACCCGGTGTTTCCGAATCGGGAAGTGCGCGATCCGCACCTTGCGACTACACCGCCCGAGTACCACGAACTGCTGCGCGATATCGGTGGTTTCTTCGATTGGCTGGCCGCGAACGGCGAGCGAGATGCGAAACAGGGGCTAGGATTCGCGAAGAGCAATGCGCTTCAGTACGCGGCGAGTTCGCCGAAGGCGGGTTTCGCGTTCCTTCTGCGTCGGTTTCTGCGGTACTGCGACGACGGCACCACCCCGGACAGCCGCCTTCACGCCTGGACTGAGGCTCTGATCCCGTACCGGGATTACACAACCAGCAAACCGAACAACCTGCTTGCTGCACTGCGCAAGACGGTAGACCGTAGAGACGAGACCGATGACGAGGAAGTCGGCCCGGCGGCACGAACGGCGGTTCGCGACGAAGAGCGAAACCGGCTTGTGCGGCTTCTGCAACGCTATACCGGAATCTTGTCCGGGCCCGAGGCGACATCGAAGTTCGATGTCTTGATGGATCTGGTGGACGAGGCTGACGAGCCCTTCGTGGTCTTCGCGATGAGCGTGGACACGGTGTATGAGGTGAAGCGATATCTGGAGAAGCGGGGCGTCGACTGCTACCTGATTGTGGGCGGCCAGGATGCGAGCGAACGTCGGAAGGCTATCAATGGTTTCACGGGCGACGACCATCTTGGTCGACGAGTTCTGGTGTCTAGCGCCGCAGGCGGCGAAGGGATCAACCTTCAGGCGGCCCGAAGGCTCGTGCATTTCGACCTGCCGTGGAATCCGATGGTGCTCGAGCAGCGGATCGGACGCGTGCACAGGGTAGGCTCGGTGAACACGATTCTCGTGGACACGATCTTGCTCGCGGGTTCGAGGGAGTCAGACATCTACACGCGGCTTCTGGAAAGGCTGTACGACGTCGTCACCGCTCTGGCCAGCGACCCAACCGAGCAACAACAGTACTTTCGCCGCGTGATGGCGAGCGTTCCGCTGGAGACGTTACGGGTGCTGTACGGGGGCGAGGTCGCCGACGACAACAACCTGATTGCTCAGGCCGTCGAGGCCGGGCGAGATCAAGTGATCCGGGTTGAGGAAGAACTCGCCAGTCTGCATAAGGCGCAGTTGCCAGAGGAGCGGGGGCGCGCCACGATGAACCACTTGGTGGAGTTGCTCGAGCGCTCGGGGAAAGTCGAACTAACGCCACAGAAGGTCCAGTACCAAACCGTGGTGTTTGACGAACAGACCCAGTCTTTTGGGGCGCGAAGCGTCTCGGTCAAACAGTACGCCTTCCGCGACGGGCGGTCGCGCGAGGCGCGGAGCTGGGTGGTCTTCGACCGAGAAGCCGCCGCTTTAAGTCAATCCGTCGCGAGGGCGAACAGCGGCGGGATCGACCACGACCTGACTGCGATAGCCCTTCAAAACTTGCGGACGCCACCTAGTCTTGAGCGGATGCGGTCGCTCGCGATCGGCGTGGGCAGATTCGACCGCGAATACCTTGAGCTGTTGTCGGACGGTGCGGATGGCCCTGTCGTCATCCTCAGCTATGTGTCGGCACGCCTGATGGGAGAACACTATTTCAACCATGCACTTCGGCTGTACGCGATCTCACGGCGGGGACGCACGGAGTTGGATCGGGACAAGGAAGCCGACCTGATCGAAGAGATCATCTGGAGCAACCTGCGTTGCGAGCGTCCGCCGTCGGCGTTGTCGCGGCTGGATCCTGAACTCGAACGCGCGGTCGTCGAGGAGGACATTCGCATCCGCGAAGAGCTGACAGACGATGTGCGAAACGACCAAGGACACTGGCTCGGAGCAGTATGGCCTATTGCGGCAACTGCGCTGGTGGCTCGGTGAGACGAGTTGAGGATGTGCAGGAGATCAGGGGTCGCCGATCGCGTTTAGTGTGCGGATGGGCTGACCGAGAAGCGCTCCCGCTGGTTCGGTCGTCGACTGCGGCCGCCGGATTCCGGGGCGGGATTGTTGGAAGAGAGGCGCTTCGGGGTGGTCGCTGTACAGGCTCCGGGAGGCCATGATGGATCGGCAGTGGTTTGAGATGAACGACATCCGCCGACGTCGGCTTGAGGGGGCGGTATGGATTCCCCTTCGGGAACAGTGGGAAGACCGAGTCGGCGAGTACGGGCACGCCGGATTCCGCGAGGAGTACCTTTCAATCGCCACGCTTGCCGTTCCCGCAGAGGCGAGGGACAGGGTCGAGGACCTTACGGTGTTGAATCTGGCGATAAACGGATGGGGGCACTACGGCGCCGTTGAGGATTCGGCGTACGAGGAAGCTGATGTCTACGACCACTATGGCCAGTTTTCCGGAGTCCACTTGGTCCTCGAACAGAACTTCAATGGGTTGGAAGACCCAAGGGAGTGGTACCTCCATCAAGATTTGGTGCTGACGCTCGGACTAAGGCGCGAACAGGACGTCTGGGTCAGGCCGGCGGAGGGCTACGAGACCGTCCTCCGGGAAACGCGGGTCGACGGACGCCCAAACCTCATCCAGGTTCGTTCTGGCCACTTGAAGGACTACCTTTGCGCCAGGGAGATGGGGTTGGCCGTGGTGACCTACCGAAGCAGAACGGCGGTGGTGAGCAGGCGCGGCGACATCTGTTGGTCGGCAGAGGGCAGAGAGGAAACGGAAGGCGGTGACCGATGGCTCGGACGGGTCGCTGAGATACACGAGGGAGGAGGGCCGTACGGGGAAGAGACGGCGGTGTTTCACGTTGCTCGGACGGATGTCGACGCCGATGACGATGTGCCCGTGATGGGCCGACCAAACGACGACAACGTCACGTCCCGATCTTGGCGGAGGAGGGATCGTGGACGCAAGCTGTACCGTGTTTCTGGCGAGCTGTGGCGCACTGAGTGGATCCCGGCTGGCGCGACAAGCCCCATCGTGCGCAACGACCGGCCGCCAACGACGGAGTCTTTCATAGTAGACGCCGAAGGCAACGAGGAACGCGGGCCGGGGCTCGGCGCAGAGGGGCGGTGGCTTTGGTTCAGGCCAGAACTCGTGACTACGGTTGCGCATCGGCGGGGAGGCCACCTTGGCTGGTACACGCGAGAGACCGGCACGCTGGGGTGCTCCGGCTACGATGTCCACTTCGGTGTCAACGGCATCGGGCTTGTCACTGCGTACGCAAAGGACGTTGCGGAGTTGCCGAGGTGGCTGCAAAGGGCATGGTCGGGCCACAACGTTCGGCCGGAAGGCGGCGTATCGGAGGAGTTGCTCGCATCGCAGGTGAAGGCAGAACCAGCTGAGACGCTTGCCCCCGAGGCCTTTCTTGAGCCCGCCTTGAGGCGGTTCGAGGAGGTTACGCGGGAGAAGCTGGCACCGGGAGTTCTGAGGGCGCACGAGAAGGTGGGCGACCTCCTAAGGGCGGCTCACCGTTTTCGGGCCGTCAACGAGGAGGGGCTCCTGGCGTTGGCGAAGGACCTCTGCCGCCTGATCGTGGATCGCATTGAAGCGACTGTGCTCCAGACGGTCGTCCAACCGTCGAGCGGTGAGAAGTGGGGCTCGCTCAAGTCATTGGAGAAGGTCCTTGCGTCAAAGATCGAACCGAACGTCGCGCGAGCGGTGTTGACGCCGCTGGCGGGAATCTATGAGCTTCGGCTGGCGGATGCACATCTGCCAAGCAGCGAGTATGCAAATGGCTTCGAGATGGCTGGCGTGGACCGGAACCTGCCACTTGTGATGCAAGGTCGGGATCTCCTCCATGCCAGCGTCAGCGTCCTCTATCGAATAAGCGAAGTCGTCGACAAAGAGTGGTGACCAATCCAGCCGGGCTGGACCGTTTTCCAGGCACGGAGGCACTTGACTTCGACGGTCAGTACCGGCCTAACTGGACTGTTACCCGGTAGCCCCGCAGACCCCGAGGACGTTCAGGGCCCGAAATCAAGAAGGCGGGCCATGCAGTAAACTGCGCGCTGACTGTAGGAGTTACAGTCCCGATGTAGAGTTGAGGTAGCCCATGAGCCAAGCGCTGTACTACCCGTGGATTGACGTTCGCGATGAGGCGTGGTTGAAGACGACACTCCTCTACTGGGACTCTGTGCGCACGATTGTCCCGGAGTCGATCGACGCTCCCTATTCCACCGACACGGGTCGTGCCCTGCACAGCGCAGGATTCCTCGTACCTCTACGCGTTCGCTCGGGAATGGAGGAGATCGAAGAACTCGCGGAAGATGTCCTGACGTATCTAGGGTCGGCTGAGGGCGCGGAACTTCTGATCGTTGGTGATGACGATCGCAGACGCGACATCCACGTCGAGAAGCTCCCGCAGGAGCTGGGGCGGCTCGCTGACATCCACCCGGAGAAGCTGCCCTATGAGATACGCCACCTCCTCCACGAGTTCACAGCCAACTCCGACCGTGGCGGCGACTGGCTCCGGGTGGACGAGAGATTCGCCAACTTCTACATGACCCTGCTCGCAAGCCGGCTCGCAGATCGAATCGGAGCACGCTTGCTTACGTCTTTCGCTGCGGCTGATAGGCTCGCCGTGTCAGCGCGCTTCGACGCCCAGCTGAACGGAGTAATCCCGTGGGGCATGCACTCGCGTTCGAGGCACTGGCGCGAGTACGAGGCATTTGGCCCACGCTATCGCCTTCCTCGGCGCCTAGCCCCCGGGATGCTCGGCAACTTGGCTATTGAACAAATCGCGGTGGCTCCTGATACGCCGATTGATCGGCTAATCGAGTTCCGGGAGCGGCATGGAGATGAGCTCGCACAGTTCCGTACGAAAGTTGAACAGCTCGCTTCCTCAATCGAGTCCGACCTCTCGGCGGAAGCGCTTCGGCAGCGTGTCTCGGACTTGTACACCGACGAAGTCGTTCCCGCCATCGCAAGCCTCAAGGCGGCACTAGACGGTCGGAGGATCCGCTGGCTCACCGATGGGCTCCTGAAGGTCGGATTCCTGTCGGCCGGATCGTCAACGATGCTGGCGGTGGCCGGTTTGGACGTCCCTATGGCGCTTCTGGCGGGTGCCGGGATTTCGCTCATGGCTACCGGAGCCGTGTACAACGTTGACAAACGGGAATCGCTCCGGTCCAACCCGTTCGCGTACCTGCTGTCGATAGAACGCGCGCTTGCGTGAGTAAAGCCGCATTACATGCGGTTGCACCGGACTGCCCACTGCTGACCGTGGGGCAACTCGTCACTGTCGATGCCGACCTATGCGACGCGCAGCCTCGGCAAGGCGGCGTGGCCGCGACCCCGCAACCGAAGGATTACGGCGCGGCTACGGCGCCACGGCGCCCGCCACGCCGGGACTACATCGGACGGAGCAGGACGTGGGAATGATAGTGGGAACGTCCGACCCAGACTGCCATAAACTCATTTATAATCAATTAGTTATAGCATAAGATTGGCGTCCCCTAGGGGAGTCGAACCCCTGTTGCCGGGATGAAAACCCGGAGTCCTAGGCCACTAGACGAAGGGGACTGAAGTGGTCTGCGAGAGGGCGCGCATTCTAGGGCTTGGACGCCCCCTGCGCAAGAAAACCGGCCTCAAGAGCCGCCGCCTGCCCGCCTCAATCGCCGTCGCGGGCCAGCAGCAGGCCGCCGACGTGCTGCTTGGCGAAATGGAAGGCTGTGCGGCCGCTGCGCACGCCGCGCGCCAAGGCCCAGCGCAGCGCCGCCTGCCGCGTCGCCTCATCCCAGACCGCGTCGGCCTGGTGCTCGTCGGCGAGTCGGGCGAGCCAGTGCTCGGCGACGAGCAGGTAGGCGTCCTGGCGAAACGCGTAGAACGACAGCCACAGTCCGAAGCGGTCGGACAGCGAGATCTTCTCCTGGACGGCTTCGCTTTCGTGCAACTCGCCCTGCACGTGCGTGGCGGCGACGTTCTCGGACATGTACTCGGGCAGCAGATGCCGGCGGTTGGACGTGGCGTAGATCAGCACGTTTGCGGACTGCGTGAACACCGAACCCTCCAAGGCGCTCTTCAACGCCTTGTAGGAGGCGTCGTCGGCCTCGAACGAAAGGTCGTCGCAGACCAGGAGGAAACGATACGGCTCGCCATCGACCCGGGCGACGATCGCGGCGATGTCGGCCAGCGCGTGCTTGTCCACCTCGAGCAGCCGCAAGCCTTGGTCCGCATAGCGGTTCAGCAAAGCGTGGATGAGTGATGACTTGCCCGTGCCGCGTGCGCCCCAGAGGAGTGCGTTGTTGGCCGGGTGGCCGCGCACGAACTGTTCCGTGTTGGCGGTCAACTGGCGCTTCTGGTCGTCGATTCCGAGCAGATCGTCGAGACCGATGGCATGGAGGTGACCCAGCGGCTGCAGTTCGCCGCCCAACGCACCGCTCCGCCAGCGTGCGGCGCGGTGGTTCGACCAGTCCAGCGGCGTCCAGCCGGGCAGTATGGCCAGCAGCCGCTTGCCCACTTCCCGCCCGACGCCAGCCAGGTCCTTGAGGGATGCCTCGTCCACGGGCGCCGATTGTGCCAGCAAACGCCATTCGGTGACGCCCAACGGCCGGCGGCTGCCCGCTAGCTGGCGCTGCTCAAGACCGGGTTCACCATCCCGTGCTTGACGGCCAGCATGGCGAGTTCGACGTCGCTCGAGATGCCGAGCTTCTCGAAGATGCGGTAGCGGTAGGCGTTGATGGTCTTCGGCGACAGGTGCAGGTGGGCCGAGATGTCCTGCACGCGCTGACAGTTGATGACCATCAAGGCGATCTGCATCTCGCGGCTCGACAGTTGGTCGAAGGGGGCGTTGGCCTCGTCGTCGAACGACTGGAAGGCCAGCCTCTCGGCGATGTCCGCGCTGACGAATCGCTTGCCGGCGTAGGCGCGCTTGATCGCGACGATCACGTCCTCCGGCGCGCCCCGCTTGGTCACGAAGCCGCAGACGCCGGAACGCAGCGCCTGGGTTGGATAGGGCGCATCCCAGGCACCGGTAGGATGACCACCTGGGTGCCTGTCTCGGATCGCAGGATGCGACGTGCGGCCTCCAGTCCGCCGATGCCGGGCATGACGATCTCCAAGGAGACCACGTGCGGATTCAGCTTGCGCGCCAGATCAACCGCTTCCTCGCCGGTCTCCGCCTCGGCCACGACGTCGATCGCCTTGACATCGCGGAGTAGCCGAATGACGCCGGCTCTGAACAGGCCGTGGTGGTCCGCGATAATCGTCCGAATCATTGTTGGTCTTGCTTCCGGTGCGGTCGCACCGCCAACATATGAAAGCGCGGTCGGTTGAAGCAAGGCTCATAGCCGGTCTCTGCAACACGCCGGGACGAAACCCGATTGTGATATCACCGTGATGCCGCGCCGAGACCTTCCCGCCCTGCCCGTGGCGACACGGTGATGGACCCGGACGAGCCTTACGCGAGCAGGTCGAGCAGGAGCTTGTTCACGCGCTGCACGTACTTGCCCGGCTCGGCGACCGTGTTGCCTTCCGCGAGCGATGCCTGGTCGAAGATGATGGCGACCAGGTCGGTAAACCGGTCCTCGTCGACCTCCCGGTTCAAGTGGCCGATCAGCGGGTGGCGCAGATTGACCTCGAGGTGCGGCTTCGTCTCCGGTGCCGACTGACCCGTCGCCTCCATGATGCGGCGCATCTGGATGCCCATGTCGTGCTCGCCGAGCACGAGGCAGGCGGGCGAGTCCGTTAGGCGTGTCGACTTGCGCACGCTCTCCACCTGATCGCCCAGCGCGTCCTTGAACCGCTTCAGCAGCGGTTCCTCGTCCTCGACTTCCTTCTCATCCTCTTCCTTCTGGGCTGCTTCCGGATCGCCGAGGTCCAACTCGCCGCGGGCGACATCCTGGAAGGTCTTGCCATCGAATTCGCCCGCAAACGACATCCACCATTCGTCGATCCGGTCGCTCAGCAGCAAGACCTCGATGCCATGCGCCCGGAACGCCTCGAGTTGGGGGCTCTGACGCGCCGCCGCGTCCGACTCGGCCATGAGGTAGTAGATCTTGTCGGCGCCCTCCTCCATGCGTCCGATGTAGTCCTTGAGCGACGTCCGCTGCGCCGAGTCGGCGGACTCGGTGGACGCGAAACGCAGCAAGCCGAGCACGTCGTCCTTGTTGGCGAAGTCCTCGCCGATGCCTTCCTTGAGCACTTGGCCGAACTCGTCCCAGACCTCGGAGTAGGCGTCGGCGTCCATCTTGCCGAGCATGTCGAGTACGCGCTTGGTGAGGGCGTTCTTGATGGTGCGGATGCGCTCGTCGCTCTGCAGGATCTCGCGCGAGACGTTGAGCGGCAGGTCGGACGAGTCGACCACGCCGCGGATGAAGCGCAGGTACAGCGGCAGGAACTGCTCGGCCTCGTCCATGATGAATACGCGCTGCACGTAGAGCTTGAGGCCGCGCGGCGCCTCTCGGTTGTAGAGGTCGAATGGGGCACGCTTCGGCAGGTAGAGGAGGCTCGTGTATTCGAGCTTGCCTTCGACCTTGTTGTGGCTCCAGACCGCGGGGTCCTCGAAGTCATGGGAGACGTGCTTGTAGAACGCCTTGTATTCGTCGTCGCTGATGTCGGTGCGCGATCGGGTCCACAAGGCCTTCGCCTCGTTGACGGTTTCGAGTCCTGGTTCGTCACCGTCGTCGCCGTCGTCAACGGCGTCCTTGGCCATCATCACAGGGATGCCCACGTGGTCCGAGTACTGGCGGATCACGGATCGCAGTCGGAAGCCGTCGGCGAAACCGGTCGCGTCGCCGCGCAGGCTCAACGTCACGCGCGTCCCCCGCGGGACATCGGCCACGGTCTCGACGGTGAAGTCCTCCTCGCCCGACGACACCCAACGCGTGCCGGCGGTCTCGCCGGCTCGCCGGGTCTGCACTTCGACCTCCTTGGCGACTATGAACGAACTGTAGAAGCCCACGCCGAACTGGCCGATGAGCGCGCTGTCCGCCTGCTCCTCGCCGGTCAAACGGTCGAAGAACTCCTCGGTGCCGGATTTGGCGATGGTGCCGAGGTTCGCCACAACGTCGTCGCGGCTCATCCCCACGCCGTTGTCGGCCACCGACACCGTGCCCGCATCCTTGTCGAACTCCACCACGATGCGGAACTCGGGATCGTCAGCGATCAGGGTTTCGTCCGCGAGTGCCTCGAAACGCAGGCGGTCGATGGCATCGGAGGCGTTGGAGATCAATTCGCGCAGGAAAACCTCCTTGTTAGAGTACAAGGAGTTGATCATCAGCTTCAGGAGCTTCTTGGCTTCGGTCTGGAAGCCGCGCGTTTCCTTGGCGGGCGGAGCCTCCTCGGCGCTGTCTGGGGAGGCGGTTTCTGCAGTCATGGGCAAGGCCGATCCTTGGAACGAGCCCAACATAGGGGCGCGGCGACGGTTTTCAAGCCGCCGCCCCGCCCGTGGGTTTACCAGCCGGTGAGTTCCTGAAGACCCGCCCCGATCGCCGCCAGGCTGCGCACGGTCTTCACACCGGCCGCCTCGAGGGCCGAGTACTTGTCGTCGGCCGTCCCCTTGCCCCCGGCGATGATCGCCCCCGCGTGGCCCATGCGCTTGCCGGCCGGCGCCGTGACCCCGGCGATGTAGGCGACCACGGGCTTGGTCACGTTCTCAGCGATGAACGCCGCGGCCTCCTCCTCCGCCGTGCCACCGATTTCGCCGACCATCACGATCGCCTCGGTGGCGGGGTCGTCCTCGAACAGGCCGAGCACGTCCCGGAAGTGTGTGCCCGGGATGGGGTCGCCGCCGATACCCACGCAGGTCGACTGCCCGTAGCCCATGTCGGTGGTCTGCTTGACCGCTTCGTAGGTCAAGGTCCCGGAGCGCGACACCACGCCCACCTTGCCGGGCAAGTGGATGTCCCCGGGCATGATGCCGATCTTGCACGCGCCTGGGGTGATGACGCCCGGACAGTTCGGCCCGATCAGACGGACGCCGAGCACGTCCAGGCGATCCTTGACCGCGAGCATGTCCAGCGTCGGGATGCCCTCGGTGATGCACACGATCAGGTCGATGCCGGCATCGGCCGCTTCGAGGATGGAGTCCATGCAGAACCTGGCCGGAACGTAGATCACCGACGCCGTCGCACCGGTCTCGGCCACGGCTTGAGCCACCGTGTCGAACACCGGACGGTCGAGATGGGTCGTGCCACCCTTGCCCGGCGTGACGCCGCCGGCCAACTTGGTGCCGTAGGCGATGGCCTGCTCGCTGTGCAGCGTGCCCTGCGAACCGGTGAAACCCTGGCAGATGACCGTCGTCTGACTGTCGACGAGGATGCTCATGGGTTGCCTCCCGCTGCGGCCGCGCCGCCTGCGGCGGCGACGACGGCTTTGTTGGCGGCATCCTGCAACGACTCGGCGGTGTCGATGGCGAGGCCGCTCGTCGCCAGCGCCTCGAGTCCGGCGGCCGCGTTGTTGCCCTCGAAACGCACCACCACCGGCACCTCGACCCCAACCTGGGTGACGGCCGCGATGATGCCCTCGGCGATGATCTTGCAGGACACGATGCCGCCGAAGATGTTGATCAACACGGCCTTGACGGCATCGTCGGAGAGGATGATCTTGAACGCCTCGGCAACCGCCGCCTCCGTCGCCCCGCCGCCGACATCGAGGAAGTTGGCCGGATTGCCGCCCTGCAGCTTGACGAGGTCCATGGTGCCCATGGCGAGGCCAGCACCGTTGACCATGCAACCGATGTTGCCGTCCAGGGCGACGTAGTTGAGGCCGAACTCGTCGGCGCGCGCCTCGCGCTCGTCCTCTTGGGACGCATCGCGCAGTGCCTCGAGCTGCGGCTGCCGGTAGAGCGCGTTGTTGTCGATGTTCACCTTGGCATCCAGACAGTGCACGTCGCCGTCCGCTGTGACGACCAGCGGATTGACCTCCACAAGCGAGCAATCGAGTTCATGGAAAAGGCGCGCCAGGTCCAGGAACACGTCCGTGAACTGGCCCACTTGCTTACCCGTCAGGCCCAACGCGAACGCCATCGCGCGGCCTTGGAACGGTTGCGCTCCGGTCGCCGGATCGATCGCCGCCTGCAGGATCTTCTCCGGCGTCTCGGCCGCGACCTGCTCGATCTCCACACCGCCTTCCGTGGACGCCATCACGACCACGCGTCGGCTGGCGCGGTCCACGACGGCGCCGAGGTAGAGCTCGCGGTCGATGCTCGCCGCCTCCTCGACGAAGATCTTGCTCACCGGCGCACCTTCGGCACCGGTCTGCACGGTGACCAACCGCTGGCCGACCCACCGCTCGGCGAAGTCGCGAACCTCGTCGAGACTGCCGAGAAGCTTGACGCCGCCCGCCTTGCCGCGGCCGCCGGCGTGGACCTGGACCTTGCACACCCACCGGTCGCCGCCTAACTCCCGGGCGGCCGCGACCGCCTCGTCCGCGGTGTCTACAGCAATCCCGCGGGAAACCGGCAGGCCGTAGCTTCTGAACAGGTTCTTGGATTGATATTCATGTAGATTCATAGAGTTATGCTGCTTATTTCCGTTGTCTATTAAGCATGTGGATCGCGTGGCCGCCGACCCCGAGGGCCGCTTCGTGGACCGCCTCGGACAAGGTCGGGTGCGCGAACATGGTCAGTCCCAAGTCCTCGGCGCTGGCGTCGAATTCCATCGCGATCACCGCTTGGGCGATCAGTTCGCTGGCCTGGGGGCCGAAGATGTGCACGCCGAGGATCCGGTCCGTCTCGGCGTCCGCAACGACCTTGACCATCCCGGTGGCGTCGTTCGCGGCCAATGCGCGGCCCGTGGCACCGAACGAGAAGGAGCCGACCCGGTAGTCGTCGCCAGCGGCCTTGAGCTCGTCCTCCGTCCGCCCCACCCAGGCGATCTCCGGATGCGTGTAGATCACCGACGGGACGCAGTCGTAGTTCACCAGTGGTTTGTGGCCAGCGATGCGCTCGGCCACCATGACGCCCTCCTCCATGCCCTTGTGGGCCAGCATGGGACCGCGGACGACGTCGCCCACCGCGTACACGTTCGGCGCATCGGTTGCGCACAGGTCGTTGACGTAGAGGAAGCCGCGCTCGTCGAGATTGACGCCGCTGTCCGCCGCCAGCAGACCCTCGGTATACGGCCGCCGCCCCACCGCGACGATCAGCTTGTCGACGTTGAGCGTCTGGTCCCCGTCGCCGTCCTGGTAGGTCACATCGACGGCGCCGTCGTTCACCGCCGCCGACATGACCCGGGTGCCGAGGCGAATATCGAGACCTTGGCGCTTGAACTCGCGCAGCGCGTCGCGGCCGATGCGGCGGTCCGCCATGGGCAGAAAGTCGGGGAGCGCTTCGAGCATCACGACCTCGGAGCCCAGGCGGCCCCAGACGCTGCCGAGTTCGAGGCCGATCACGCCGGCACCGATCACGCCCAGACGCCGAGGGACGCTGTCGAACTCGAGCGCCCCTGTGGAGTCGACGATCAAGTCCTCGGTCAACGGCGCGGGCGCGATGTCGACCGGCACCGATCCGGGCGCGAGCACCACGTGCGCGGCTTCAAGCACTTGCGGCTCGCCGTCGTGCGGCACGTATTCGACATGCCGTGGGCCGGGCTGCGCGGCCAGCAGTTTGCCGTGGCCGGCGAGCGCGGTGACGCCGTTACCTTCGAACAGGCCTCCGATGCCGGCAGTGAGCTTGGCGACGACGGTGTCCTTGTGCGCCATCATCGTCGCTATATCGAGCTTGAGCACCCCGGTTTCGATGCCGAGTGGCCCCAGTCCCTCCTGCACCTCCACGTATTTGTGCGAAGCGTCGAGCAGCGCCTTGGAGGGGATGCAGCCCCAATTCAGGCAGGTACCGCCGAGGGTCGGCGCCCCGTCCTTGGTGACCGACTTGTCGATGCATGCCGTGCGCATACCCAGTTGCGCCGCCCGGATCGCGGCCGCGTAGCCGGCAGGCCCGCCGCCGACGACGATCACGTCGTAATTGTCCATGGTCGTGCTTCCCTACAGGTCCAACAGAATCCGCGCCGGGTCCTCGACCAAGTCCTTGATGGTGACCAGGAATCGCACGGCCTCGCGGCCATCGATCAGCCGGTGGTCGTACGAGAGGGCCAGGTACATCATCGGCCTGACGACGACTTCGCCGTCCACCACCACCGGACGCTCCTCGATCTTGTGCATGCCGAGGATGGCGGTCTGCGGGGGGTTGAGAATCGGCGTCGACAAGAGCGAGCCGAAGACGCCGCCGTTGGAGATGGTGAAGGTACCGCCCTGGATGTCGGCCAGCGCCAGCTTGCCGTCGCGTGCCCGCGTGCTGTAGTCCACGATCGCGTCTTCGATCTGGTGCAGACCCAGGGCATCGGCCTCGCGGATGACCGGCACCACGAGGCCCCGGTCGGTGCTGACCGCAACGCCGATGTCGTAGTAGCCGTGGTAGATGATGTCGCTGCCGTCGATGCTGGCGTTGACCGCCGGAAAACGCTTCAGGGCCTCCACGGCCGCACGGACGAAGAAGCCCATGAAGCCGAGCTTGGTGCCATTGTGCCGGGCCTGGAATTCGTCGCCGTAGCGTCGCCGCATCGTCATCACCGGCGCCATGTCCAGTTCGTTGAACGTCGTCAGCATGGCCGCCGTGTGCTGCGCTTCCACCAGCCGCGCCGCGATGCTGGCGCGCAGACGCGTCATCGGCACGCGCCGCTCGACGCGCTCTTCGCCATCCGTCGGCACGAGGCCCGGCATCGACGCGTCCCCGGCCGGGGACGCGTCGGCGTCAGGCGATGCCTGGTCACCGTCCGGAGGCGCGGGCAACTCGGTCGGGTCCTCGCCGGCAGCCGCTTCCAACGCCCGCGCCACATCCTCCTTCATCACCCGCCCGCCCTTGCCGGTACCGGGGACACCCGCCAGCGCGATGCCCTGCTCGGCCGCCAGCTTGCGCGCCGCAGGCGATGCCGCCACGTCTTGGGCGGCGGCAGGAGGGGCTTGCGCTTCGGGCGTCGCATCCGCTGCGGCGCCCTCCTCCATCCGCCCGAGCGGATCCTCCGACTCGACGACCTCGCCTTCCTCCTTGAGGATCTCGACGAGCACGCCGTCGACCGGCGCGAAGATCTCGATGACCACCTTGTCGGTCTCGATGTCGACCAGCACGTCGTCGCGTTTGACAGGATCGCCCACCTGCTTATGCCAAACGGCCACCGTGCCCTCGCTGATGGACTCCGCGAACGTCGGCGTCTTGATTTCGATGCTCACCCTTCGACCTCCCTGCCGCCGTGCAGCGCATCGTGAACCAATCCACGCTGGCGCTCGACGTGCCGGGCGGCGTAGCCGCCGGACGGCGCCGCGAACGCCTCGCGCCCGGCGTAGGCGAGGCTCAGTGTCGGATCGTGTCTGCGCAGGACGCCATGCATGTGGTGCTGGCTCGAATACCAAGCGCCCTGGTTCATCGGTTCCTCCTGGCACCAGACCACGTGCTTGAGCACGCGGTACGGGGCAATCGTCGCCGCCAAATCGGCCTCGGGGAACGGAAACAACTGCTCGAGGCGCACGATCGCGACGTTGGTGAGCGCGGCCTCCCGTCGCGCCTCCAAAAGATCGTAGTAGACCTTGCCGGCGCAAAGCACCAGACGATCCACACCGTCCGGATCCACCGGGTCGATCTCGCCCAGGACGTGCTGGAAGCCATGCGTGGTCAGATCTTCCAGGGTGGACGTTGCCAACTTGTGCCGCAACAGGCTCTTCGGCGTCAGCGCGACCAGCGGCTTGCGGACCGGGCGGATCATCTGCCGACGCAGGAGGTGGAAGATCTGCGCCGGCGTCGTCGGCAAGCACACCTGGATGTTGCCCTGCGCGGACAACTGGAGGTAGCGCTCTAGGCGTGCCGACGAGTGCTCCGGCCCCTGGCCTTCGTAGCCGTGCGGCAGCAGCATGACCAGCCCGCACATGCGCTCCCACTTGGCTTCGCCGCTGACCACGAACTGATCGATGACCACCTGGGCGCCGTTGGCGAAATCGCCGAACTGCGCTTCCCAGATCACCAGCGTGCCGGGCGATGTCGAGCCGTAGCCGTACTCGAACGCAAGCACCGCTTCTTCGGAGAGCAGCGAGTCGTAGATGTCGAAGGTGGTGGTGCCGTCGAGCCGGTTGAGAGGAACGATCCGCTTGCCGTCCTTCTGGTTGTAGAGCGACGCGTGACGATGGGAGAACGTCCCGGCGCCCACGTCCTGACCCGTCAGGCGCACGTCGAAACCCTCGTCCAGCAACGTCGCGTAGGCCATGGTCTCCGCGAACCCCCAGTTGAGGAGCATCGCACCGGCCGCCATCCTCCGCCGGTCGTCAAGGATGTTCTGCACCTGCCGATGCAGGGCAAAGCCGTCGGGGGTGTTGTTCGCACGCTCGGCCAAGACGCGCAGCTTCTCGAGCGGCACGCGCGTATCGCACGGCATGTTGAGGTCTTGGCCCAGGTAGGGCGTCCAGTCCACGAACAGCGAGCTGTCGGGTTCGTGCACCAGCGACAGGGCCATGCGTTCGCCCCGGTCCAAGGCGAAGCGATACAAACCGCTCAAACCGTCGACCTCCGGCTCGGTTGTCACCTCGCCTTCGACCAGCCTTTCGGCATAGATCGCGCGCGTCGTGGGGTGGCGTCGGATCGCCTGGTACATGAGCGGCTGCGTCTTCATCGGCTCTTCGGCCTCGTTGTGGCCGCGACGCCGGTAGCAGACCAGGTCGATGACGACGTCCTTCTTGAACTGCATCCGGTAGTCGACCGCAAGCTGCACGGCGAAGATGCACGCTTCGGGGTCGTCGCCGTTGACGTGCAGGATCGGCGCCTGGACCATCTTCGCGATCTCGGAGCAGTACTCCGTGGACCGCGCGTCGTCGCGCCGATGAGTCGTGAAACCGATCTGATTGTTGACGATGATGTGCACCGTGCCGCCGACGTGGTAGCCCCGCGTTTGGGACATCTGGAAGGTCTCCATGATCACGCCCTGTCCGGCAAACGCGGCGTCGCCATGGATGATGACCGGCACCACCAGGTCGCCGGCATAGTCCCGGCGTCGATCCTGCCGCGCCCGGACCGATCCCGCCACGACCGGGCCCACGATCTCCAGGTGGGACGGGTTGAAAGACAACGCGACGTGCATCTCCCCGCCGGGCGTCATGACGTTGGACGAGAAGCCTTGGTGGTACTTGACGTCGCCCGTGCGATCGGTGTCCGGCACGACGCCCTCGAACTCGTCGAACAGATCGCTCGGGTCCTTGCCGAGAATGTTGACCAGGACGTTCAGCCGGCCGCGGTGGGCCATCCCGATGACGGTCTCGACGCAGCCGTGCGAGCCGAGCCGCTGCAAGGCCTCGTGGAGCATGGGAATGAGGCTCTCGCCGCCCTCGAGACCGAAGCGCTTGGTGCCGGGGAAGCGCGCATGCAGGTACTTTTCCAGTCCTTCCGCCGCGCTCAACCGGTCGAGGACGGTGAACCGCGTCTCGGTCGAGTATTCGGGCGCCGAGTGCACGGACTCCAGGCGCTGCCGTACCCAGAGCTTCTCCGCCGCGTCCGTGATGTGCGTGTACTCGGCGCCGAGGGCGCCGCAGTAGGTCTCCGTCAGCGCCGCGACGATCTCCCGCAACGTCGCCTGACCGCCTCCCTCGGCTTGCAGTGGACTGCCGTCCCCGCCTTGCCGCCGGGTCTCGAAGAACTGCGCCGACCCGGTCCTGAAGACCGTATCGAGATCAGCGTCCGAGAGATGGTGGTAGGCGAGATCCAACTCCGGGGCAGGCGCGCGCTCCCAGAGGTTCAAGGGGTCGAGCTTCGCCTTGCGGTGCCCGAGTTCGCGGTACGCGTCGATCAACTCGCGGACACGGATCTGCTTGAGTTCGTGTTCCGAGGAGACCTCCGTGCTGACCCGTTCCGGACGCGCGCGCAGACGATTGCGCCCGAGCCTCTCGAAGTGGCGCACGACCGTGCTGTGCGGCACGTCCCCGGCGACGCCTTCGACCATCGGCAACTGCTCGAAGTAACGCCGCCACTCCTCGGCGACGCTGTTCGGATCCTCGAGGTAGGCCTCGTAGAGTGCCTCGACGTAGGCGTTGCCGGCGGAAAGCTGGGAGTCCGCCCGCATCCGTTCGATAAAGGTGTCGGCCAAGGCAGTGCCCCCTCACCAATAAGCCGTAGTTGCGACCGGGCGCGTCAGATCCCCTGCTGCAACAGCATCGTGCGAATCTTGCCAATCGCCCGCGTCGGGTTCAGGCCCTTGGGGCAGGCGTTGACGCAGTTCATGATGCCGCGGCAGCGAAACACGCTGAACGGGTCTTCCAGCGCCGCGAGGCGTTCCGCCGTCGCCGTGTCGCGGCTGTCGGCGAGAAACCGGTACGCCTGCAGGAGTCCGGCGGGGCCGATGAACTTGTCCGGATTCCACCAGAACGACGGGCAGGCCGTCGAGCAGCAGGCGCAAAGAATGCACTCGTAGAGGCCGTCGAGCTTGGCGCGGTCGCCCTCGGACTGGAGCCGCTCGCGTGCCGGCGGCGGTGTGTCGTTGACGAGCCACGGCTTGACCTTCTCGTACTGCCGGTAGAACTGGCCCATGTCCACCACCAGGTCGCGGACCACCGGCAGACCGGGCAGCGGGCGCAACGTGAGCTTGCCCCTGGGCGCCGCCTCGGACACCGGCGTCGTGCACGCCAAGCCGTTCTTGCCGTTCATGTTGATCCCGTCGGAGCCGCAAACGCCCTCGCGGCAAGAGCGCCGATAGGCGATCGACGGATCCTCCGCCTTGAGGAGTTCCAGCACGTCGAGCACCATCAGGTCGCGGCCCGCCGGCAACTCCAGCGATAGGTCGTCCATACGCGGCGCTTCGTCGGTGTCAGGGTCGTAGCGGTAGATGCTGATCTGCATGGCGTCCGGTTCAGTAGCTGCGCGCGGTGGGTTCGAAAACGGGCACGGTCGATGGCGCGAAGTTCACGGCGCGTTTGGCCACCCGCTTGTCCTCGGGGAGGTAGAGCGAATGGCACAGCCAGCTGTCGTCGTCGCGCTCCGGGTAGTCGTCGCGGGCATGGGCGCCGCGGCTCTCCTTGCGGGCTTCGGCGACCACGGCCGTCGCCAACGAGACCTCGAGCAGGTTGTCGAGCTCCAGCGCCTCCAGCCGCGCCGTGTTGAACACGCGGCTCTTGTCCGGCAGATGCGCCCCGCCGATGCGCCCGCGCAGTTCCTCCAGCGCACCGATGCCCTGGCGCATGTTCTCCTCGGTGCGGAAGATCCCGAAGTCCAGTTGCATCCTGCTCTGCAGCTCGCGCTTGAGGTCCGCCACGGCTTCACCGCTCGATGACTCGTCCCAGCGTCTGAGCCGCGCCGCAGCCCGGTCTATGTCGTCTTCGCTTGCCGACCTATGCGAGACGCCTTGGCGCATGGCGTCTTCGATATGGATGCCCGCGGCGCGACCGAACACCACCAGGTCGAGCAGCGAGTTGCCGCCGAGCCGATTGGCGCCGTGAACGGAGACGCAGGCCACCTCCCCGACCGCGTAGAAGCCCTCGATTGGCACGTCTTCGCCACCGGCATTCTGGGTGAGCGCCTGCCCGTGTACGTCCGTGGGGATGCCGCCCATCATGTAGTGGCAGGTCGGCACAACCGGGATCGGCTCACGGGTCGGGTCGACCTTGGCGAAGGTCTTGGAGAGCTCGGTGATGCCGGGCAGCCGTGTCTCGATGGTGTCGGCGCCCAGGTGGTCGAGCTTCAGCAGCACATGGTCGGCGTCCGGGCCGGCACCGCGGCCCTCGAGGATCTCCAGCAGCATCGAACGAGCGACCACATCCCGGCTGGCCAAGTCCTTGGCCGTGGGCGCATAGCGCTCCATGAAGCGTTCGCCGTCCTTGTTGACGAGGTAACCGCCTTCGCCGCGACAGCCTTCGGTCACGAGCACGCCCGCGCCGTGGATGCCCGTGGGATGGAATTGCCACATCTCGATGTCCTGGACGGGGAAGCCTGCCCGCAACGCCATGCCGACACCATCGCCGGTGTTCATCAACGCGTTCGTCGTGCTCGCGTAGATGCGCCCCGCTCCCCCGGTGGCGAAAATCGTCGCCTTCGACTTGATGAACACGACTTCGCCGGACTCGATCTCGATCGCCACCACGCCGACCACGACGCCGTCCTGATTCAACACCAGGTCCACGGCAAACCACTCGGAGAGGAACACCGTGCCGGCCTTCAGGTTGTTCTGGTACAAGGTGTGCAACAGCGCATGGCCGGTGCGGTCCTCCGCCGCGCACGTGCGCTCAGCCTGTCCGCCGCGGCCATAGTCCTTGGACTGGCCCCCGAACGCGCGCTGGTAGATGCGGCCCGTTTCCGTTCGCGTGAACGGCATCCCCATGTGTTCGAGTTCGTAGATCGCCTCGGGCCCGACGCTGCACATGTACTCGATGGCGTCCTGGTCGCCGATGTAGTCCGATCCCTTCACGGTGTCGTACATGTGCCAGCGCCAGTCGTCGTCCGGGTCGGCGCTGGCGATGGCGCAGGTGATGCCGCCCTGGGCGGACACGGTATGCGACCGCGTCGGGAACACCTTGGACAGCACCGCGGTCTTCAAGCCCGACGCCGCGAGCTGCAATCCGGCGCGCATCCCGGCGCCACCGCCGCCCACGATCACGCCATCGAACTCCATGACCGGCAGGCTCACGCATCCCCCCAAACCACCGAAAGGGGCCACAGCACGTAGACGAATATCGCCGCGAGGCAAACCACCTGGTAGGCCGCGAGGAACAGCGTGTGCGCGCGCCCGAAGTAATGGCGCCGGACATAGTCCGTGCCGACCGTCCACATCCCGATCCACGCATGAGCGGCCAGCGACAGCACGGCCAGCGTCGTGAAGAGCTTGAGCGGCAGGGAGCCGAAGAAGCCGACCAGCTTGGTGTGGTCCACGCTATCCGCGGTGACGAAGAAGCCGAGCACGCACAACGCGTAGGCCGCCAGCACGACCGCTGAGACGCGCTGCAAAACCCAGTCGGCGAGGCCGCTGCGGCCGAAGCTCGTGACGCTCGTTACCACAGCCAGAATGCAGCCGCCATGGCCGCCAGCACCGCCAGGACAATGCTGACCCAGGACGCGAACCGGGCGCCGGTCAGCGTATCGCCGACGTGGAAGTCGAGCAGCAAGTGCTTCACGCCGGCCAGAAGGTGATAGGCGAGCGCCGCGAGGATCGCCCACAACGCCAACTTGCCAGCGGGTGTGGCCAGCACAACGGCCGCCCGCGCGAAGCCCGCCTGGTCACCGAGCGCAAGGTCGAGCAGGTAGCACAGATAGAGTGCACCGGCGAAGAGCACGATACCCGTAATGCGGTGCAGGATGGACGCCACCGCCGTCACCGGCATGGCCGCGAAAAGGCCCAGCAAGGACAGACTGACGGGCCGCTCGGCGGTCATTGGCGCGGTTCGCGATGCATCGGCGCGGCATCATAGCAGACGACACCGGAGGCACGTAATCGCGGTGGCTGAGCGGCAGGTTCAATCCCTTGCCCGCGCACCTCGCGTGCGAAGCGATCCTCGGACCTCCGCGCCCCCTGATCCTGGCGCGAGATGCCCGACCGGCGCGTCAAAGCCTCAACGAAGACGTCGCCGCGTCGCCGACCTGCCGACAACGTGCTCTTGGCCGAGGTCGTCGAGTCGTGCCAACCCGGACCCCCGGACGCTTGGGTTGTTACGCGCATCAAACAGAACATGGCCTTTTTCTTTCCGCTTGGATGTCGGGAAGGTCGCGCGACCGCACCATGCTCGGCGCCGGGCGCGTCGGGTCGTCGTCGAATGGTTTGATCGGGGCGATGTTCGAGGAGCGTTCGGCTGCTCGACTTGCCCTGAGGGGTTGGGTGGGGAGCGGTGTTGGACGTCGCTTGTCGCTTGAGGGCTCACGCGGGACCGAAGCCGGCGAGACTGGTGGCCGCCGAAGTCGTCGAAGGGTTATCCACCCCTTGCCCACCGCACCTCCGGTCAAATGAGGGATCGGCACTGTGGACAAGGCGTGGATAACCGCGCCAAGCCGTGCGACCGCTCGTTCGACTGCGAGCTAGAGCGGGGAGGCGGCCGACGCCACTGCGGGTGTTGCTCTGGTGGCGCCCGGAGTGTGCTGTTTCCGGTTGCCGGAAGGGCGCAGTTCAACGTCCGCGACGGCGACCCGACCGACCGCGACGTTCGCGCTGGCGGCGTCGCTCGGAAGCGTCGGCGTTCAGTTGCGCAGCCTCCGGTTGCCAATCGCGCGGCGCCGGCCGCAGTGGTCTGCGAAGGTCAGCCCCCGGGCACCTCGGACGGGTCCACCAGCCCCACCCGCCGCCAGCCCCTCGACAGCAGCCATGTCCGCGCCGCCGCCACCTCCGGCTCGCGGTCCGCGTCCGCGTACCGGCCCGGCGGCGGACCGCGCCCCTTCCACCCGTTGAACCACAGACCCGAACTCGCGCCGTCCAGAACCACCGGCGGAACCCGACGACGCTGCCGGTAGTGCTTGCGCGCGTTCAGGAGAACGTACGCCAGCGCACGACGAACCTCCGTCGGCGTCCGCTTCAGCACGTGGTGGAAGCGACCCGCCAGAACGCGCCCCTTGCGGCCGAAGACCCGGTTCACGCAGCGCGCGAATCGCGCCGCAAGGCTCTTCATGCCGTTCGCCAGCCGCCGCGCACCCGCCGCCTCGATGAGGAAGTGCGCGTGGTCGTCCTGGATCGAGTAGTGCGCCACCCGGAACCCTGGGC
>JAPOYV010000052.1 GCA_026706385.1 Gammaproteobacteria bacterium
TCCGAGATAGACGCGCAAACGGTTCTCATGGTGGACGGCAACGGCTTGACCGAACGCGGCGTCACCGCCGCTGGCCGCATTGCGGGGAAGACCGGCTGCCGGGTCTTTTCGCCGACGTTCCCGGCTCGCGTGGAAGCCGGCCCGGACCTGCCCGTGGTCAACCGGCTGCCGTACTTCCCGGAACAGATCATGGAATTGCTCGCATCGGTCTCGAAGCTGGTACTGCTCGGCGGCGAGCGGCCCGTGAGTTTCTTCGCCTACCGCAACCTGCCGAGCGATCTTGTGCCTGAGCATTGCGCGGTCCACCGGGTCGCACACCGGCACGAGGACGTGGCGCTTGCGCTCGAAGATTTGGCGGAGGCGCTCGACGCTTCCGCACCGCTGCTGGCGCCGAGCCCGCGGCCGGGGCTCCCCGAAGGGCCGTTGAACGTCCGTGGGATTGCCACGACCCTCGCCGCGCGAGCGCCCGACGACTGCATCGTGGCGGTGGACTCGGGCGGCGGCGGAGCGGCCTACCCGGCCATGCAACGTGCCGTCCGGCACACGTGGCTCAACCTGACAGGCGGCTCCATCGGACAGGGCGGTCCCGCGGCCGTCGGGGCAGCGATCGCCTGCCCGGACCGTCCCGTCTTCGCGCTGCTCGGCGACGGCGGGGCGATGTACACCAACCAGTTCCTTTGGACGGCGGCTCGCGAGCAGTTGGACCTCGTCGCGGTGATCTTCTCCAACCGCCAGTACAACATCCTCGAGGTGGAGTACCGGCGCCTCGGCATCAACGACATCGGCGAGCGCGCGGCCAGTCTGTTCGACCTGTCGCGGCCGGACATCGACTGGGTGGCGTTGGCCCAGGCGCAGGGCGTCCCGGCGGTGAAGGCAACGACCTGCGAGGAGTTCGACACCGGCGTGACGCGCGCGCTGGCCGCGGGCGGTCCGCACCTGATCGAGGCTGTGCTTTAGCGCTGGTTCGCTTGGCCGCTGCGCGTGTCTATGGCGTTCAGCCGACGATCGCCGCCACTCGCGCCACCAGCCAATAGGCGGCGAGACAGCCGGTGACGTAGAGGGGGGCCTCGACCACCGGCCGCGGCACGGATCTGCGCAAGGACACCACCACCCAGATCACAACGATGCCCAAGGCCACGATCGCGAGTTGGCCGATCTCGACGCCGAGGTTGAAGAGCAATAGCGCGAGTAGGGCGTTGCCCTTCGGCAGTCCGATGTCGGCGAGGGCACCGGCGAACCCGAAGCCATGCAGTAGGCCGAATACGAACGCGACGACCCAGGTGTGCTTGGCGGTGATCGAATCGGTCGTGCCGCGCAACTTTTCGACGGCGAGGAATACGATCGACAGGGCGATCACCGCCTCGACGGGCGCTTGCGGCAAGCGAGCGAGGTCGAGCGCTGCAAACGAGAGCGTGACGCTGTGCGCAGCCGTGAACGCCGTGACGGTCTTTATGAGCGCGCCGGGATGGACCGATAGCCGACCGTCGCGCAGGGAAACCGGAGCGGTGAAGAACATGAGCGAGACCACGAACAGGATGTGGTCGTAGCCGAACAGCAGGTGTTCGATGCCGAGGAGCAGGTAGGCGAGCACTTGGGGACCCTCGCCGCCGATCGCCGCCGACGGGCTCGTAGGCTTCAACAGTCTCGAGAACTGCGTGCCGTCGGCAAGCGTGACGCGCAGCATGACGTCCGTGATCGTCCCGGCGAGACCATCGATGGCGACGGTCTGCCCGTCCAGGCCGTTGGGACACCGCAGTGTGAATCGGCGCACCAGAGCGTCTCGCACGCTGGCATCCACCGTCGACGCCGCCACGGTGCAGTCCTCGGGGAACACCGGCACGATTGGCAGGAGCTGGGCGCCAGCGACGGGTTGTTTCCATAGGACCTCGTAGTCGCCCGCGGCCGTTGCCTCGATCTGCAGGTATGCGGGCCGGATCTCGTGGCCCTGGGCGACCACGGCGCTCGACACGACGGCGGCGAAGACGATGCGGCGCAAAGGTCGCACCGACCAAGCCCAACCTTTGCTGCATCGCAAATGGCACCAAGCGGCCGCGTTCACGGCAGGACCACGGTGTACTCGGCCATCAAGTCCTCGAAGTACGCCGCGTTGGCGGCTGCCCGGCGGGCGGCGTCGAAGTCGCGCGCCACGCGGGGAGCGACGGACTCGTAGTCGGCGCCCAGGGCGGGCGACTTGGCGTCGACGCGAAGCAGGTGGAAGCCGTAGGCGGACTCGATCGGGCCTTGCCAATCCGGGCTTGGCACGAGTCCGTGGAGCGCGGCCACGAAGTCGGCCCCGAAGTCCCGTTCGATGCGGCTCGTGGTTGCGTGCGCGTACGTCCTGCCGAGCATGAACGGATCGCCCGCCTTTCGCCACGCGTCCGGATCGAGGACTTCAAGGGCGCGGCCGGCGTCGCCGAAGGCGTCTTCGCGGCGGTCCGGGCTGAAATAGATGTGGCTGAACGTCGCCACCGCAGGTGTTGCATAGCGGCCCCGGTTGTCCTCGAAGTACGCCAGGAGTTGATCGGCACCGGGTGGTTCCAGCGTTGCGACGTCCTCGGTGAGGAATGACAGCTTCTGTGCGAGACGGCGGCGGATGATGGCGTCGTCCTCGTCGAGACGCAGGCGTTGCGCCTCGCGCACCATCACCTCCTCGCGGACATGGTCGTCGACAAGGGCATCGAGTTCGCTTGCCCGTGGCGGTCGGCCCATCTGCGCCTCCCACAACGTCGCCAGGCGGTCGACCTGCGATTGCGTGACGACGATCATGCGGTCATCGGCATCGCCGCCGAGCCAGGCGTGGGCGCCGAAAATGCCTGCGCCGATGAGCAGGAAGACGAGCAGCGGATCCCGGGCCCAGTTGGGCCAGATCGATCGCGGCATGTGCCGGTTCTCTTGTGCGCACTTCTTCGAGTCGCGACTATACCGTCGCCGAGCCAGATTGCCGGGCGGCGGCGATGCGGGTGATTCGGCCACGGGCGGTACAGTAAACTCCACCCTCTTTTCCACTAGGACGTTAGATTCATGGCGATTCAAGAAGGCGACAGGCTTCCGGACGCGACGCTGCATGTCATGGCCGATGGACGGCCCACGGCGGTGTCCACAAGCGAGTTGTTCGCTGGCAAGAAGGTGGTGCTGTTCGCGGTACCGGGGGCGTTCACGCCGACCTGCTCGGAGGCGCATCTGCCGGGCTTCGTGGCGAACGCGGACAAGATCAAGGCGAAGGGCGTGGACAGCATCGTCTGCGTGGCGGTGAACGATGCGTTCGTGATGGACGCTTGGGGGAAGGACCGCAACGCCGAGGAACTCGTGATGGCCGGCGACGGCAACTCGGAGTTCACCCAGGCGTTGGGACTTGAGATGGACGGCACGGGTTTCGGGCTCGGCACGCGGTCGCAGCGCTACGCGATGGTCGTCGCCGACGGAGTGGTCACCAAGTTGGCCGTCGAGGCCCCGGGCGCGTTCGAGGTCAGCAAGGCTGAAGCGATCCTGGAAGCCCTGTGAGCCTGACGATCTATGGTCCTCCGCAAAGCCGCAGCATGCGCGCGCTGTGGATTGCGCACGAGTTGGGATTGGAGTTCGAGCACGATCCGGGCTTCGGCGAGGACGGCGCGTCGGCGGCGCTGCTGGCGGTCAACCCCATGGGACAGGTTCCGGTAATCGACGACGACGGGTTCCTGCTGACCGAATCGATGGCGATCAACATCTATCTGGCCAAGAAGCACGCCTTGCTGGCACCGCAATCCCTCGAAGAGGAGGCCCAGACGCTGCGCTGGAGTTTCTGGGCAATGACTGCCGTGGAAGGCACGCTTCTGGACGCCCTCAAGAAGTCTCGCGGACTCATGGGCGTGACGCAGGATGTCGCCGGCGCCCGAGCGGACATCGAGTCCTTGGAGCGTCCGTTCCGGGTGTTGGATGCTTTCTTGGCGGACCGCGACTACCTGCTTGGCGACGAGTTCACCGTTGCGGACTTGAATGTCGCGAGTGTGCTCTCCTGGGCCGGGCCTGCCGGCGTCGACTTCGCCGACCGGCCCAACGTCGCGGCTTGGTTGTCGCGGTGCCTGTCGCGAGAAGCAGCGGTCCGCGCGCGAGGCTGAGTTGAACCGCGGAAACGCAACATAGGTAGTGGCGGCGCGCGATGAGCGACATCGACACGGCAATCCGGGTGCGCGGTGTCCGTTTCGGCTACCGGCCGGACAGTGTCGTGCTGGATATCGCGAGTTTCGACGTGGCCGCGGGCGAGCGCGTCTTTCTCGAAGGCGCGAGTGGCAGCGGCAAGAGCACGCTGCTCGGTCTGGTGGGTGGCATCCTGTTGCCGTCGCAGGGCGAGGTGAGCGTATACGGCCAGGCGATCGCCGATCTGTCCGGGGCGGGGCGCGACCGGTTCCGCGCCGACCACGTCGGTTTCGTTTTCCAGATGTTCAACCTGCTGCCGTACCTTTCCGTCCTGGACAACGTCGCTTTGCCTTGTCGATTCTCCGCGCGGCGCGCGGCCCGGGCGCTCGAGCGGTCCGAGTCCGTCGGACACGAAGCTCGACGGCTCTTGGGACGGCTGGGCTTGGTGGACGCGGAGGTCGTCGACCGGCGCGTCACCGAGCTCAGCATCGGGCAGCAGCAACGCGTGGCCGCGGCGAGAGCGCTCATCGGTGCACCGGCCCTGGTGGTCGCGGACGAACCGACGTCGGCGCTCGACGCTGGCGCTCGGGTTCGGTTTGTGGACCTGTTGTCCGAGGAATGCGCTGCCGCGGGGAGTGCCGTCCTCTTTGCGAGCCACGATCCGGCGCTCGCCACGCGTTTTGATCGTTCGTTGTCCATGGCCGCGCTGAACGCCGCGGCAGTGGTCGAACGCGAGGGTTAGCGGATGCGTACGGTGCTGCTGCAACTCGCGGCCAAGAGCGTGCTCAACCGCAGGCTGACGGCTGGCCTCACGGTTCTGTCGGTGGCGGTGAGCGTGGCGCTCTTGGTCGGCGTCGACCGCATCCGCACGGAGGCTCGCGCTGGATTCGCAAACACAATTTCCGGTGCGGATCTGATTGTCGGAGCTCGAGGCGGTCCGCTCAACCTGCTGCTGTACTCGGTGTTCCGGATCGGCGACGCCACCAGCGGCATCAGTTGGGAGAGCTACGAAGACATTGCTGGGCGTGCCGAGGTCGCTTGGACGATCCCACTGTCGCTGGGGGATTCGCACCGCGGCTACCGCGTGCTGGGCACGACGTCGGCCTACTTCGAGCACTATCGCCACGGTCGGGAGCGGCGCTTGGAGCTTGCGGCGGGAACCGGCTTGGCGGACGTCCGCGATGCTGTGCTGGGGGCGGACGTCGCCGATAGTCTCGGCTATGCCGTCGGCGACAGCATCGTGGTCTCCCACGGTATCGGCGACATCAGTTTCGAGCACCACGACGAGATGCCGTTCACGGTGACGGGCATCCTCGAACCGACCGGTACGCCGGTGGACCGGACCGTCCACGTCACCTTGGCGGGCATCGAAGCGATCCATGATGACTCGGCGCATGCGCCGGACGATGGCCACGACGACCACGCGGAAGACCACGGCGACGACCACGCCGACGAGCACGACGGCCATGCGGACGAGCACGACGCCGACCACGCGGACGACCACGAGGCCGACCACGAGGCCGACCATGCGGACGACCACGAGGCCGACCATGCGGACGACCACGACGCCGACCATGCGGACGACCACGACGCCGACCATGCGGACGAGCACGCCGACCACGCGGACGAGCACGCCGACCACGCGGACGAGCAGGCCGACCACGCGGACGAGCATGACGCCGCCCACGCGGCCGACCATCTCGAGCCGGACAGCATCACGGCGTTCATCGTGGGCCTGGAATCCCGCCCGCTGCTACTGGGTTTGCAGCGCTACGTGAACGAATACGCCTCGGAGCCGCTGATGGCCATCATTCCCGGGGTCGCCCTCCAGCAACTCTGGGAGATGCTCGGCGTGGCCGAGGCCGCGATGCTCGGCATCAGCGTCCTCGTCGTGGTCGCCGGCCTGATCGGCATGCTGACCACGTTCTTGACCAGCTTGAGCGAGCGGCGGCGGGAGATGGCCGTGTTGCGCGCGGCCGGTGCGGGGCCGGGGTTGGTCTTCGCCTTGTTGATCGTCGAGGCGTTGCTGCTGGCAGCCGCGGGGTCGCTGGCCGGTGTCGCGATCGTGCACGCGGCGATGGTCGTGGCGCGCCCGCTCTTGCTGGCCCAGTTCGGCTTGGCGCTAGCGGGCGGTGCGCCTGGCTTATTCGACCTGGTTGTCGTCGCTGCCGTCACGATCGCGGGCGGTGCCGTCGCGGTGATCCCCGCGTGGCGGATCTATCGCTATTCGCTGGCGGACGGGTTGACCGTGCGGGTTTGATGTCGCGAACGCCTTGGTTCGGACGTGTATGATCGGCTGTGAGCGGCATTCTGTGCTGCTGGAGAGGCGAATGTCCCGGATTCCAGTGTTGATCGGTGTGCTGGCGATGGTCGGTCTCGTCGCGCAAGGCGCAACGCAAGTGCGCGAACTGAAGTGGACCGATCTGCTTCCGCCTGGCCAACTGGCGCCGCCGCAGCTCGTCGATCACACCCGAATCCCCACTTTTGACGACTTCCCGTATACCGCTGTCGCAGAGACCGTTCCCGAACTGGAGGGCCAGGTCGTCAAGTTGCCGGGTTTCGTCGTACCGTTGGATGTCGCGGGCGACCTGGTTGCGAGCTTTCTTCTGGTCCCGTATTTCGGCGCCTGCATCCACCAGCCGCCGCCGCCGCCGAACCAGATCGTCTACGTCGAATTCGCCGAGCCGGTCGAATTGACGAGTATGTACGATCCGGTCTGGGTCACAGGGACGCTGGGCCTTGACGGCCACTTCAGCAACCTCGCCCATGCGGGCTACTCGATGCAGGGACAGGCTGTCGAGAAGTACCGATACTAGCTTGCGTTGCCGTCGGGCCGGCTACGGCGCATACGGCTCTTGTTGCGCGCGCCGAACGGCTTCCTGCAACGGACCGACGCTGCGCACCCACGGTCTGAGGGATGGCATGCGCTGCACCATGCCGGCGCTGGTGACCTCGGCGTCGCGGCGGTCGGCGTAGTCGCCGAGCAGGAGCACATGGAACAGTCGACCGCCGCTCTCGAGGCGTACACGCAGCAACTCGGGGATGGCGAGGCGCTCGGCAAGAGCGGCGACCGCTTGGTCGGACTCTAGCGCGATCAGTTGCACCGCGTAGTGCTCGGCGGGCCACTCCAGGAGTGAAAATCGCACGGCCCGTTCAGGATTGTCCTGGGCCTCCGTCTCCGCCCGCACCAGGGCCGTGACGGGCCTGCCTTCGCGCAACTCCGGATTGGCGACGAGCGCTCGATCCTGGACGCAGTCCCACTGCCCGTCGGCGCCCCCGTCACAGAACCAGTCGTCCTCAGGTGCGGTTCGGCTGCCGAGCACATCTTCGGGGGCCGGGGCTTGGCAAGCGCCTATGCAGGCCGCGACGGTTGCCGCGCATACGGCGCACCGCCACCCGCGTTGATTCGTGAAACGGCTTTGTCCATTATTGCGCACTGTTTTTTCGCCGGTCGCCTTGGGATCGCGCCATGCTGGCAACCTTGGACAGCTATGAACGGATACCGCGGATTCTACGGTTGAACGTGGCCGGTGCGCCCGTGGACTGGGCGACCTGGCAGGAGGCGGTCTGCCTGTACGCGCGGGATCTGGTCAAGTGGACGTATGGCGACTCGGTCCTGCGCCTCCTGGGCGGACATTCGCGGATCGACGGCAGCCGGACCCGCGTCGACATCCACAGCATCATCGCCTGCGGTGGTCGCCGCGCGGCCCATCCGCGCGCGGTACCGCCGCTTACCAACGCGGCCTTGTTTGGCCGCGACCGTAGCCTCTGCCTGTATTGCGGCCGTCTGTTCGCGCATGCCTTGCTGACGCGGGACCATGTTGTGCCGCGCTCGCGCGGCGGTCGCGACCAGTGGGACAACGTTGTCGCCGCGTGCAAGCGCTGCAACCACCACAAAGGCAATCGGCTACCTCACGAGTGCGGTATGGAACTACTGGCGTTGCCGTATGTGCCGAACGTGGCGGAGTACCTGGCGTTGACGAATTCCGGACGGATCCTCGGCGACCAAATGGATTTCCTGGCGACACAGTTCGGGCGCGCCAGCCGGGAACGCGACAGCCTGTTGCATTAGGGGAACGGGCGAACCGCCTGGCCTCAGTTCGTTGGAGAATGCGGAGCATCGAACCGCCTGCGGTTCGCCTCGATTCGCGTCCGAAGGACGCGCCTAGACGTTGGCGCACGCTCCGAGCAGGTGGGCGATGCATGCGGTCACCCGTTTCGCGCAGTCGATGTGCAGGAACTCGTTCGGGCCGTGCGCGTTGGACTTCGGTCCGAGTACGCCGGTCACGGCGAACTGGACGTTCCGGTAGCGCTCGCCGAGCATCTTCATGAACGGGATCGTCCCGCCCGTGCCCATGGTCATCAGTGGCCTGCCGAAGTAGGCCTGGGATGCCTCGTCGAGTGCGGCTTCGAGCCATGGCGCTCGCGGTGGCGAGTGCCAGCCGCCCATGGGATGGTCGATCTCGAACGACACCTCGGCGCCGTGCGGCGGCGAATCCTCGAGGATGTCCTTGATCGTGTTGGCGGCCGTATCCGCATCCAGCGTGGGCGGGAGTCGGAACACCAGTTTGGCCATCGTGGCCGGGCGCAGCGTGTTGCCGGCTTCGGCGACGGGCGGAGCGCCGCCCAATCCGACAACAGCGAGGCTTGGCTGCCAAGTATTCGCGAGCACCAACTCCGCCGGGCTCGCCTCGCCGGCATGCGTTCGACCCGCCCAAGGAAAGCGGGTCGTGCTGAGATCCCCCAGGGCCTCGGCGACCGCGGCGGCTTCGCGGCGGACCCCAGCGGGGATGTTGACGTTCAGCGGCGCAGCCAATGTGCCCGTCTCAGCGTTCTCCAAGCGCTCGAGGAGAGCCCGGAGAATGCGGAAGCTCGACGGCACGATTCCCCCGGCGGCCCCTGAGTGCACGCCCTCGGTCAACACCTGTACGGTCAGCAGCCCACCGACGGCGCCACGCAGGGATGTCGTCAACCACAACTGGTCGTAGTTGCCGCATTCGGCGTCCAGGCAGACGACGAGGTCGGGCTGGCCGATGTCGGACGCCAGGGCGTCCATATAGTCGGGCAAGTCGTAGCTGCCGCTTTCCTCGCAGCCCTCGATCAGCAAGACGCAACGCGGGTGCGGCGCGCCCTGGGCCTGCAAGGCGGCGATCGCCGTCAAGGATGCGAACAAAGCGTAGCCGTCGTCGGCGCCGCCGCGACCGTACAGCTTGCCGTCGCGCATGACCGGCTGCCAAGGTCCCAGGCCATCGTTCCAGCCGTCGAACTCCGGTTGCTTGTCGTAGTGGCCGTACATCAGCACGGTCCTGGCGGACGCACCGCTTGGCGCGACCTCTGCGTAGAGCAGCGGCGTGCGACCGGGCAAAGTCACGATGCGGTAGGTCAAGCCACGCACAGGGTATTGGCCAACCCACCGGGCCAGCAGTTCGGCGGCGTCGCGCATGTGCGGCAGGGATTCCCAGTCCGGCTCGAAAGCGGGCGACTTGTTCGGGATGCGGATGTACTCGCGCAGGCTCGGCAGGATGTCCGCTTCCCATGCGTGCGTCACAAATTGACTAAGATGTTGCGTGTCCATGGCTAAAGAGGGTGCGTTCTTGAAGGCGCGAATCTTGACATCTGCTGCAGGAATCCGCAGCGGGGCCGAATGACGCCTTCGTCTCCGAGAGAACGTGCCTCGCACTACGTGCACGTCGCCTTCTGTGCCGCCGTGCTGGTGTTTCTCATTGCGCCGATCCTGGTCGTGGTGCCGCTCAGCTTCAACGCGGAACCGTATTTCACGTTCACGGAGGGCATGCTGCGGTTGGATGCGGACGCTTATTCGTTGCGCTGGTACGCATCGATCGTGGAGGACGAGGCGTGGCTGCGCGCGCTCGTCAACAGTCTGGTGATCGGTGTCTCGGCAACGGCGGTAGCCACCGTGCTCGGGACCTTGGCGGCGCTTGGCCTGGCAAGCCCCGCCATGCCGGGGCGACCGCTGGTCATGGGCCTCCTGATTTCGCCGATGGTCACGCCGGTGATCATCTCGGCGGCGGGGTTCTTCTTCTTCTATTCGAGCCTCGGCCTTGCCCAAACCCACCTGGGTTTGATCCTTGCGCATGCCGCGCTGGGTACGCCTTTTGTCGTGATCACGGTCACGGCGACGCTGGCCGGTTTCGACGTCAACCTGACCCGGGCCGCCGCAAGTCTCGGTGCCGGGCCTTGGCGCACGTTCCGCCGAGTCCAGTTGCCGCTGATCGCCCCGGGGGTGCTCTCGGGCGCCCTGTTCGCGTTCGCGACCTCGTTCGATGAAGTGGTGGCGGTACTGTTCATGGGCGGCATCGACCAGCGCACCATCCCGCGCCAGATGTGGTCGGGCATCCGCGAGCAGATCAGTCCCGCCATTCTCGCGGTGGCGACCTTCCTGATCGCCTTCGCGCTGCTCCTGATGGGCGTGGTCGAGTGGCTGCGTCGGCGCGGCAGCCAAGCCGATTGAGCGGCTGGCCGCTCGTATACTTAGTCTGGGACGGAGTCAGCAAGGGTCAGTTTGAACGCCGGAATCAGCGCCTATGTAGAGTTTGAAGGCGTACACAAGAGCTACGACGGCGAGACCGAGGTCGTCCGTGACTTGCACTTGAGCGTCCAGGAAGGGGAGTTCCTCACCTTGCTCGGCCCATCCGGATCCGGCAAGACGACCTGCCTGATGATGCTCGCGGGTTTCGAGGCGCCGACCCGAGGGGCGATTCGCTTGGGCGGACGGACGATCCACGATGTGCCACCGCGGCAGCGCAACATCGGGATGGTATTTCAGAACTACGCGCTGTTCCCGCACTTGACGGTGGGGGAGAACCTCAAGTTCCCCCTCGAAGTGCGCGGCATGGACAAGGGGGATGCCGATGAGCGCGTCCGCGACGCCCTGCGCCTGGTTCGTCTCGAAGGCTTCGAGGGGCGTCGTCCGGGTGAACTCTCCGGCGGCCAGCAGCAGCGCGTGGCCATTGCCCGGGCGCTGGTCTTTGAGCCGAGGCTCGTGCTCATGGACGAGCCGCTCGGAGCCTTGGACCGCCGCCTGCGCGAGGAGATGCAGTTCGAGATCCGCCGGATCCAACGCACCCTTGGCGTGACGGTGATCTATGTCACCCATGACCAGCAGGAAGCGATGGTGATGTCGGACCGCGTCGCGGTGTTCAACCGCGGGCGGATCGAACAGGTGGCGGCACCCGAGGTGCTCTACGAAGAGCCGGAGCGACCATTCGTTGCGACCTTCATAGGCGACAACAACTTGCTGCGCGGCGCCATCGTCGACATCGATGGGGACTTCTGCCAAGTGGCTTTCGGCGAGCACACGATCACCGCGTTCCTGGTGTCCGCGCGGAGCGTTGGCGACACCGTCGTGCTGGCGGTGCGTCCGGAGCGCATTGGCCTGGCGGGGGAGCCCGGCACGTACCGCAACGAGTTCGTCGTGCCCGTCAGCGACGTCATCTTCCTCGGCGACCACCTGCTGGTGCGCGCAACGATGGGCGAACGGGTGGATTTCGTCGTCAAGATTCCCAACATCGTTGGGCACGGCGCCGTATTGCCGGGCGACCGTGTGCGGATCGGCTGGACTGCGACGGACTGTCGAGCACTGGTCCCGGACGAAGACTGATTGGCAGCAGACGTGAAACTCAGAAGGAGCAAATGGATGACGATGTACAAGTGGCTCATCGGCCTCGGGCTGTCCCTGTTGGCCGTGAGTGCCGTCGCGCAGACCATCACGGTGGTCTCGTGGGGCGGTTCCTATGGACGGGCCAGCCAGCGGGCGATCCTGGACCCGTTTACCGAGGAAACCGGTATTGAGACGCGCATGGAGGACTACAACGGCGGCTTGGCCCAGATTCGTGCCCAGGTAGAGGCCGGGCGCGTGCACTGGGACGTGGTCGACCTCGAGCTGCCGGACCTCGTCCGGGGCTGCGACGAGGGGTTGCTGGAACTGGTCGACATCGAGGACATGCCGGCGGCGCCGGACGGCACGCCGGCGCGGGAGGACTACCTGCCCGACACCGTGACGGACTGCGGCGGCTGCACTCTGTTCTATTCCACCGTGTACGCGTACAACGCCGAGGACTTCGCCGAAGTCCAACCGAGGACGATCGAGGACTTCTTCGACCTGGGCAAGTTCCCGGGACGACGTGGCATGCGCCGGGTACCGTACGCCAACCTGGAGTTCGCCTTGATGGCCGACGGCGTCCCCCTTGCCGACGTCTACGCCACCCTGGGAACCGCCGAGGGGATGGCGCGGGCCTTCGCGAAGCTCGACACCATCAAGGACCATGTCGTCTGGTGGGAGGCGGGTGCCCAGCCGCCGCAACTGCTGGCGGATCGGGAGGTGGCGATGAGCACCGCGTACAACGGACGCATCTTCAATGCCCAGGTCCTGGAGAACCAGCCCTTCGTCGTCGTCTGGGACGGCCAGGTGCTCGACAGCGGCGGCTTCGGTATCGTCGCTGGCACCCGGCGCCTCGACCAGGCGCGCAGCCTGCTTGCGTACGCCGCCCGACCATCGACCATGGCCGGCATCAGCAAGTACATCTCCTACAGTCCGGCTAGGCGCTCGGGCACGTCTCTGGTCACGACGCACTTGGAAACCGGCGTGGAGATGGGGCCGCATATGCCTACCACGCGCGCGAACATGGCCCGCGCCCTGCAGAACGACTGGCGCTGGTGGGCGGACCACGCGGACGAGGTCAACGAGCGTTTCGGGGCATGGCTCGCGCGCTGATCCCGACTCGGCCGAGGGCGCACTAGGTGGCGAACCCCAGATTCCCCGGCAATCGCGGGCCGACGCTGCGGGCCGTGGGACTGACCTTGCCGCTGGTTGCTTTCATAGGCGTCACGTTCCTGGCGCCGCTCGCCGCGATGCTGATACGCAGCGTGTACGACCCCGTGGTCGCCGACGCCCTGCCGGAGACCTTGGCCACGCTCGCGTCCTGGGATGGCGAGAGAATCCCCGACGAGACCGTTTTCCGCGCATTGGCCGACGAGCTCGTCGCAGCCGCGGAGGCACGGACGGTCGGTCAGGTTGCCACGCGGCTGAACCGGGTCGAAAGCGGCCTGCGCAGCGTGGTAACCCGGACCGCGCGAAGATTGCGCGATGCCGAGATCGACCCGGAAGCCGCGACACCGTGGCGCAACGCGGTGGTATCGGTCGCGGACGCCTGGGAGGACCCCGGCACCTGGCGAGCGGTACGCCGGGCCGGGGAACGCGTCACGCCCCGGCACTATCTGAACGCGCTCGATCTCGATCAGGGGGCACACGACGAGATCGTCAGGCAACCGGAGGATCTGCGAATCTACGGTGCGCTGCTGCTGCGGACCCTGGTGGTGAGCACGAGCATCACCGTGCTCTGCCTGCTGTTGGGCTACCCGGTCGCCTACCTGATCGCGCACGCCGCACCAACGCGCGCGAACCTGCTGCTCTTGCTGGTGTTGGTGCCGTTCTGGACATCCCTGCTGGTGCGCACCACGGCGTGGATCGTGCTCCTGCAATCCCGGGGCGTCGTCAACGACCTGCTGGTCACGGCGGGGATCCTAGGCGACGAGGAGCGGCTGCAGATGATCTACAACATGACCGGCACCATCGTCGCGATGACGCATGTCCTGTTGCCGTTCATGGTGTTGCCCCTTTATGCCGTCATGCGGACGATTCCGACGCTGCATATGAGCGCCGCAGCCTCGCTCGGGGCGAGCTTCGGGCAAGCCTTTCGTCGCATCTACTGGCCGCAGACGCTGCCCGGCGTGGGTGCAGGGTCGCTGCTCGTGTTCATCTTGGCGATCGGCTACTACATCACGCCGGCGCTGGTCGGCGGGCGCACAGGTCAGCTCATCTCCAACATGATCGCCTACCACATGCAGCAGTCGCTGAACTGGGGCCTGGCCGCGGCCCTCGGCGGGATCCTGCTCGCCTGTGTGGTCGGCCTGTACCTTCTCTATGATCGCCTAGTCGGCGTAGAGCGGATGCGGCTTGGCTGAGCGCTGCCCTCTAGAGGTCGATGACCGCTCGTGCCATGGCGGAGAGCCCCGGGCTGCGGTAGCCGTAAACCGTGGCGTAATCCTCGTCCAGAGCGTTCTCCACGAGAAGCTGGATGCCCCATCGCGGCGAAGGCTGGAACTTGACGTCGGCGCGTAGCAGGCGGAAGCCGTCGAGAACGACGGGCGTGGCCGGATAGGTCGAGAAGTCCCGATCCAGCGAGGCGCCGGAGTAGGTCATGCCAAGCCCGAGGGACACTCGGCCCGACACCGGTCGGCGCATCGTGACGCTCCCCTGGTGTCGCGGACGGCGGATCTCGCGCATGTCATCGCTGGTCGAGTCGACGTAGGCGTACGCCGCCCGCCATCGTGCACCATGCCAGGTGGCATCCGCCGTCAACTCCGCGCCGCGCCGGCGACTCGAACCGGCGATGTTGCGGGCCGTGAAGCCGGGAGCGTTCGGATCGAAGACGAAGCCGTCGATCTCGTCGTCGAGCGACGCATCGAAGACGGTCAACGTCACCGACCCGTCGTCCCACGCGTGCGCAAGGCCAAGTTCGACGCCTAGGGAGGTCTCCGGCTGCAAGTCCGGATTGCCGATGAAGGCGTTCGGGGCGTAGCCGAACCGCTCGATGAAGGTCGGATTCTTGACGCCCCGGCCGAGACTGGCGAACCAGCGCGGGGAGGTGCGTGTCGTGGCGCCCAGCCGGTAGGCGAAGGCGTCGCGGAATGCGCTGTTGGCATCGGCTCGAGCCGACACGGAAACCGACACCAGCGGGAGATCGCGCTGATACTCTGCCGCTACGCTCGAGGTGCGCGTCCGCTGGCGTTGATTGGGATCCCCGAATGCGGTGGCCGGGCCCATCTGTTCGAACCGTTCGACGACGTGCTCGATGGTCATGTTGACGCGCTGCCGGTCGAGCATGAGGTTCGCTGAAGCCGAGACCGTATCGCGCTCGCCCGTCGTCCCATTGCTCACGACACCGTCCGCAGCATGCTCGCGTTCAGTTCGGTTGCGAGCGATCGTCAACCAGGGGACGAAACGCGCCGCGCCGACGAAACGTGCGGTGGCTCGGAGCAGCGAGGCATCGGTCGCGGTGACTCGATCACCGTCCATCGGGATGTACAACGGGGCCGGGGACGGGTCGTACGCGACCTGCGCTTCCGTGGCTCTGGCGGCGAACCCGAAATCCCAACCGGCGACTTCTCGGCTGGCCGCCAGGTGCGCCGTGGTGTTGGCGAAGCCATCGTCCTCGGTACCGTGCAAGGCCGCGTTCGTTCCGTCGCTGGCGATGTGACCGACACTCACCTTGAGGTGGCCCTGGTCGTGTACGCGGGCAATCCCGAGGTCCACGTTCGCCGTATCGTGCGACCCGTAGCCGACGCGCAGGCGCCGGCTATCGGTCTCGGGCGTCGTATCGAAATGCAAGACGCCGGCAATCGCGTCGCTACCCCAAACCGCGCTCTGCGGTCCGGCCAGGAACTCGACGCCGTGGACCGCCGTGAAATCCAGGTTCCCGAAATCGAACTCCGATCCGGCTGCGGGGTCGTTCACGGCCACACCGTCGATCATCACCAGGAGGTGGTTGGCTTCGGACCCCCGGACGCGGGCTTGGCTCAGCGAGCCGCGCGGCCCGGACGTCGCCAGCGCGAACCCCGGTAGCATCGGCAGCAGGTCCGCCGGATGGAAACCGGCGCTGGCCACATCGTCGGTGTCGAGAACCAGCACGCGCTGATCGACAACGCCGATCCGGCTTGCAACCACCCGCACCTCTTCGAGTTCTTCCTCGGCGCTGTCGTCGGCTGCGACCACGTGCGCTGCCATGGCGGCAAACGTTGCGACGAGCAGGACGCTGGGGATTTTTCGAACCATGGGCCGACCCTCAACATCTGGTGGATTCCGGCACCGTAGCCGACGACGATCCCGCCGCCAACGCGGGTTCTTCACGTTGCAGATGAGTCGGGCAGCAGCCCGCGGGCCTTCCTAAGCGCGCTTCCAGCGCGTGCCTTCGCGCGTGTCTTCGATGTCGATACCCATCGCTGCCAACTGATCCCGGATTTCGTCGGCGCGACCGTAGTCGCGGTCCTTGCGCGCGCGGTTGCGTTCCGCGATCAAGGCGTCGATGGCGTCGGCGTCCGCGTCGTCGCCACGGAAGAACGCGCTCGGCGTCTTGCCGAGGATGCCCAGCAATCTCCCGCCCGCGAGCAGTTGGGCGCGCAGGTCGCGGATCTCCTCGGCGTCTTCAGTGCGGCGGATCTCCGTCGCCAGGGCATGCATCGCCGCAAGGGCCCGCGGCGTGTTGAGGTCGTCGCGGAGAGCTTTGAGGACGGTCTCCGGGTAGCACGGCGCTGCCAGTCCGTCGTGGCTGCCCGGCGCCGCTCCGTTGCCATCGTCGGTATCGCGCAGCGCGCCGTACAGGGTACTGAGGCTGGCCTTGGCCTGGGCGATCAGGGCATCGCTCCAGGTCAAGCTCTGCCGATAGTGTCCCGACAGCAGCGCGTAGCGCAGCGTCTCGCCGTCGTGGCGGGCGAGCAGCTCACGGATCGTCACGATGTTGCCGAGGCTCTTGGACATCTTCTCGCCGGCCATGGTCAGCATGCCGTTGTGCAGCCAGTAGCGAACGGTGAGTCCGCCGCCGTTGGCGCAACGGCTCTGCGCGGCCTCGTTCTCGTGATGCGGGAAGGTCAGGTCGTTGCCGCCGCCGTGGATGTCGATGACGGGGCCTAGGTGCCTGCGGATCATCGCCGAGCACTCGATGTGCCAGCCCGGCCGTCCGCGTCCCCAGGGGCTTGGCCAGCCGGGCAGGTCCGGCGTCGAAGGCTTCCAGAGGACGAAGTCCTTGGGGTCCTTCTTGTACGGCGCGACTTCGACCCGCGCACCGTCGAGCATGTGCTCAAGGCTGCGCTTTGCCAGCGTGCCGTACTCCGGGTCCGAGGGGACGTGGAACAGCACGTGGCCGTCCGCCGCATAGGCGTTGCCGGCTTCGATCAGCTCGCCAATCATCGCCACGATCTCGTCGATGTGGTCAGTGGCGCGGGGTTCGACGTCCGGTGGGGCGACATCGAGCGCCGCGACGTCGCGCACGTACTCGGCGGCGAAGTGCTCCGCGTGCGGCCCGATCGGCGTGCCCTTGGCCAGGGCGGCCGCGTTGATCTTGTCATCGATATCGGTGATGTTGCGGACGTAGGTGACGTCGTAGTCCACCTTCAGAAGGCGGATCAGGACATCGAAGACCACCGCCGAGAACCCGTTGCCGATGTGCTGCAGGTCGTAGACCGTTGGTCCGCATACGTAAACGCCGACCTTCCCGGGGTTGAGCGGGACGAACCTTTCCTTGCGACCGGATTGGGTGTTGTGGAGATAGATGTCCATGGGTTGACGCGACTGATGGCGAGCGGGGCTCGAGAGAAGAATCGAGGCGTAAGCGTCAAAGACAACAATGTGCAGACACTGCAACCATCACACGACAACGGACCAGCGGAACAACGCGCGAGATTATACGCTTGAGCGTCGGGCCAGATAGTCGTAGACCGCCCGCAATCCCATCGCCTCGCCACCCTCGGGCCGCGCGGGGCGGCTGCTGAGGTTCCAGGCCATGATGTCGAAGTGGACCCACGGCGCATCGCCGACAAAGTGCTCGAGGAAGAGTGCCGCCGTGATGGCGCCGGCGTAGGGCGATGCCGGACTGTTCACCAGGTCCGCGACCTTGCTGTCCAGCATCCGTCGATAGGGCGCGAACAAAGGCATCCGCCACACGGCGTCGTCGACCCGGTCGGCCGCGGCCTGGATCCCCGCGGCGAGATCGTCGTCGTTGGAAAACATGGCCGGCAGTTCGGTACCGAGTGCACTGCGGGCGGCCCCCGTCAAGGTGGCGTAGTCGACGACGACGGCCGGATTCTCCTCGGCGGCGACGGCGAGGGCGTCAGCCAGGACGAGGCGGCCTTCGGCGTCGGTGTTGTCGATCTCGACCGTAAGCCCCTGGTAGGTCCGAATCACGTCGCCCGGGCGGTAGGCGTTGGCGGACACCGCATTCTCGACGGCAGGCACGAGCACTCGAAGGCGCACGGGCATCTCGCGCGACATGACGAGCTTGGCGAGGCCGAGCACGTGGGCGGCGCCACCCATGTCCTTCTTCATGAGCCGCATGTTGGCGGCCGGCTTGAGGTTCAACCCGCCGCTGTCGAAGCACACGCCCTTGCCGACCAGGGTGACCTTCTCTCGTGCTGGATCACCCCAGCGCAGGTCGATCAGGCGGGGCGCGGAACTGCTCGCCCGTCCGACCGCGTGGATCGTCCTGTAGCCGGCGCGGAGCAGGGCGTCGCCCGTAGTCACTTCGATGTCTGCATCGTGGTCGATCGCGAGCTTGCGAGCGGCGCTCTCCAGATCGTGGGGCAGCATGTCCGATGCCGGCGTATTGATCAGATCCCGGCACAGACCGACGGCCGCCAGTTCGTCGCCGACGGATTCGATGCGCGACGGAACGAGGAGGCGGGCGGGCTCGCGCTTGGCAGGTCTGTAGTTGGCGAATCGGTAGCCACCGAGCCCCCAGCCGAGCGCCAGCGCGTACGCGGCATCGTTGTCCGCGCCGAGCAGTCGGTAGTCGCCCTCGGGCAAGGTCAGCGCCAATCGGCCGAAGCTCGCCACGGTCGCTCGCTCGCCGATTCCCGCGACGACCTTGCCGGGCAAGCCGTCGGAACCGGGGAGCCGGACGAACTGGTTCGGTGCGGCAGCGAAGCCGGACGTGGTCAGCCAGTCGCGCACCGACGCCGGCTGCGACTGGCGCCAGTTTGCCAGGCCCGCGGTCGAAATCGCCTCGAGGTCGGTCGCATCGCGTCCATCGTCGACGACGATCATGTTCTGGCGGCGCGCGCGAGTTCGTCGGCCCGGTAGCTGGAGCGCACCAGCGGTCCGCTCGCGACGTCGACAAATCCGGCCTCGAGCGCCCATTCCCGGTAGGTGTCGAATTCGGCGGGACGCACCCAACGGGCCACTGGCAGGTGGTGGCGGGTCGGCTGAAGGTACTGCCCCAACGTGAGTAGATCGACGTCGTGCTCGCGCAGATCCGTGAGCGCTGTTCGGATTTCCCCATCGGTTTCGCCGAGGCCCAGCATCAGGCTGCTCTTGGTCACGATGTCGGCGTGGGCCTTGGCGTGCGCGAGTACATCCAGCGTTTGCTGATAGCCCGCGCGCGGATCGCGCGCGACCCGGGTGAGGCGTCGAACCGTCTCGAGGTTCTGCGCGAACACGTCGACGCCGGCGTCGACCACCGTGGCGACCGCCTCACGATCGCCCTGGAAGTCCGGTGTCAACGCTTCCACCGTGGTGCTGGGGCAGGCGGCCTTGATGGCCCGGATGCACGCGGCGTAGTGCGACGCACCGCCGTCGGGCAAGTCGTCGCGGTCGACCGAGGTCAGCACGACGTAGGAAAGGCCCATCAAGCGCACGGACTCCGCGGCATGACCGGGTTCGTCCGCATCGAGGTAGCCGCGCGGATTGCCGGTATCCACGGCGCAGAATCGGCAGGCGCGGGTGCATACGTCGCCCATGAGCATGATGGTCGCCGTCCCGGCGCTCCAGCACTCGCCGATGTTCGGGCAATGGGACTCTTCGCATACCGTGGCGAGGCCGTGCTCGCGCACGGTGCGCCGCACCGCGGCGTAACGGCCGTCGCCGCGGAGGCGAACGCGCAGCCAGGGCGGCTTGCGCAGGCGCGTTGCCGGCGCGTCGACGTCGACAACCTTGATGCCGTCCTTGATGGCCGTGAAGCCTTGCCGTGTCCGATACTTGACGCCGCTTACCGCGCCGTCCTTGCCCAACGTCGTCTCAGAACGAGGCATTGTGCGGTGTTCTCGGGAAGGGGATCGCATCGCGGATGTTCTCCATGCCCGTGACATAGAGGACGAGACGTTCGAGACCGAGGCCGAAACCCGCATGCGGAGCGCTGCCGTAGCGGCGCAGGTCGCGGTACCACCAAAGCTCCTCCTTGGCGGCTTCCGACATGCGGCGGTCGAGAACGTCCAGGCGTTCTTCGCGCTGACTGCCGCCGATGATCTCGCCGACGCCCGGCACCAGCACGTCCATGGCGGCCACGGTCCGGTCGTCGGCGTTAAGGCGCATGTAGAAGGCCTTGATCTCCTTGGGGTAGTTCACCACGACCACCGGCCCGCCGACGTGCTTCTCGGTGAGGTAGCGCTCGTGCTCGGACTGGAGGTCGCGGCCCCAGGCCACGGGGAACTCGAAGGTCTCGCCGGACGCGGTGAGGATGTCGACCGCCTCGCCGTACTCGAGGCGCGCGAAGTCGGCCTTGGCGACGTTCTCAATGCGGTCGATGACTGTCTTGTCGATGCGGTCGCGGAAGAAGGCGAGGTCGTCGCTGCGCTCCTCGAGGACGGTCATGCAAATGGCCTTCAGGAAGTCCTCGGCAAGCGCCGCGAGGTCGTCGAGGTCGGCGAAGGCGATCTCCGGCTCGATCATCCAGAACTCGGCGAGATGCCGACTGGTGTTCGAGTTCTCGGCCCGGAACGTCGGCCCGAACGTGTAGACCTTGTCCAGGGCCAGGCAGTACGACTCGACGTTGAGTTGGCCGGAGACTGTGAGGAAGGTTTCGCGCCCGAAGAAGTCATCCGCGTAGCCGTTGTCTCCCGACCCGTCCAGGGTGCTGACGCGGAACAGCTCGCCGGCGCCTTCGCAGTCGCTCGCGGTGATGATGGGCGTGTTGACCCAAACGAAACCGTGTTCGTCGAAGTAGCGGTGCACGGCCTGCGTGATGGTATTGCGCATGCGGGCGATCGCGCCGAAGGTATTGGTCCGTGGCCGGAGGTGCGCGACGGTGCGCAGATACTCGAAGGTGTGGCGCTTCTTCGCGATCGGGTAGGTCTCGGCATCCTCTATCCGGCCGACCACGCGCACCGCGGCCGCATGCACCTCCCGATCCTGTCCGCGCCCCGGCGACTCGGCGACCTGACCGGTGATCTCCAAGGCGCATCCGGCGCTGATTTCGACGATTTCCGCGTAGTTCTCGAGACCGCCGTCAGCGACCACCTGGAGGTCGGCGAAGCACGACCCGTCGTTGATCGCGAGGAACGAGAAGCCGCCCTTGGACGTGCGCCGGGACTTGGTCCAGCCACGCACGTGCACCGTCTCGCCGACGCCAACGTCGTGGTCCAGGATGGATTTCACCGCCTCGGGCATGGCGCTACTGTAGCCGAGCGTCCGGGCTGGCGCGAGGCCCTCAGCGGAGGTGCGCCCCGCCGCGAAGCGGCGGGCGGGGGCCTTGCCGCAAGCGAGCAAGGCTCGGCTCAGATCAGATCGTCCCCGTCGCCGCGTGCCGAGTCGGCATGTTGGCGGAACGGCGAGTGTCGCTCCTCGACGTAGGCGATGTCCCGAGCCACGTAGCGACGCTCGTCGTTCAGGTAGCGGTCGACGGCGTCGCGCAGGCGCGGATCGCGAATCCAGTGTGCGGAGTACGTGGGTTTCGGCATGTAGCCGCGGGCGAGCTTGTGCGCGCCCTGGGCGCCCGCCTCGACGCGGTCTAGCCCGCGCGCGATGGCGAAGTCGATGGCCTGGTAGTAGCACGCCTCGAAGTGCAGGAAGCGATGGTCTTCGATGCACCCCCAGTTGCGCCCGAACAGGGCCGCATCGCCGATGAAGTTGATGGCACCCGCGATGTAGCGGCCCGCACGCTTGCACATGATCAGCAGAATGCGGTCGCCCATTGTCTCGCCGATGCGGCTGAAGAACTCCCGGTTCAGGTACGGCGTTCCCCACTTGCGGTTGCCCGTATCGAGATAGAACCCGTAGAACGCATCCCATTGCGCCTCGGTGATGGTGCCCGTCAGCCATTCGATCGTGATGTCGCCTGCTAGGGCCTCCCGCCGCTCGCGGCGGATGTTCTTGCGCTTCTTGGACGACAGTTGCTTAAGGAAGTCATCGAACGTGGCGTAGTTGTCGTTCAGCCAGTGGAACTGCGTGTCGACGCGTTGCAGGCAACCTGCGGAGACGGCGCGTCGCCACTGCGCTTCCGGCAGGAAGGTCAGGTGCACCGAACTCACTTCGATCTGTTTCGCGACCGTGACAGCCGCTGCCAGGAGTTGGTCCTCCGTCTCGGCGTCGTCGATCGTGGCCGTCAGCAGGCGCCGCCCGGTCGCGGGCGTGAACGGGATACTGACCTGGAGCTTCGGGTAGTACCGCCCACCGGCGCGATAGAACGCATCGGCCCACCCGGCGTCGAAGACGAACTCGCCCCGGGAATGGGATTTCAGGTACATGGGAACCACGCCGATGGCCTCGTCGACGCTGCCGTCGCCAGGCGACAGCACGACGTGGAACGGTTGCCAGCCCGTGTCGGCGGTGACGCTGCCGCTCGCCTCCAGTGCGTGCAGGAAACGATGGTCCAGGAATGGGTTGTATTCGGCGCCCGCCGGGTTTGCACAGCGATTCCAAGCGGACGCGTCGATCGCGCCGATGTCCTGGAGGATCCGGGCGGCTCGTTCAGCCAAGGGTCGGTTACCGGTCTCTACCCGAGCGGGTCATCTGGAAGTTCGAGCGTCGCGGTTCATCACCGGAACCGCAACCCCTCGTAGTCGTTCGCGGCGACCTCGCCAAGCCGCTTCGCGTACTTCGGTCCGCCGCCGTTGTAGATGTTGTAGCGGGTCTTGCCGTATTCATGGCCGTCGACGTTCGAGTTGTAGCCGGTGATCCAGCTCTTGGCCTTGCGGATCAGCAGACCCTCGTACATCTCCTGCACGTGCTCGCACCACGCCGCCTCGGCCGCCGCGTCGACGTCGAAGCGGCGGTAACCGTGCTTCCACATGTATTCGAGCAACGGCGTGACCCAGTTGACGGCCAGTTCCGCCCCTCGAGGGAAATTCGTTGCCGCCGACTGCGGCCCGGCGAGCATGACCATGTTCGGGAAGCCGCTGACGGCGATCCCGAGATAGGTCACGGGGCCCGCCGCCCACTTGTCGCGGAGCTTTAGGCCCGCGCTAGTGCGGATGTCGATCCGGTCGAAGGCGCCGGTGAACGCGTCGAAGCCGGTGGAGTAGACGATTACGTCGAATTCGAAGGCGCGGTCGGTGGTGTCGATCCCGGTCGGCGTGATCCGCACGATCGGCGTCTCGCCCGAGTCGACGAGTTCCACGTTGCCGCGGTTGTACGCCTCGAAGTAGTGGGTCTCGAGAGGTACGCGCTGGATGCCGAAGCCGTGGTCCTTGGGAATGAGTTTGTCGGCAATCACGGGATCGTCGACGCGCTCGCGGATTCGATCCGCGATGTACGCGGAGAACTCCGCGTTGGCGTCCTCGTCGATGAAGATCTCGACGAAGTTCCGAAGCCAGATACCGAACCCGGGTTCGTCGTAGAGCTTGTCCCACAGGGCGCGCCGCTCCTCGGCGCTCACGGCATAGAACCCACGCCGGTCGGGTTCGTGCTCGAACCCCCCGGGCGTGCGCGCACAGGTGGCGAAGATCTCGTCGTAGCGCGTACGGATTGCCGCCATCTCGGGCTCGGTGATCGGCGCATTGTTCAGCGGCGCGGCCCAGTTGGGGCGACGCTGGAACACCGTCAGGTGGGCAGCCTCCTTGGCGACCTCCGGGATGAGCTGGATCGCCGTCGCGCCCGTACCCACCACGGCGACACGTTTGCCGGCGAGGTCCACGGGGTCGTGAGGCCAGTGGAAGGCGTGAAATGATTCGCCTTCGAAGGTGTCCATGCCCTCGAACCGGGGCATCGTCGGCGCCGACAGCACCCCGACGGCGGTGGCAACGAATCGGGTCGAGATTGCGCGGCCGTCGTCGAGTTCGAGAGTCCAGGCATCCGTTGGGTCGTCGAACACCATGGACTTCACCCGGCAGCCGAACTGCATGTGGGGCCGCAGCTCGAACTTGTCCACCACGTAGTTCAGGTAGCGCAGGTTCTCGGGTTGCGGTGAAAACTGCTCGGTCCAGTGCCACTCGTCGAGCACCTCCTGCGAGAACGAATACCCGTAGGTGAAGCTCTCGGAGTCGAAGCGAGCGCCGGGGTAGCGGTTGTTGTACCAGGTGCCGCCGAGGTCCGCGTTGGCCTCCAGCACGGTCATGCGCACGCCGAGATCGACCAGCCGCTTGGCCTGGTAGATGCCCGTCACGCCCGCACCGATGATGACGACTTGGTAATCGGGCTCCTGGTCGATCCCGGACCCGGCCAGGGCCGACGGTTCGCTCATGTCACGCTCTCTCCTCCCTGCGCTGTGGGATTCTCCCATCGCACCGGGACCTCGGCAACGCTATCGTCCACTGGGCCGTCGGGGCCAGGCTCAACCCGACCAACGCGTCCACCGAAGCCGACGTCAAGAGACACGAAAAACTGACCCGGCGACATGAACCTGACCTCTTGCCGGGTCAACGGCACCGTGGCGGCGGGTTATTCACGCTTTGTCCGTGGCGCCGGTTCCGAGGCTGAAGAGGCGCGCTGGGCAAAGGGTGGACAACCCCTTCGATGACATTGGTGCTGGCAACCTGGTCGTTCACGTTGACGGCTGCGTGAGTGCCTTCGTGGAGGCGTTGAGCACGCCGGCGCGGCGCCTCTCGCGCAGCCGGTAGCTCGCGCCGGTGATGGTCAGCACGTGGCTGTGGTGCAGCAGCCGGTCGAGAATGGCGGTCGTTGGTCGGTCACCAGCAGCTTGGGCTGTGGCCGCCTCGGTACAGAACATCGCCCTTTTCAGATGTCGGTGTGGGGTTGCCCACCCTTTGCCCTGCCGCGCCAGGTACCGCAGGACCGGCGCACGGACAAAGCGTGGACAACCCCTTCGGCGGCGTCGTCATTGTTCAGCGCTCAAGGGTTGGGGAGGGCTCGCTGGCGGCCGGCGTCCGCGTCTGCGCGCCGCGGCCGCGCAGGCCTGTTCTGCGCACTCCAGCGCGGAACATGGCCCTTTTCGAAAAACCCGGCATGGTCCGGCATGTCGGCGGTCGAGCGGCGCCCCTTTTCTTCAGCGCGCCCGGCATGAAAAGGGCCATGTTCTGGCAGGGAGGGAAGCCGCCGATCTTGTCGTGGCCCGCCATAATACTGTTGACATATACAGTAGTTTCAGCGTAGGCTGTTCCCCCGAATTCAGGACCACGAACGGTGACCCCCGTGCAAGGGAAACGTCGTCCACGGAACACAGGCAAGCGGCGGCCGCGGAAGGTCCGACGGCGCCGCCAGCCCCGGCAGACCAGCCTCGAGTTCAAACCCGCCGGCCGCGGCGGCGCCCGTCCCGGGGCCGGACGTCCGCGCAAGCACCGCTCGCGGGTGGCGCACCGCAGCTGCGGGGCCATTCCCGGGCGCTGCCCTGTGCTGGTCACGCTGCGCGTGCTCGACGACGTGCCGCCGCTGCGCCGGGGGCGCT
>JAPOYV010000064.1 GCA_026706385.1 Gammaproteobacteria bacterium
CGGACCCGCCGGGTCGCGTCCGCGTGAAACTGCTCGCCACGTCGGTGGTGCGCGGCAGCCAGCAGGGGGAGAGCCACGGCGGCATCTACCTGTTGGACGTCGAACGGCAGCGGGCCGACCTCAAACTCGACTGGGACGCCGCCGGCATCGACTGGGCAGGCCGCGGCGGCGACCGCGGGCTGCGCGGCATCGCCTTCGACGGTGAGACGGTCTACATCACGGCGAGCGACGAACTCTACGCCTTCGCCCCGGACTTCTCGCCGATCGGCTCGTGGCGCAACCCGTACCTGAAGCACTGCCACGAGGTAAGCATCCGCGGACGGACGCTTTACATCGCCTCCACCGGATTCGACTCCATCCTCGGCTTCGACCTCGACGAGAAGACCTTCACCTGGGCCATGCAGGTCGACCTGCAACGGTTCCGGTTCGTTGCCCGGGCGTACGACCCGAACAACGACGACGGTCCGCTGCAGCTCAACAAGCTGCACATCAACAACGTCCACTGCGACGACAACGGCATGTACTTGAGCGGCTTGCGCACCGGCGGCATGGCCCACTTCAACGGCACGACGTTGTCGATGAGCGCAGAACTCCCCGCCGGTACGCACAACGCGCGGCCTTTCCGCAACGGCGTCCTTTTCAACGACAGCGAAGCCGACCGGTTGCGCTACGTCGGTCGCGGGGACGGCAACGAGGACCGCGCCATGGCCGTACCCAGGTACTCACCGCGGGAGCTTAAGAACCCCGAGTTCGACGACGGCCACGTCGCGCGCCAAGGCTTCGCCCGCGGGCTCGCCGTGCTCTCGGACACCGTCGTGGCGGGCGGCTCCTCGCCCTCGACGGTGGTGGTCTACGACCTCGCCGGCAACCGGCGCTTGCTGTCGGTGAACCTGTCGATGGATGTGCGCAACGCGATCCACGGGTTGGAGGTTTGGCCGTTCGACTAGTGGGCCAGCAAGTAGCCCTCCAACTCGGCTCTCAATTGGTGATAGCCCTTGTTGACTTTGTTCGGACTATTCGAGTCGACGAGCAACAGCCTCGACCGTTCGAATCATGGCGTCAATGAGCCCGGTATCCACCTCCAGCCTGCCTTCATACTCCGCGAGGTTGCGCTTTCGATGAGCCTGGTCGAGTACTCGCCACTGATGGTTCTCGAGCCCGACGGTATGCGGCAGGCACTGGAAGACCAGATATCGATTGTCCGACCTATACCCGGCTCGGCGAAGAGCTGCCAGGGCTAGCGCGTGGGCTGCGTTGTAGGCGAGATCGAACCGAGACTCCGTGCTAAGTGACGTGTTGCCCGCGTCACGGAGTCTAGCGACACCCGAACTGATCAGCCCCGCCACTTCAGCCTCGGAAGGCGGCTCTGTCTTCAGTCGCCCGACCTTGACGAGATTATCCAGAGAGTCAGTTGACATCGGATGATCCCACCAGCACTTCGGTTGGTCCGGTGAGGACACGTCGTAGAAACTCGTTGCCTCCTTGGCGACGCTTGTCGAACTCATCGCGGGTGTACAGAGCGGGGTCGATTGACCGCCCCAGCCCTCGCTCGGCGCTGGCGAGGTGCGAGAAGACCTCTTCAAGAGTGAGGTCTTCCGACACTATGAGCAGGTCGATGTCACTCGCGGCTGTATCCGTCTGCTTCGCAATGGAACCGTAGATAAGGGCCAGTGTGATGCGTGATTCGATCGGTCTAAGTGCTGCACGGATCTGCTCCGCAACGCCTATTGTCTTGCTGACAATCGAGCACAGTTCCTGGTAGATCGGCGCTTGGGCATTGGCCCGGAAGTGCTTACGGTTCCCTTGCCACTCCGGGACAATGAGTCGCCCGCGCTCTAGACGCGACAGTTCACGCTGGACACTGCCGCGTCCGGCGCGCGCGAGCTTGATCAGTTCAGTGACATAGAAGGTGCGATCCGGCTGGCCGAAGAGCAACCGGAGCACCCGCTTTTGCGTCCTTGTGAAAAGCGCGTCCGCCAGCGACGGCGTTGAGCCAGACGGCGTCTTGGAGTCCGTACCCATAACAGGTATTCTAATACCCGCTTAGGGTATGCTCAATTGCCATCCCATTGGACGTCGTACGGGGAGCGGGGCCGTTGTTCCAGAGGTGGCGGGTTCGAGTCCCGCACGCGACATCGACGCGTGGGGCGTTGCGACCACCAGCGCGCCTACAGCACGGCGCCTTCCCACTCGGTGAGCATCGCCAGTAGGTGCCGCATCATGTCGTCCGCTTCCTCGGAACTGATCGACAGCGGCGGCGAAACCCAGATCGGCAAGCCCCTGGCCAGCCCCGGCTGCCTCGAACTCCCGTAGAGCGAGCTGTACATCGCGAGTCCGTGCTTCAAAGCGATCGATTGGAACAGCTCCTGGGCACCCGCGCTGCGGTCGAAGAACCGCCTGGTCTCCTTGTCCGCGACCAGCTCGATGGCCATCATCAAGCCCCAGCCGCGCACATCGGCAACCGTCGGGTGGGCGAGCAGTTCGTCACGGTAGCCGAAGATGCGCTCGCTCTGCGCGTTGCAGTTCTCGATCAGCTTCTCGTCCTGGATCACGCGAATCAGCTCGCAGCCCGCCGCGCAGCCCAGCGGATGCCCGCCAAACGTGTAGCCGTGTACGAACGGCGTGCCCTGCTCGAACGGCGCGTTGATGCGGCTTGACACCGATACGGCCGCGAACGGCACGTAGCAGCTCGAAATGCCCTTGGCCATCGCCATGATGTCGGCATCGACGCTGAAGTGCTCCATGCCGAACCACTTGCCCGTGCGGCCGAAGCCGGTGACCACCTCATCGGCGATCAGCAGCACGTCGTAGCGATCGCAGATGTCGCGAATCGTGCGCCAATAGCTGTCCGGCGGCACGCAGGCGTAGTCGGGACCGCAGCCGTGCGGTGTTGCCAGGAACGCCGCGACGGTCTGGGCGCCGGCGTAGTGCACGGCGAACTCCAGTGCCTTGGCGCATTCCACGCCCCACTCGTCTCGGCTCATGCCTTCCGGCCGGTCGAAGTCCGAGTACTGCCGGATGTGCGGCCAACTCGCCAGCATCGGCTCGAAAACGCTTTGCGAGGCGGGGCTGTGCGATGCAGCGAGGGTCGCCAGCGTCATGCCGTGGTAGGCGTCCCGATGGCTGATGATCTTGTGCTTGTCGGGGTGGCCGAGCGCCACTTGGGCTTGGCGGGCGAGCTTGATCGCGGTCTCGACCGCCTCGGAGCCGCCCGAGGCCAAGTACGTGTGGTCAAGATCCGCGGGGGTCACCTCGGAGAGCAGCTTGCAGAACTCGGCGCGTTTCGGGTCCGCGACGGACGGGTGCGTATAGGTGTAACTCTCCAACTGCGCCGCGATCGCCTGCTTCATCCGCGGATGGTTGTGCGGCAGATTCACTGCCATCGGCCCGCCGGAAACGTCGTAGTAGCGGTTGCCGTCCTTGTCGTAGATGAACACGCCCTCGGCATGCTCGATCTCCACGTCCATGGGGTGGTAGGCGAAGACATGCCGCCAATCGCCTTCGGGGCGAAGCGTGCGAGGAAGGTTGTGGGTCGCTGCGGTCGCCATTGGACGGTCCTAGCGATGGGAAGAGCGGGATGCTAGCACCCACCGGCGGTGCGCGGACGTCCACGTCCGCAATTCGACATGGAGCAAGGCCCAGAGCGGGCCAGGAGGCCCGCGCACCTCTACGGGGCGAACACCCGCGGGTTGTAGATTTCCGTCTCCACCGATTGGAGCCGAATGGCGCCCGGTCTCAGGCACCGAGGATTCGCCAGCACGATGTCCTCGAGTCCACCCGGAACGGCAGCGCTCGGAATAGCGAGCAAGGGTGCCGTCGCCCCATTTAGCCAGTCGCTGCCCATTCGTTGCGTGGACTGCGGGTAAGGGAAGTCGCGCCAGTCGGCAGGCAAGCTGTCCACCGACCAGTGTTCGACGACGGCGTCATGGGCCACCACGTAGGTTGCCAACCGGTAGTCGCGCGGAACCAAACGTGGTGACGGCAGGTAGTTCGCCATCTCCAGCATTGCCACGCTGGGCGAGTTCGCGAAGTACAACGCTGGAACGCCGGCCTCGTTCCAACGGCCACCATCCCGGTAGCTTGCACCCAGACCGGAAAAGTCCTCCAAATGCGGAACGCGGGTGATCCGAAAGAGCTGGATCAAGGGAACTCGCCGTACTCGATCTTACGAATGGCGTCCCGAACCAAACCGCGTCCTTCAAAGGTGTCGCACAGGTCGATCGGTCTATGACCGCCCAGTGCGGCGATCTCCGTGTCGAGCCACTCGTCGGCTTGGCCCAAGGTACCGAACACGGCAACGGCTCTGGCCACAACGCGCAGCGCGTCCAGGAGCGCTTCGGACGTGCCTTTCCCAAGAGCCTTGCGACGGTACAGCCGACTCAGATTACCCGACGTGGTCCCGAGCAAACGAACGAACAACTCTCGGTGTCCGACCACGGCTACGGCCTGTCTGATGACCTCGCCGGATAGCCCTGACTTGACAGTCTGGATGAACGCGAGGCCATCGGTGAAGGCGGCGGGCGGTATGTCGATGCCATCGATGCCGGTGGGCACGCTGGTTTGTGATGCACGCTGCACCTCGCAACTCCCGTTTTCCCGAAAGGCCTGAGAATACCATCTCATTGATGTCTCCTACACATCAATTTGCGGTACAACCACTGGCCGTGGGGGTCTCCTGCGGTGCGGAAGGCGGGACGCTAGCGTCGACGGTGTCTGACCGCCTGAGACTGCGGGCAGACAGCCGCCACTCCCTACGGCCGTTAGGTCCTGTCGTCCAGCTCTTGGCGCACGGCGCGCATCTCGTCGCTTTGCCGGATCGCCGACGACGGTGTCGTTCCCGCAGGGTCCTGCCGCCACTCCCCCGTCACGTTGTCGCGCTTCACCGCCAGGCGCTGCCGCACCGGTGGGCAATCCCGCGCCGCTCCCGGTTCCTCACCGTACCAGTACGCCACGCTCGACATCTCGTTGGCGAGATGGTTGCCGTGGCCGTGCTCGATGGTGACCTTGATCTCGCGCTCGAAGCGTACCGGGTTCTCGATGTGATGCACGTAGCTCGTCTGGTAGCCGCGCGTATTGTGCTCGTAGATCGACGAGCCGTTGCGCAGGTATGCGTTGTCCTGCATCCCCCACGCTTGGTTGAGGTAGTCCTCGGAGCCGGTGCCGTGCAGGTCCGGCGGCCACTTGTAGCCGTCCACCCAGATCATGTCGTCGCCCTCGCCCCACCAGGTGCCTTGGAAGTTGGTGACGGACAGGTTGCAGCCGAGGTAGTGGCCGCGTCCGGCGGTATCCAGGATGACGTAGTTGTTGTCCCAGGCCAGGCGTTCCTTGTTCGCGATGTTGGCGGGCGGGGTGTTGACCCGGATGTCTCCGCCCCAGCCAGGGAACGGGTTCGTGCGGTGGAACTCGGCGTGCAGGTAGCCGGCGTTCTGGGCGACCGCGGCTTGCTCGTAGTCCACGTAGAAGTACTGCCGATGCATCTCCTCGCTCTCGTTGACGAGTTCGACCAGTGCACGTTCTCGAAACGGCATGGGGACATAGGCGTTGAGCGCGCAGCCTTGGTTGAATTGGTTGTTAGCGCGGGTCGAGGCGGAGAACAGTAGCGACTGGTAGGAGTTCACGATGCCGTGGCCGAGACCGAAGAAGTCGCCGAGCGGACACACGACGCTCGGCTGCGGCGCGTTGTCCCAGGTGATGAGCAACAGGCATTCGCGGTAGTGGTTGCGCTGCGTCATCCACAGGTGGGTGATGGTGCCGGGGCCTGCGATGTCGGCGAGCACACGGCGCTCGCCGGGCTCGATGTTCCACGCGTCGTCGTTACGGCCGGTGGTGTCCCACGACGATGCCCGACCGGTCGTGCGGCCGAGGATGGCTGACAGCCGTTGGAGGTCCATAGATTCGTCCTGAAATCGAGTGTGCGGATTCGCGTCACAGTATTGTCGATAATGGCCCCGTCACACAGCGTCCTTCGAGGAGATGCATCGACCGATGGCCGCACGCACCGGCGCAGAATATCTCGCGGGCTTGAAGGACCGGCGCTCCGTGTGGGTCGACGGTGAGGCCGTCCGTGACGTCACTTGCCATGGCCCGTTCAAGGGATCGCTCGCCGGCATGGCGGGCTACTTCGACTGGCAGCATGCGCACTCGGACGCTTGCCTGATCGACGACGGTTGCGGATCGGTCAGCCACGTCAGCCACCTGATCCCGCGCAGTCGCGAGGACCTGGCGCTGCGGCGCCGGGGGCTCGAGCGGACCGCACGCTACAGCGTCGGGATGCTCGGGCGGACGCCCGACTACCTCAATGTCACCTTCGCCGGGTTCGCCGGGCAGCCGAGCCTGTGGCGGATCGCCGGCAACGAAGAAGGCCACGACAACCTGGTGGCGTTTCAACGCGAGATCGCCGACAAAGACCTCTCGCTCACCCACACAATCATCCACCCCATAGTCGACAAGCGCGTTCCGGACTACGAGGGCGTCAACCTGGATATGGCGCTGCGCAAGGTGGATCAAACGGCCGACGCCATCGTCGTCAACGGCGCCCGGATCCTCGCGACGCTCGGCCCGTTCGCGGACGAAATCGCCGTCTACCCCGCGCACCCCGTGCCAGCGGAGCAGCCGGAGATCGCGATCTCCTTCTCCGTGCCCATGGACACGCCCGGGCTCAAGGTGCTTTGCCGCGACCACTACGGCGTCTCTCGCAGCGCCTTCGACGCGCCGTTTTCCAGCCGTTTCGACGAGCAGGACGCCTTCATCGTCTTCGACCACGTTGAGGTCCCGAAGTCGCGGGTCTTCTGCGACGGCAACCCGGAAGTCTTCAACGGCGTCATGCGCCGGGGCTGGACGGGCAACATCATGCAGCAGACCGTGATCCGTGCCTTGGTCAAGCTCGAGTTCGCCTACGAACTCGCCTCGCGCATGGCGGACGTGACGGGGCAGAACAAGCGCAGCGAGATCACCCAGATGCTTGGCGAGCTTTGGTCGTACGCGGAACTCACGCGCAGCGCGCTGAAGGCCGCGGAGGTTGGCGCGTTCGACTACGGCGACGGCACCTGGTTCTGCGACGAGCGGCCGTTCTACGCGCTTAGGCCCTCGATACCCGGCTGGATGGTGCGGGCGAACGACATCCTGAAGACGATCGGCTCGCACAATCTGCTCGCAACGCCGGCCGAGGCGGATTTCTCGGATGCCGAACTCGAGCCGCTGCTCCGGCGCTACTTGCGAGGTGCGGAGGACGCAAGCGCCGAGGAGCGCGCCCGGCTCTTCAGAACGGCTTGGGACTTCGCCGGCTCGGCGCTGGGTGGTCGGGTCGAGTTGTACGAACGGTTCTATCTCGCGTCCGCGCCACGGAACTACTCCGGCGCGCATATCGCCGCGCAACGGAGCCGCGAGTGGAACGCCGTACCGGAGTTCTGGCGGGCAACGGACGAGATCATGGCGAAGTACGGGGGCGGAAGCGTTGACGGAGAGTGAGGTGCCGGGAGTCACGGAACTGGGATACGTCCGGTTCGGCGTATCCGATCTCGCGGCTTGGCGGGAGTTCGCGACGCAGTTGCTGGGACTTGAACTCAACGGCAACGGCGAAGGTCCGGTGTACCTGCGCACAGATGCCTGGCACCACCGCGTGGTTCTCGAGGAGGACGACTGCGACGACCTGCTCGGGGCTGGCCTGCGCGTCGCGGGCGCAGACGAGTTCCGCGCCATGCAGGACGTGTTCCGCGCTCACAACGTGAGCTTCCAGGTGGCCGACGATGACCGGGCGCGGTCCGCTCGCGTCCTAGAGTTGATGACCCTTGCGGATCCGGCAGGAAACCCGCTCGAGATCTTCCACGGCCCGCTCGTCGAGACTCATCGGCCATTTCATCCCGGACGAGGCATGTTTGGCCGGTTCCTCACGGGTTCCGGCGGCGTGGGCCACATGATGATGTGCCCGACGGACCTCGAGGCAACATGCGAGTTCTACAAACTCCTCGGCATGCGCGGCGGCATCGAGTACCGGATCCCTGTTCCCGGCGGCGACACGCTCGACATCCTGTTCATGCACTGCAACGACCGTGACCACACGTTTGCTTTCGGCTTGCCGACGGACAAGCGCGTCGAACACCTGATGCTCGAGGTCGACAATCTCGACGACGTCTTCCTCACCTACGAACTCGTCAAGAAGAGCGAATACCCTATCGCCGTCGATCTCGGCCGGCACGCCAACGACCAGATGTTCTCGTTCTACTGCGTCTCGCCGTCCGGCTTCCAGATCGAGATCGGCTGGGGAGGACGCCCGGCGACGCATCAGTCCGAGTACTACACCCGGGACACGTACGGGCACCGCCCGGCGAGGCGCGCCAAAGTTGAGGATCAAGGATGAGCGTACTGGACGGTGAACGGGTCGAACGCCGTAGGATTCTCTTCGAGGGCCGTCCCGAGTGGGTGAGCGTGGACGGCGTGGACTTGCTGTTGATGGACGGGCGGCGAGTCGCCGAGACCGATGCCGTCTACCTGCCCCCCTGCGAACCCACCAAGATCCTGTGCATCCACTTGAACTACGAGTCGCGCCGGGTGGAATTCCGCGCGCCACCGCTTGAGACCCCGACCTACTTCCAGAAGCCGACGACTGCGCTCAACAGCCACCGGGGCGTGCTCAATCGACCCGCCAACTGCGACTACCTGAACTACGAAGGCGAGGTCGCCGCAATCATCTGCCGACCGATGAAGAACGTCGCCCCGGCAGACGCCTGGCACTACATCGCGGGATTCGCCCCGGCCAACGACGTCGGTTGCCACGACTTCCGCGACACCGACGCCGGCGGGATGACACGCGTGAAAGGCATGGACGGATTCTGCCCGATCGGCCCCGGCATCGTGCGCGGCGTCGACGTCCGTGAATCGACGGTGCGTACCTACATCAACGGCGAGGTGGTGCAGGAAGGTGCGGTCAGCGAAATGGCCTTTGGCATCGACTATCAACTCGCGGACCTCTGCCGTCACATCACGCTGCTGCCCGGCGATGTCGTGCTGACGGGTACGCCCGCCAACTCCCGGCCGATGCAGCCGGGCGACATAGTCGAAGTTGAGGTGACCGGGCTCGGCCGGCTGGAGAACCGGGTCGCCGAAATCGCCGCGCCGGCGAATGCCGTCGGCCATGAGCCGACGGCGTCGAAGAGCGTACGGCGGGTGGCTCTTGGGGGCGACTACTACAAAGACCGGTGAGTCTCGTGCTTCTACCGCGCGGTGAGCGGAACTGGTTGTGCGAGAGGGCTAGGTTCCCGTGCCCGATCTGCCTCATCTGGATAGAACATCGACTCGATGGGTTGTCCCAACACGCGGGACATCTTGAAGGCCAACGGCAGGGACGGGTCGTACTTGCCACGCTCGATGGCGTTCACCGTCTGCCGCGAGACGCCCAGGCGCTTCGCCAGTTCGGCTTGGGACCAGTCGCGTTCAGCGCGCAACACCTTGAGGCGGTTTTTCATGACGGGGCTCCTGTGTACCGGCGCGAAACTACCGGCAAGGCGATGCCGAACACGGCGAATAGCGCCGGCGTCACCCAGATGGTTGGTAGCTCCGGCACTCCAATCCTGAGCTCCAGCCATCCCCATGCGAAGCTGCCGAACCCGACGACGAATGCGGCCGCGATGACGGCGTCCGCGACCACCTTGCGCTGCAGCTCATCGAGGGTGCGGTAGAACCCCAGCATGGCTTTACCGAAAAACAGCACCGGCAGCATGGGCGCGAGAGCGAGCGCGGCGCGTTCCCCGGGCGACAGGTTGCCATTCGCAAGCAAGGCGTCGGTGGCAAAAACGGTGACACCGTAGACCGTAAACGCGAGAACTGTCTCCTTCAGGTAGCGCTTCTCCGGCGGTCTCATCGACCAAGCACCTCGGCCAATGCGTCATCGAAAGCCGTCGGCTGATCGATCACCACGAAATGGAAACTGTCCGCCACGATGCGCACGCTGCCGTTCGGCAAGCCGTCGTACTGAACCGTGTAGAGGGCGTCGATGTGATCCTTCGGTACGCCCATGGCTGCGTCCCACGCCGCAAGCACCAGTACCGGCTGTGTGATCTCGGGCAGCACCGGACGGAAGTCCGTCGCCAAGGTGTCCTTGAACGCGGCGATGGAGGTGGCGCGGTCGGACTCAGCGGACCAGGCCTGGAGGGTAGAGAGAAACGTAGACGTCTTCGCGTAGGTGGGGAGCGTCATCGCCTGCTGCTCTCGATACGCCGACTCGCTCGACGCGGTCATCTGCTGCGCCATAGCGGCGGCCTGATCGGCGGCTTGCTGCGGCGTTGCGCCCGGCATGAAGAGGCCAGCGAGGAACGGCAGGCTATCCACAACCAGCACGCTCCGGACGCGTTCCGGTTCCCGGTGGGCCAGCATCAGGGCAACCAGTCCGCCCGCCGAGTGTCCGACGACGGTGACATTGTGCAAGTCCTCGGCTTCGAGCAGCGCCGATAGTCCTGGCAGCAGGCCCGCATGGAAGCCATCGCCTAGCTTGTAGGGGGTCACGCCCGCGAAGCCGGCCGGGGTGATGAGAAACGACCGATGGCCAGGCTCGGCCGACGCCAGCTTTTCCGCCCACGGTTGCCAGAGGTCGGCATGCGAGTTTAGCCCTGGGATGAAGAGGACAGGCGGACCTGCCGCTCCGAGCTGATCGATGCGCATCGGTTGCCCGGCGAAGGATGTGGCCGCGAGGAGGGTGGCGAGCATGGCGGCGAGAGTCTTGGTTCTCATGACAGCGTACTTTGACTAAAGATCAAGTTAACTTGACAATATGACAGCCACTAGCGACATGTCAACCTGGTTTGATGGCGGTCAACCCCCGAAACGGAGTCGAGCGACACTTGGAGATGTGCGGCGCTACCGATCTGAATTCCAGACCTCGGAGCCGGGTCTATCTCGCCGCGATGGGTACCGTCCCCACCACGTCGGCGATCACAAGCTCCGCGATGTCGTCGTCCGTTAGTCCCGCTTCCTCACGCAACACCTCGCTCGAGTGTTCACCGAGCAGCGGCGCCCGCTGGTTCGGCGGAGTTCGCGTGCGCCGGAAACGGTACGGCTGGTTGGGATAGTGCTTCGGACCGAGACCGGGTCGGTCCTGTAGCAGCAGGCCGCCAAAGGATGCGACCTGGGCGTCGTCGAGCAGATCCGGACCATTCATGACCGCCCCGGCTGGGATGCCGGCGGCCTGCAATTCGGTCATCAAGGCCAGGTGTTCGCGGGAAGCCGTCCAGGCAGCGATCGAGTCCGGGCCGGCATCGCCGCCGTTGGCAGAGGCGATCTCGGGATCGCCGACGATGTTTGCTAGCGCCGCGCAATGGTCGCTCGTCTTGCAGGTGATCGCGATCCATCGGTTGTCGCGGCAGGGATAGACGCCCTGTAGCGGATAGTGGTGGTGGGCGTTGCCGACGCGGCCGGGATCGGTGTCGGCGAGTGACCACGCCGTCATCGCATCACCCACGTACAGGCTGCACGCTTCGACCTGCCCGAAGTCGATGTGCTGCCCCTCGCCCGTGCGGTCGCGATGGTTGAGTGCGGCGAAGAGCGCATTGGCGCCCATGACGCCGGCGAACAGGTCGCCACCGGTGGTGCCGGTGAACAGCGGATCGCCGTCGGCGTAGCCCGTGAGGTGTGTGAAGCCGCCCATCTGCTCGGTGGACATGCCGAAGGCCACGTAGTCTCGCCACGGACTGTCGGCGCCGAAACCCGACAAGGAGATCATGATCAGGCCCGGGTTGATGGCGCGCAGCGTCTCGTAGTCGAGTCCGAACTTGGCCATTACGCGGGGCGTGTAGTTCTCGATGAGGATGTCGGCGTCCGCCACCAGGGTCTTGAGGATCGCAACGCCACGCGGGTCGGTGAGGTTGAGCGTGACGTCGCGCTTGTTGCGGTTGATCCAGTTGAAATAGGGCGAACTCTCCCACCCGGGCAACTCGCGGTTGGCGTGGGTCGCCGCGCTGCCGCGCCAGCCGTCGATGCGCTGGATGGATTCGACCTTGATGACGTCGGCACCGGCATCGGCGGCGATCTGGGCGCACGCCGGACCGGCGAAGAACATCGACAAGTCCAGCACGCGGATCCCCTCAAGCGGCAACGGGTTGGTGTCAGCCGGGGCGCTTGTCGCTTCGATGGGGGTGTCGGGGAGTTCGGCCAGTACGGCGCGGGTGTGCTCGCCGAGCAACGGTGGCCGGGAAGGTGAGGGCTGCGTCGCAGCGGACCGGAACGGGATGCCTGGGACTTCGACCTTGCCCGCCACCGGGTGGTCCAAGGCGACGAAGAAGCCCCGGTGCCGATGTGGCGGCAAGGCGTACAAGCCGGCCATGTCGGGCACGAGGCCGAACGGCACACGCCATTTCTCGGCTTCGTGGAACAATTCTTTGGCAGTTCTCCCCGCCAAGGCTTCCGTGAACGCGGCGCGGATTTCCTCCACCCGCTCGTCCGGGTTCACCCAGCCCACGGATCGGTAGCGGGGATCCTCGGCGATGTCCTTGCGGCCAAGGAACTCGCACAGCATGTGCCACTGGGGCCGGGTCAGTGCGTTGAGACCGATGTAGCCGTCGGCGGTCGGCAGCATGTAGCAGGCTCCGGCGCCGGAGCCTACGCTGGAATACCGTTCCGGCGCGATCCCGCGGAACTCGTACATCATCGTAGGGATCTGGGCACCGGTGAGCACGGCCTGCTGGACGCTGACGTCGATGTGGTCGCCGCCGCCGTGACGGGCCCGACCCAGCGCGGCCAATTGCGTGGCCGCCGCTGCGAATGCGCCGGCAAGGGTCTCGGACGTGTTGCCGCCGACCTGCAGGGGTTCGCGTTCGGGGACACCGCACAGGTGGCACCAGCCGCCCACGGCGCAGGCGATGAGATGCGACGACTGGTAGTGGGATTGCGGACCGAACGAGCCGAATCCGGATATCGAGGTCAGGATGACGGCGGGGTTCCACGAAGCGAGAGTTTCATAGCCGATCCCCCGGGCGTCCAAGCTCTCGGCGGTTTCGCTGGCGATCACGATGTCGAAGTGTTGGACTAGGCGACGAAGCTGCTCGCGCCCGTGTGCCGAGTCGAGATCGAGGACGACGCTCCGCTTGCTGGTGTTCAGGTAGAAGAACGTGGCACTGGCTTCGCGCCGTGCGTCCGGGTCGTCCGCCCAAGATGGGAACGGCCCCATATTCCGGGTTTGGTCACCGGTCCCGGGGCGCTCGACCTTGACCACGTCGGCGCCGAGATCGCCGAGCAGCTTGGCGCAGAACGGACCGGCGATGCCCTCCGAGATGTCTAGTACGCGCACCCCGGCAAGCGGATGTGGCGCCGTCACTCGCCTGATGCCACCGGGCCGTGTTCGGCGATCCAGTCCCTCTCAAGCCGCCGCGCGCCGCGCAGCGTATTGCCCATCGCGTAGTTCCCCTCGTGGCAGGCGTACTCGTAGAGGCTCGAGTCCGTCTTCGGCCACGGGTATTCACCCGTGTAGGGCGATACGTAGTCGGGGTCGTGCACCGTGAACCGGTAGAGCAGGCGATCCGCGTCGAGGGGCGAGAACCGCTCCACCACGCGCAGGCCTTCGCGCGGCACGCCCGGTTCGAACAGGAAGTTGGTGGTGTCGACCACAAGCGTGTCACCTTCCCACCAACCGATGGAGTCGCCGCCGAGGGAGCGCATGTCCTCGGGCAGGTGTTCGGAGTTCATGCGCACGACGCGCGCCCAGTGCATCCACTCGATGAGGATCATCACGTGGTTCTCGGTCTGCACGATGGTCTTCAAGTTGTTGTAGACGATCGGTCGGATCGGCACGGAAACCACGTCGAGGTAGAGGCACCGATCGACCAGCGGCTGCGTCTCCATGTCGTCGTAGGGCTTGTCACCCGTCTCCAGCCACCACGCCGTGCCGGTGTTCTTGAACCAGCCCTTCTGCTTGAGGGTCGCCCGGCGCGCCTTCCCGGCCTCCGAGATCGCCGGCATCCTGCCGTTGGGCGGATCGACGATGATCGACGTGCGGTACTTGCCGTCGATCTTGAACATCGTCGTGCCGGGATCCATCCAGACCTGGTTGTAGGCACCGACGTCCGCACCCTTGGCGGGCGCCCCGCGGTCGGGGTCGCTCGGTTCGAGTTCGGCGTCGACCGTCCGCGCCGCCGCCGCTTCCCGCGCCTGGGCGTCGGCAGAGTCGAGGTAGAGGTTGTCGCCGTGCTTCGGATTGCGCGTGTAGGGCGTCAGGGAGGCGATGTCGTAGGAGCCCGAGAAGTCGGGCTTGCCGGATGCCGTGCGCGGGAAGTCCTCGGGCCCCGCCGCGCTCGAGACCGCGGAAGCGATCACGGCGACGCCGACTCCGGCGATGAATGGATTCCTCATTGGTGTGCCCTCCGGTTAGTCGCCCTCACTCGTCTCGGCGCGTTCCTCGATCCAGACCTTCTCCAGCCGGCGTGCGCCCCGCAGCGTATTGCCCATCGAGTAGTTGCCTTCGTGGCAGGCGTACTCGTAGAGGCTCTTGTCCGACTTCGGCCATGGCAACTCGCCCGTGTACGGCGCGACGTGGTCGTCGTCGTGCACCGTGAAGCGGTAGAGCAGCCGGTTCGCGTCAAGGGGCGAGAACCGTTCCTCGATGCGCAAACCGTCGCGCGGCATGCCGGGCTCAGCGAGGAAATTCGTGGTGTCGACCACCAGGGTGTCTCCCTCCCACCAGCCGATCGAGTCCCCGGCCATCGAACGCATGTCGTCCGGCAGGTGGTCGTCGTTCATGCGCACCATGCGCGGCCAGTGCATCCACTCGACGAGGATCATCACGTGGTCCTCGGTCTGCACGATGGTCTTGAAATTGTTGTAGACGACCGGCCTCATCGGAATGGTGACGTACCCGAGATAGAGGCACCGGTCCTGCAAGGACTGGCCTTCGGGATCGTCGTACGGGTCGTCGCCGGTCTCGACCCACCAGGCGGTGCCGTCGTTCTTCCAGCCGCCTTTCCGGCGCAGTGTCGCGCGGCGTGCCTTGCCAGCCTCGGAGACTTCCGGGATCCGCCCGTTGGGGGGATCGACGATGATCGACGTGCGGTACTTGCCGTCGATCTTGAACATGGTGGTGCCGGGGTCCATCCAGAACCAGTCGTAGCTGCGGGCGTCGACGTTGGCGCCCTTGGCCGGCGGTCCACGATTGGGGTCGCTCGGCTGGTACGCGGCCTCCATGCGAGCGGCGGCGCCCGCCTCCACTTCGGCAGCGGCTTCCGGATCCAGCCACATGTTCTCGCCGTGTTCGCTTCTGCGCATGTACGGCGTCAGCGTCCCAATGTCGTAAGTGCCCGAGAAGTCCGGCTTGCCGGAGGCGGTACGGGGGAATTCCTCGGGGCCGGCGATGGCCGATGCAGCGGTCAGCCAGACGGCCAAGCCGATGATCGTGGGAAACGCCTTCTTCATCTCTCGCCTGGCGCGTTGCGCCAGCCTCCACCCTTGATCCCGCTCGATTGTCGCACAGCGGGAGCGCCCCGGCGCGCACAAGCACGAGGACGGCCGGATTTCAACTCAAGCTCAGTAGATACTGCCACGCGGGAACCACGCGGACTCTCCCGGCATCCGTGTCGATGTACTCTGGTGCGGAACCGGTGCGCACAACGATCTCTCCGGCGTCGAGGTCTAGCTCCGCCATGGCATCGCGAAGGGCCGAGACTTCCCGCTTTCGCGTCTGCGGGTCGGCAAGAGACTCCGAGACTTGGATGAGTCGGCGCTTCCCGTCTATGTCGACGACGAAGTCCACCTTTCGGCCGGCCTTGGACTTGTAGTAGTGAATGTCGGGTGTCAGGCGGCGCAGTGCTACGAAAACGAGATTCTCAAGGAGGTGTCCCGAGTTCACCAGGATTCCGGAAGAGACCGATGTCACCAGACTGTGATCGATGCAGTAGATCTTCTTGGGGTTCACGTTGGCACGCGCAAGCGATGCGTCGAAGACGCGCACGGTGAAGAGAAAGAAGGCGTCCTCGAACCAGGCGAGGTAGTCCGAGACAGCGGCTTTCGGGACGCGATGGCCGACGGATTTGAGGTACCCCGTCAGCCGGTTGACCGTGTACAGCGAGGCCGCGTTGTCTATCAACCGGTGACCGAGGTCTGCGACTGCTCGCGGGTGCGCCACGTCATGACGCTCCACCAAGTCGCGGAACAGCATGGTGCCCCAGTATTCCTGGTGGGTCTTGATCCGCAAGGGACGGCTTAGCCCGGCGACTTCAGGGAAACCGCCGGTCTCGAAGTAGCTCGAGAATGCGTTCTGAACGAGAAGCCGCCGTTTCGTGGACAAGACATCCAAGTCTCGGAAGCCCCGCCAATGCAGGTACTCCCTAAAGGAGAATGGCAGCAGTTCCCACGAGAGTGCCCGTCCACGCATTTGCGTGGCGATCTCGCGCGAGAGCATTTGCGCTGATGATCCGGTGATGAAGACTTCGCACTTCTCCGTGCGCATCAGGCGGTCGACGAAGTACTCCCAGCCGGGGACGACCTGGATCTCGTCGAAGAAGCAGTACACGGTCTGTACGTTCTTCTTCGCCGGATAGAGTGAGAAGTAGGCGTCGAGGACGGTCGCTAGGCCGTCGCGTTGAAGTTGCCGGAGGCGGTCGTCGAAGAAATTGAGGTAGAGGATGTCTTCGCGGGACACGCCACCGTCGATGAGTTCCTGGATGCATTGGAACAGGTAGGTCGACTTCCCGCTGCGCCGAGGGCCGATACAGACTGTAGCCTTGCCGGCGACCGGCGCGATGTCGGTCAGCCGGCGTATCCCGGGTTGGAACTCATCCTCTTGGTGATCGATGATGATCTGCTTGAGTGTGTCGAGCATGAAGTGGTCGGGGAAAGGACCGATTGGTTGTGAAACTGGTCAGATATATTTCCAGTTTTTGATCCAAATGGCAACATGATCGTTCCGGTTGGAGTCCGGGGACAGTCCCTCAACGATCACCGGTTGGTAGGCGCCAAGTCCGACGCAGTTGGCCGCTCAAGCTGTAGGTGGCGAGTTGCACGTCGCGGTCCGAGGGGAGAAAGAGAACCACGGACGCCGAAGTCGCCTCCGCGCGGTCGTAGGCGACCGCGTCGGGCTGTTCGCTGTCGACCGCTTCGAGGATGCAGGGTTCGGCAGCGCATTCGGGAACGTCGACGACGAGCGGTTCGCGCAAGCCGCCCATGCGCATCCATGTCGGCCGTCCGGCCTCGTAGTCTGTCCGAAGGCCCACGACCCGTATGTCCACGCTGGGGCCGTCGATCGGCACAAGCGCGCCGGCGTCGTCGACTAGGACGATGGGCTCTCCGGATACGAACCCGCGTTCAGCCGCGGCCCGGCGAACCGGATCCTCGTTGGCCGGTGTGCCGCGTTCGCTCAACTGCGTTTGGTCGACGGTCAGGGGATCGATTCCGGCAGCTTGGCGTAGGTAGTGAGCCATCGGTGTCCACCGATCCGAGCGGCTCTCGTAGGCGTGGGCATAGCCGCAGTGCACAAGGACTTTGCCTGTTTCGTCGCGGGCGATCGTTCGTGCGATGAGGTTATGTGCCTGCCAATAGTCCCGGGTTTGCTGGGCGTTCATCCCCTCGGCGGGTAACTGCCCGGCCTCATGCTCGTAACCGACCACCGCGTAACCCAAGGCGAGCGCTTGGCGGATCATCGCCGCGAACACGACGTCCTTGACGTAGTAGCCGGTGTTCGAGATGGGGTAGCCGCGATCCCGTAGTGTGTCGGCTTGCCAGACGCCTTCGGCGGCCAAGTAGCGAAAACCCTGGTCGCGCAACGGTTCGAGCAACGACATCGTTAGCAGTCGGTCGCTCGACGCGTGGTGGCGTTCATTGACAATGACGAATCGGTGACTGGCGGCGCGCTTGGCGATGTACGGCACGGCCGGGACTGCATTGGTGTTGTCCGGGAGGTCCCCGGCCGCCCCGGCGGGCGGGGACCGGTCAAAGTGCTGTAGCGCCGCGCGGTGGTTGAGGACGAACGACTCCAGTTGACCACGGGTAGTCCGGTAAGGCCACTCGCTGTCCGTCCCCCTGCAGGAAGGCTCCATCGTGCGGAGGTCGCCCAGTGCGGACCAGACGTGGTCGCCGAAGTCAAAGATCGCGGCGGCTCTGAACTCGGGAAAATTCGCGCACGCATCATCAACCTCCCGAGCGGATGCGACCGTGGCAAGCAACCCCAGCGCGAGGCCGAGAATGAGCGGCATGTGCTAGTCGATCGCGACGGAATCGCGGGCGTTGATGTACGCCTGCTCGGAGATGGCGTGGTAGTCGCGGACTTCGGCCAGGAACCCCTGGTAGGAGTCTAGGATGCGGCCCGCCAACTCATCGTCGGCCGCCGCCTCGGCGACGACCTCTGCCGACAGCTCCGCAAAGCGCTCGAGCACGTCGTCGGGCAGGCGGCGCACCTCGACGCCGTGCTCTTCGACCATCGTTTTGAGCGCCGCGGCGTTCCGCGCCGTGAACTCGTCGAGCACATCCTGGTTGATGGCCCGTGTCGCGGTTTCGAGCATGAGCTTCAGATCGGCGGGCAACGTGGCGAGCGCTTCGGTGTTGACGATCGCTTCGAGGGTTGCGCCGGGTTCGTGCCAACCGGGGTAGTAGTAGTACTTGGCGATGTCCTGCAGTCCGAATGCCAGGTCGTTGTAGGGACCGACCCACTCCGTGGCGTCGACCACGCCGGTCTGCAGTGCGGTGAAGATCTCGCTGCCCGGCATGGACACCGCGACGCCGCCCGCGCGTTGGAAGACCTCGCCGCCGAGGCCCGGAATACGCATCTTCAAGCCGTCGATGTCGGCGACGGAGTTGATCTCCTTGTTGAACCATCCGGCCATCTGCACGCCGGAATTACCGGATGCCAGCGGCACGACGCCGAAAGGTGCGTAAAGCTCCCGCCAAAGCTCGAGCCCACCGCCATGGTGCAACCAGGCGTTCATCTCCTGCGCGGTCATGCCGAACGGCACGGTGGCGAAGACCGCGGACATGGGCATCTTGCCGCGCCAGTAGTAGGCGGCACCGTGGCCCATTTCCGCGTTGCCTTGGGAGACCGCGTCGAAAACCTCGAACGGCGGCACCAATTCACCGGCGGCGTAGACCTTGATCTTGAGTCGTCCGCTCGACATCGCGTCGACGATCTCGGCCAGGCGTTCGGGCGCGGTGCCCAGCGCCGGCAGGTTCTTCGGCCAGGTCGTGACGAGTTTCCATTCGTACGTGGTGGTCGGAGCGCTCGGCGTGGACTGCGCCACGCTGTCCTCCACTTCGGTGGAGCATGCCGCGGCGAGCAGGGCCGCCACCATGGCGGCGGCTGAATAGCGGTGTTTCACTTAGAGGTCTCCGTGATGCTCGCCGCGCGGGGAGCGCCCCCGCAAGAGCGAGCGGGATGTGCAGTCTAATCCCCGACGGTCTTCAGATTCGCGTAGGCCAACATCAGCCATTTCGCGCCCGCCCGGGAGAAGTTCACTTGCACGCGCGTGCGGTCGCCTTGGCCTTCGGCCTGCAGAACGACGCCTTCGCCGAAGGTCGCATGGGTCACGAACTGGCCGATGCGCACGCTCGTGTCATCCTGGTCGGCTTGGTCATCGGTGCCGTTGTGCAAGGTGCGGAACTGCCGGGACACGTCCCCGCCCATGCGCACTTCCTGGAGGCAGTCCTCGGGCACTTCCTGGAGGAAGCGCGACGGCCAGTTGTTTGACTGGCTGCCGTGCAGCCGCCGCGTCTCGGCGTAGGTGAAGTAGAGCTGTTGCATCGCCCGCGTGATGCCTACGTAGGCGAGCCGGCGTTCCTCCTCCAACCGCCCCGGCTCGCGCTCGGTCTGCCGATTCGGAAACAGGCCCTCCTCCATGCCGGCCATGAACACCAAGGGGAACTCCAGGCCTTTCGCGGAATGCAGCGTCATCATCTGCGTGGCGGTTCCGCCGCTCTGGTACTCGCCGGCGTCTAGCGCGGCCTTGTCGAGGAACTCCTCGAGTTCGGAGGCCTGCTCGGCTTCCTCGCCCGTCGGCGTGAGGGGCAGGACCAGTTCGCCGCCGAATTGCCGGCACGCGGTTACCAGTTCCTCGAGGTTCTCGCGCCGCGCGATGCCTTGCTCGCCGCGCTCCCGGGAGTGGTAGGCCATCAGTCCGCTGGTCTCGATGCAGCATTCGGCGATCTCGTGGAGCGCACAGTCCTTCACGCTCTCGGCCATGTCGTCGATGAGTTTCAGGAAGGCACCGACAACGGTGGCGGCACGACCCGTGAAGAGACCCCGTGCGATACCTTCCTTGGCCGCTTGCCACATGGAGACCCCGTTGGCCCGTGCGACGTTGCGAATCGCCTCGACGGTCTTTGCGCCGATGCCGCGCGGCGGCGTGTTCACGACGCGCTCGAAGGCGACGTCGGCATGGCGCTGGTTGGTCAGGCGCATATAGGCCAAGGCGTTGCGGACTTCGGCCCGCTCGAAGAAGCGCAGGCCGCCGTAGATGCGATACGGGATGTCGAGGCGCAGGAAGGCCTCCTCGATCACCCGCGACTGGGCGTTGGAGCGGTACAGCACCGCAACCTCGTCGGCGCTGCCGCCGCGCTGGACCCAGCTTTGGGTTCGATCCGCGATGAAACGCGCTTCGTCGAGGTCGTTGTAGCCGGAGTAGACGAGGATTGGGTCGCCGTCCCCGGCGTCCGTCCACAGGCTCTTGCCGAGGCGTTCGGCGTTGTTGTCGATCAGCGCGTTGGCGGCGCGCAGGATCGTGCTCGTCGAACGGTAGTTCTGCTCGAGGCGAACCGTCTGAACCTCGGCGAAGTCCTTTCTGAAACTCAGGATGTTCTCGATCTTCGCGCCGCGCCAGCCGTAGATCGACTGATCGTCGTCACCCACCGCCCAGACATCGGCCGACGTTCCGGCGAGTACGCGCAGCCACGCATACTGGATGCTGTTCGTGTCCTGGAACTCATCGACCAGGAGGTGTTTGAACCGCCGTTGGTAGTGTTCGAGTATGTCCGGACGCTCGAGCCACAGCTCGTGGCTGCGCAGCAGGAGTTCTGCGAAATCCACCAGGCCGCCCTGCGCGCAGAGTTCCTCGTAGGACTCGTACACCTTCAGATGCGTGACGTGGTAGATGTCGGCGTCGTTGCGGTGCAAGTCCTTGGCGCGCCGGCCCTCGTCCTTGTGGTGGTTGATGAACCAGACCGCCTGGCGCGCCGGCCACTTCTGCTCATCGAGGTCCAGCGCGCGCATCACGCGTTTGACGAGGCGCAACTGGTCGTCCGCATCGAGGACCTGGAAGTTCTGCGGTAGGCCCGCATCCGCCCAGTGCATGCGCAGGAGGCGGTGGGCGATGCCGTGGAACGTGCCGACCCACATGGCGCGCGCCGGCCCCTCGAGCAGGCGTTCGACCCGTCCCCGCATCTCGGCGGCGGCCTTGTTGGTGAAGGTGACCGCGAGAATGCCGCCGGGCGACGCGCCTTCCGCCTCAACAAGCCAGGCGATCCGATGCACCAGGACGCGGGTCTTGCCGCTGCCCGCGCCCGCAACCACGAGCAGGTTGCCTGTCGGTGCCGTAACGGCGTCCCGCTGGCGGTCGTTCAGGCCGTCGAGGATGTGCGTGATGTCCACGGTGCGAGTGCTGATGCGCCTACACTGGATAGCCGAACAGTACGCCCGCCCCGCTTGAGCGTCAATGCTCAGGCGGCGTGTTCGCCCTCGCCGCCCCGCTGCTGAATGGCCCACAACTCGGCGTAGAGACCCTCGCGTTCGAGCAGTTCGTCGTGGGTGCCGCGTTCCCGCACGACGCCCTCGTCGAGGACGATGATGAGATCGGCGTCCTGCACCGTCGACAGCCGGTGGGCGATGACCACGGTGGTGCGGTTCTCAGCCACTTCGGCGAGCGCTGCCAGGATGGCCTGCTCGGTGTTCGAGTCGAGCGACGAGGTCGCCTCGTCGAAGAGCATGAAGGCCGGCTGTTTGAGAATGGCGCGGGCGATGGCGATGCGCTGCTTCTCGCCGCCGGAGAGCTTCAGCCCGCGCTCACCCACCGTGGTGTCGTAGCCGGCCGGCAGACCGGCGATGAACTCGTCGAGATGGGCCAGCGCCGCCGCCTCGCGCACGTCGTCATCGGTGGCATCCGGTCGGCCGTAGCGCAGGTTGTGCATGAGCGTGTCGTTGAAGAGCACCGCATCCTGCGGCACGACGCCGATGCCGGCGCGCAGGCTGTCCTGCTTCAGTTCGCGGACGTCGTGACCATTGATGCGCACGGCGCCGGCGTCGACGTCGTAGAAGCGGTACAGCAGGCGCGCCACGGTGGACTTGCCTGCACCGCTCGGGCCCACGAGCGCCACCTTCTGGCCGGGTTCGACCACGAAACTGACCCCCTGCAGGATGGGCCGCTCGGCGTGGTAGGCGAAATCCACCCCGTCGAATTCGATTCGGGCGTCGCGGTGCTCGAGCGGCCGCGCGTTGGGCGCGTCGACCACCTGCGACCGCCGGTCCAGGATGTCCACCATCCTCTCCACGTCGGTGAGCGCGCGCTTGAGTTGGCGATAGACGCTGCCGAGCGCGTTCAACGGTGCGAATACCTGCATGCTGAAAGCGTTGATGAGAACGAGGTCGCCGAGGGTCATTTCGCCGGATACCACCTGACGGGCGGCGAGGATCATCATCGCCAGCATTCCCACGGCGACGAACAGCGCCTGGCCGCAGTTGAGAAAGGCCAGCGAGTACCGGTTGCGCGCCCGCCATAGCTCCCACTCCGCGAGGTCCTGGTCGTAGGCATCCTGTTCCAGCGTCTCGTTGCCAAAGTACTTGACCGTCTCGTAGTTGATCAGGCTGTCGATGGCGCGGGTGTTGGCACGGGAGTTGGCGTCGTTGGAGCGACGGATGAACTTCGTGCGCCACTCGGTCACCCGAAGCGTGAAGACGATGTAGATGACGGCGGCGACGGCGACGATCGCGGCGTAGGCGGCGTCGTAGTTCACCAGCAGGATGATCGCGATGCCGCCGATTTGCAGCAGCGTCGGGAAGATGCTGAACACCAGCACGCGCATCAGCTCGGTGATGCCGTTGACGCCCCGGTCCAGATCCCGGGAGACGCCGCCGGTGCGGCGCGACAGGTGGTACTCCAGGTCCAGATCGTGCAGATGCGCGAGCACCTTCAGCGAGACCCGCCGCATCGCACGCACCGTGACGGTGCCGAACAATGCGTTGCGCAGTTCACCGAACACCGTGATGCTGAAGCGGGCGAAGCCGTAGGCGAGCAGCAACGCGATGGGCACTGTCAACACCGACCCCATCTGCGCCGTGTCGAGACGGTCGACGATCAACTTCAGCAGCCACGGCACCAGCAACGATGTGCCGGTGGATGCGAGCAGCAGTGTGACCGAGATCGCTACGCGGAAGCGGAACTCGAGCAGGAACGGCAAGACGCTCGCCAGAACGCGAAGGTCACGCTCGGCCAGCAGCCGGCCGAGGCGCAACCCGGTGCCGACGGCGCCCTCGGTCGGTTTTTCCGCGATCTCGGCCACGGGCCTCCCCGCAAGTTCGGCGGAACGTATTTTGCCCCAACCGCGTGGGAACTCGGCGGGTCGGCCTAGTCCCGCTCGGTCTGGCGGCGCCGGCGCGGGTCGTAGTCGAAACTGCTCGCCATGCGCCGGTACAGGTCCTTTTGCTCTTCTGTCGTGGCGGCTGGCGTGTCCACCGCGATGGTCACAATCTGATCCCCAGGTGGACTGCCAGGCAGGCCACGGCCGCGGAGCCGCAGCTTAGTACCAGTCGCCGATCCGGGCGGAATGCGCAGGTCCACGTCGCCTTTGAGCGTAGGCGTCTTTACCGTGGCACCGAGGGCGGCTTCCCAGGGCGCGACTGGCAATGACAGGGTGACATCACGTCCCTCCAGACCGTACTGCGCGTGCGGCGTGACGTGGATCTCGAGCAACAGATCGCCGGCCGCCCCGTCGCCGATGCCGGCGCCTCCTTGGCCACGCAGCCGGATGCGACGGCCATCGGTGACGCCAGCGGGGATGCGCACGTTCAGGGTCTTCTGCTGGCGTGCGACACGTCCGTCGGGTTGCCTTTGCGGAATGCCGAGCCGCAACTGCCGGGTGGCCCCGTGAAACGCCTCCTCGAGCGTGACGGCAAGACGGTCCTCGATGTCCTCGCCGCGCCCGGAGAAGACGGATGAGCGACTTTCGAACGGGTCGCCGCCGAACGGCATGGCGTCGCCGAACAACGTCCTAAAGAAGTCGCTGAACGCGCCCGCGTCTGTCGTTGAGAATCCCCCGCCAGGGAACTCCGTTTTGAATTGCCAGCCGGGCGGCGGTTCGAACCGTCCGCCGTTGCGGAACGGCGAGCGGCGAACCTCGTCGTACGCTTCTCGCTTGTCCGGGTCCTTCAACGCCTCGTAGGCTTCGTTGATCTCCTTGAAACGCACCTCGGCATCGTCTTCGCGGCTGACGTCCGGGTGGTATTTGCGGGCCAGGCGTCGATAGGCACGCTTGATTTCGTCGGCGCTGGCGTCTTCGGCGACGCCGAGGATCTCGTAGTAGTCCTTGAACTCCATCGTTCCTCATAGGCGCGGTCGCGGCCGGCACCCTTACCGGGTGCCGGCTTACTCGCGCCGGTTTAGGCCGCCTGTACCTCGATGGCGCGGGCCTGGGCCTGCCTGCGCTTCGCGACGCTGATGGTGATCACACCGTCCTTGGCGGCGGCGTTGATCTCCTCGTCGTTGGCGTCGTTCGGCAGCCGGAAGCTGCGGGTGAACTTGCCGTGGCGGCGTTCGCGACGATGCACCTGGCCCTCGCTGTCGTCCGATCCGAAGCTGCGCTCGCCCGAGACGCTCAGCACGTTGGCGCGGACGCTGACGGTGATGTCCTTCGGGCTCACCGCCGGGACTTCGAGGTCGAACACGTAGGCCTTGTCGGTTTCCCGGATGTCCACCGCGGGGTGCCAGCCGAGGCCGTTGGCCGCGTGGTCGCCCACACGTCGGCCGAGAAACTCATCGAGCTCCGCGAACGGGTTCCATCGCACTACATTCATGGTCTGTCTCCTCATGGGTGTTGAATGTCTGCGAGGGTATGTAGGGGCAACCTTTTGTTTTCAAAGGACTTGAAAAACGCGCACTCAACCCAAGATTGGTCTGTTTGGCACGCGAGAATGCGCCTCGCCGAGGCGTGTCATTCGACGGTCACGGACTTTGCGAGATTGCGTGGCTGATCGACATCCGTGCCTTTCAAGACGGCCGTGTGGTAGGCGAGTAGTTGCAGCGGCACGGTGTAGACGACGGGGGCGAGCAACTCGTGCGTCTTCGGCACTTCGATCACGGTGACGCCGTCGCCCGGCTCGATGCCGGCGTCGGTGTCGGCGAACACGTACAGGCGGCCTCCCCGAGCACGCACCTCCTGCAGGTTTGAGCGCACCTTGCGCACCAACTCGCCCCCCGGCGCAACCGCGATCACCGGCATGTCCTGGTCCACGA
>JAPOYV010000131.1 GCA_026706385.1 Gammaproteobacteria bacterium
GCGGGTCCCATGGTCGGCAGGCAGGCCCGCGCCGCTCGGTTCCGGGGCCAGGCCTCCGTGCTGTTCCGATGTCCTCTCCGAATCCAACGGGTTTCGTCCGGTATTCGTCAAAAATCACACATAAGTCACATAAGTGCCTGTTTTTATCATAAGAAAATCATTCGTCGCAGCTATAAGCGCGACCCATGTGCACGATCCACAACGACCCCGGCACGGGATCCCCCAGACCGCGGACACCTGCATCCGGTGTCCCGGCTGTCCTTACGAGCGTCGTCGCGGCGCTGCTGCTGTTCTGCGTTGCGCCGCTCGGCCATGCCCAGACGGACTCGGAACCTGTTCTCGGCACGGTTGACGACCAGACCTTCCTGAAGGATCAGGCGGTCGACATCAACCGGGCCACCACGGTGGCCGACCCGGTGGTCCTTCCCGCCGCCACCGGCGGCGACGGCACCCTGACCTACACGCTGGCATGCGCCGCCTCCGAGACCAGCTGCGACGCCACCAGCAACCTGCCGCTTGGGCTCGCCTTCGACGCCGCCGACCGCGAACTGTCCGGGACCCCCACCGCCGCCGGCACCTACAACATGGAGTACACGGTGAAGGACGCGGACGACGACAGCGACAGCGCGACCTTCCAGATCACGGTGGCGCTCCAGCCGTGGCTGTCGATCGATGACGCGCCGAGCGTGGTGGAGGGCGGCGACGGAGCCACGCCGAAGTTGACCTTCACGGTCACGCTGAGCCCTGCAAGCAGCGATACCGTCACGGTGAAGTACGCCGACACTGGGAACGGCACCGCCACCTCGGGCACCGACTACGACGCCGTCACCGCCGACACCCTGACCTTCGAGCCGGGCGAAACCAGTCAAACCTTCGAAGTGACCGTGACCGGCGACACCGCGATCGAGCCGGACGAGACCGTCGTCATGACTCTCTCCGACGCGAACAACGCGTTGGTCTCCGGCGGCACAGGCACAGGCACCATCGAGAACGACGACTACCCGGTGCTTTCCATCTCCCCCTCGACGGTGGTCGCCGAGGGTGACAGCGGCACCGTCACCCTGACCTGGCTCGTGGAGCTGAACCCGGCGAGCAGCGACACCGTCACGGTGAAGTACGCCGACGCCGAAACCGGCACCGCCACCTCCGGCACCGACTACGACGCCCTCACTGCCGGCACCCTGACCTTCACGCCGGGCGACACCCTGAGGTTCATCCAAGTGACGGTCAACGGCGACACCGACGACGAGCTGGATGAGACCATCGTCATCAAGCTCTCCGAACCGACCAACGCGCAGTTTGCCGGCGGCGCGGCAACCGTCGAGGGCACTGGCACGATCGAGAACGACGATGACCCCCTGATCACCATCGATGCCCCGGTGGTGATTGAGCATGACACCACTCTGTCCTTCACGGTAACCCTGAGTACGGCGAGCAGCGACACCATCACGGTCAAGTACGCCGACACCGGGACAGGCACCGCCACCTCTGGCGGCGACTACGACGCGGTCACCGCCGGCACCCTGACCTTCGACCCAGGCGACACCGAGAAGACCATCCCGGTGACGGTCAACGGCGACAACGACATCGAGATGCACGAGACCGTCGTCATCAAGCTCTCGGAGCCGACCGAGGCGCAGTTCGCCGACAGGGCGACCGAGCTGACTGGCACCGGCACCATCCGCAGCGACGACAGCGTGCTGAGGCTCAGCGTGGCGTCCGATGATGAAGGCGACGACGGCACCTCAACGGTCAGTTTCACGGTGACACTCTGTAATTCACCGACGGATGGGCTCGCCGGGATGACGGTGCGCTACCGGGACGTCACCGCCACAGCGGGCGGAAGCGACCTCGCGGCCTCGGGCACGGACTACGAGGCGATCAGCGACGGCGTTCTGGAGTTCGCCTCCGGTGAATGCAGCAAGACCGTCAAGGTGAGTGTCATCGGGGACCGCGACGACGAGCCCGACGAGCGGATCGTGCTGGAGTTCCATGACCCGAGCGGCGCGCTGTTCATTGGCTATGTCGATACCGAGCGCAAGACGGCCGTGATTCCGAACGACGATGGTACGAGTGCACGCCGTCGCACCCTGAGCATCAACAGCCCCACCGTGGCCGAGGGCGACGACGGCACCACGACGCTCACCTTCGAGGTGGTGCGAAACGGCGGCACGAAGTCCGTGGTCAAGGTGGACTACGCCGACGCGGGCACCGGCACGGCCATCTCCGGCGACGACTACGAGGCGATCGGCACCGGCACCCTGACCTTCAATCACGACGAGACCAGGAAGACCATCGAGGTGAAGGTCAACGCCGACACCGTTGCCGAGCTGGACGAGACGGTCGTCATCGAGCTCTCCAACCCATACAACGCGGCACTGGCCACGGACTCCACCGGCACCGGCACCATCACCAACGACGACGATGCGGTGCTGACCATAAAGGGCTCGTCGGTGGACGAGGGCGACGGCGAGGATGGTGCAACCGCCGTCTATCTCGCATTCACCGTGCGCCTGATCGGTACCGTCGCGGACACGGTGACCGTGGACTACGCCGACGCGGGCACCGGCACCGCCACTTCCGGTGAGGACTACGTGGCGATCAGCACCGGCACGATATCCTTCCCGCCCGGCGAAACCCTTCAGACTCTCCCTCTGACCGTGCACGGCGACACCACGGTCGAGCCCCACGAGACCGCCGTGA
>JAPOYV010000020.1 GCA_026706385.1 Gammaproteobacteria bacterium
GTCGAGGGCGACGAAGCGGAGTTCGGCCAGCCGGCGGGGCGTGCCGCCGTCGGGCGGGTCGGACCAGAGTTCGAGGTCGACGGGCAGGCCGTAGTCCTCGGCGATCTGCTTGGCGGCGTCCTTCGCGCCCTCCTCGGCGTTCTCGGCGTGGAGGAAGCACTCGACGATGCCGCCGGCGCTCTTCACCGCGATGCGCATGGTCTTGGTCTCCTTGGGTTGGTGCGGGTTGTAGGGATCCCGACCGCTGTCGACGTGTGGTCCGGCGGCAGGTCGAGGGCGTGGAAGACGGCGGCGTGGCGCGCGGCCACGGCCGTCGCAACTGCCCTGCTCTCGTCGCCGCCGGCGAGATCGGCCAGTTCGCCGAGCAGAGCCATGGTGTCGCGGTCGATCTCGAGCATCGGGTCCGGCGGGACGTAGGCGTCGGGTTCGGCGTCGGCGGTCGTGGGAGCGGGCGGGGCGTACAGGGCGGCGGTGCCGGGGCGGTAGGGTCGCCACTGGGTCAGCGGTCGCCAGTCGGGGTCCATCTCGAGGTAGTCGACGTCGCGGCCGTCGCGCGACCAAGCGTCGGCGATGGATTCGGCGGCCGTGGTCCGGCCGCTGGCGTTGTCGCGGTATTCGCATTGCATGGGTTGGTCTCCTGATGCGGGTGGTTGTAGGCGGGCGTGGAGAGGCAAGGTCGGCGCGAAATAGCAGTCCCTCAGCCGGCGTAGGCGGCGCGCGGCATGGTCCGCGCCTTCCACGGGAACTGCGCGACGAGCCAGCCGTTGGCGAACCGCGCCGCCTCGGCGCGGGCGTGGCCGCCGGAGGCGCACCAGAGGCATTCCTTGTCGACCCGGTACACGCCGAGGCACTCGGGGCAGCGCCGGTGGGTGACCGGCAGTTCCTCCGGCCGCCACAGTTCCATTTGGCGGGTGCGTTTGGGCATTGGACGGTCTCGCGGCTGGTCGGGTGGAAGAAATCGCGCGGCGGCCTGGGGAGACCGCCGCGCGGTGGCGATCTAGGCGACCGACCGGACGAACTCGCCGCGGTTGATCCGCGCGGACCAGTGGTCCCAGTCCTGCGCGAGCGCGATCGGCTCGATGTGGGTGTCGAAGTCCTCGCGCGGCATGTCGGCCAGCGGGATGTCGCCGAACTCGCGCGGGTGCTGCTCCGGGGTGATGGTGCAGCGCCCGGTGATGCCGGAGTCGCACGCCGTGGTCCCGCAGACCGGGCAGGACGTCGTGACGCCGTGCGCCGCCTCGAACTGCGGCTCCCGGCTGCGCCCGTTGTCGCGCTCGACGATCTCCCCGATCGCCTGGCGGTCGCCGTGCTCGTTCTCGACGATGTCGGTGACCCGCGCCTTGACGTGGGCGACCCGGCCCGACTTGGCGGTCACCGCGACGTCCACCGTGTCGCCGACGCGTGTTCGCCGCGATGCCGAGGCGTGGAGCCGGACGCCCCAGTCGCCGTTTGGCAGCATCGCGAACGTGTTGCGGTCGTCGGTGGCGCGCCCGGCGCGGAACTCCTCGATGCGGCACAGCGCCCTGGGGGTGCCGTCCGGCATGACCTGGGTGCGGACGACGGTGCCGGACCGCGTGTAGCGCTTGCCGGCCCTGGTCTCGACGTCGCAGGTGACGGTTGTGCCGACCTGCACTAGGCGCGCGAGGCCCGGCGCGAGCGACATGTGCCACTCGTCCTTGATCTTGACGAAGCGCGCGAGCGTCCCGTCCGAGACGAAGGGTTGTTCGCCGTGAAGCTGGTTGGATGGTTGGGTTGTGTACATGACCTCCTCCGATGGTCTCTGCTGTCGATTCCCGACGGAACCGAGTCCGCGCCACGAGCCGCCGGTCAAGGCTCGCGCCAGCGACCGCGCCAGCGGCCTGGCCTTGACGGGCGGCGGCGCGGACTAGGCTGGGAGGGATCGACGGCAGGCGTGGCGGCGGCTCACGCGGCGACGGATTCGGACGCGTTCGCGTCGTGCAGCGCGTGCAGGAACACGACCGCCTGCTGCGCCTGGGTGGCGGCGTCGAACACGGCCCGGGGCTCGTCCTTGAGCAGTTCCAGCCACGAGCCGACGTAGCTCGCGTGGTCCGCGCGCGGGGAAGAAGCAATGCCGAGGTCCGCGCAGAGGAACGCGCTGCCGAGTTCCGCGACGAGCTCCTCGCGGGCGTATTCGGGAGTCCCGCGCATGCCGAACCTGCGGTCGAGACGGTCGCGGTGCCCGGTGCTGTGCACGCTCTCGTGCGCCAGCGTCGAGAAGAACGCCTGGGCCGACTCGAAGGTCTGGAACGGCGGCATCTGGATGCGGTCCGGACCGGGCGCGTAGTAGGCGCGCTCGCCGCCGTAGCGGATGTCGATGCGCAAGCGCTCGAACCAGGCGTCGCAGGCCGCGTCGCGATCGTCCGGATTGACGTCCGGGATCTCCGGTACGTACTTGTCCGGCAGGTCGTCGATCTGGTCGGCGTTGAAGACGGCATAGACGCGCCTGACGTGGAGCGCCACCTGGGTCTCGTCGCCGAACTCGTCGGTCTCGGTCTTCTTCGCGGTCTTCGCGAACACGATGTGCGTGGCGCGCTCGCCCTTGCGCACCTGGGCGCCGATGGACTGCGCTTGGCGGTAGGTCATCCAGAACGGCGAGGCGTAGCCCTTGTCGATGGCCGCGCCCCACAGGATCAGCACGTTGATGCCTTGGTAGGGCACGGCGTTCTCCCGGAGCGGCTTCGAGACGCGGGCGTTGGGGTCCACCGCCCAAGGGCGGTGCCAGGGCAGCACGCCCTCGGCGAGCTGGGTGCGGATCTGCTCTGCGATCCGCTCGTAGAGGTCGTTGATGCGGGCCATGGCCGGTTCTCCTTCGATTCGAGCGAACGGCGCCGCGACCGGCCGCCGGGACTCGTCCGGCCGGGGCAAGGCCGGACGGCCGACCGCTAGGGAGGGCGGCCGCCCGTCAGGGCCTGGCCTTGCCGCGGGCGGCCCGGCGGCCGAGGCTCGCGCAAGCCGGTCGGCTCGACGGAGAACCGTTCTTTCCTTCGGGGTATGGCGAGGCCGGAATCGGGCGTCGGAGGGCCGGCCGCGGCTGGGCCGCGGCGCAGGAAGCGCCAGGCGGGCGCAGGGCGTGCTTTGTACAACTAACTGAAAATGCTACGATTTTCAGTGCTTTCAGGCCGGTTGATCCGGCGTTGCCCGAGCGATCGGGCGTGGGCACTGGAGCCGCCTTTTGGGCGGCGTACACAACCGGGCCGACCGGCCCATCGATCCCCCGCCCGGGCGGACTCCCGGCGGGGAGGGCCGTCCCGCGGGGCTTTCCTTGAGGAGGTGTCGTCATGACGGACCTGAGAGAGATCGTCGACGTGCGCGGACCCGGACAGCCGTCGGAGTTCGTGTGCGCGGCGAGCGTCGGCGGCGACGTGCTCGCGGCCTGCGGCCTGGCCGAGGAGGTGATCCTCCGAAGCGCCGCGCAGGCCGTCGAGATGGAGCTTGGCATGGCCGAAATCCATGCCGGCACCGCGGCCGGCGTCGACCGCGCGGTGTTTCCTATCGGAGGCACGTTGGCGAAGGCGTTGCTCGAGCGGAGACCTTCGCCGTCGGTGGTCGTCACGCTGGCGTGAGTCGCCAAACGGCGCGGCGGGCGGCCCCCCTGGTCGGGGGGCGCGCCCGCGTTTACCGGTCGCGGCCGAAGGTTGGAGAGACGATGGAACTGTTCAAGCGCGCGCGGGAGACGGCTGCGGCGATCGCCCGGGAAGGGCTCTTCACGAAACCGGAGCAGGAGCGCATCGACGCGCTGTGGCGCCTGACCGCGCTGCCCCGGGCCGAGTTCGACGCCACCTACGGCGAGATGCTCGTCCGGTTCTGGCGCTGCGTGCGGGAGGGGCGCGGCGTCGAATGGATCGTGCTGCGCGACCAGGCGCTCGCGTGCGCGATCGCGGCGCTGAAGGTGCGTCAGGCGCGGGTGGTGCCGCGCGCCGCGCCGGTCGAGGACGCCGCCCGGCTGGCCGAGGCGATGAGCTTCGCATTGACGGCGTGCGTGCTGGCCGAGCGGTTTGCCCTGGTGGTCGGGCGCGTCGCCGGCCCGGGCTGGCACCCGCTGAGCGGCGACGTGCCGGCCGCGGCGGAACTCGTAGACGTCGAGGCGCCGCGCGCATTCGGCGCGCTGCTGCTGCCGCGGCTCGTGGGCAGGGCCGGAGACGAATGGCTCGGCGCCCAGCCCGAGGCGCTGCGGGAGGTGGCCGCCTACTTCGGCGAGGGCGCCAGCGAGCTGCGCGAGATCGGCCACGGCGCCCAGGCCCGGATCGGTCTGCCGGTCGCGGACCCCGCGCGCGGCGTGGCGCGGAAGGAGGATTCGTCGACGCACGAGGTGAAACCCCGCGCGGCCGCGCCGCCGGCGGCGACCGCCGAGCCTGTCCGCGAAGCGCCTGCGGGAGCCGAGGCGGCCGAGGCTTACAACGGAGCGCCTTCCGACATCGGCGACGGGCGCGAGGGCTGGCGCTGGATCAACTGGGCGCGCGCCGGCCTGGGCGACGGCGGCGTGGTGGCGAACGCGGGAGACGGCTGGCTGCACAACATCGGCGGCGACGCGTACTGCATCGAGCCGGACTGCTTCGAGGCGTTCGCGGCGTCGGAGTCGGCGCGGGTCAAGACGGTGCGCAACCGGGTCGTGCGGCTCGACCGGCACCGCGCGAAGCGCCGGACCTGGGGCAAGCAGGACGCGTTTCGGGCGCAGTTGGCCGACGGGCGGCGCGTGTCGGGGATGCTGTTCCCGGGGGAGCTGTTTTGGGACGAGGCGGCGCCCGCGGAATCGGCGGCCGCCCTGGTCGAACCGGAAACGTGAGCGCTTGTGTGCGGGGCGGGATGGCCGGCATGGATCGCGGGGCGGCCGGGCCGCCAGCACCGTTTGGGCCCACAAGAAACGAGGACGATTGAGGAAGGCCAATGCTGATCGGCTACGCGCGGGTATCCACGGAGGACCAGAGGCTCGACCTGCAACGGCACGCTCTGGAGGAAGCCGGGTGCGAGCGCATCTTCGAGGACACGGCCAGCAGCGCCGCCGAGCGCCCTGCCCTGGGCCAGGCGCTGGCCCAGCTCCGCGCGGGCGACACGCTGGTCGTGTGGCGCCTCGATCGGCTCGGCCGCTCTCTTAAGGATCTGATCGCCCACGCGGAGTCCCTGCGCACGCAGGGCGTGGGCCTGCGCAGCCTGAAGGAGGCGATCGACACGGACACCAGCGCGGGCCAGCTCGTATTCCACATCTTCGGCGCGCTGGCGGAGTTCGAGCGGGCGCTGATCCGCGAGCGTACGCGCGCCGGACTGGCCGCCGCCCGCGCCCGCGGCCGCGTTGGCGGACGCCGCAAGCGCCTCGACGAGGACCGTCGGCGCCACGCGGTCGAGCTTTACCGATCGCGGCAGCGCACCGTGAAGGAGATCTGCGCGCGGGTGGGGATTTCCCGGTCGACGCTGTACGCCTACGTGGAGGAGTTCGCGGACGCCGGCTGACCCGTGGCCCTGAACCCGCGCCAGGTTGACACTTGGTGCGTGAGCCGTTGAGGAGGAACTGTGGAGAGTTTTCGGCGTTGTTTGGCGTTCTCCGCGACAGGGATCGAAGCCCGGCGGGGCCGAGACCCGGTACGCCGGGGCTCGGTGCGGAGCACGAGAGCCCGGCCCCCGAAGGGGGGTCGCCTTCTCAAAGGACGTGTTGGGCCGGGGAATGGACCAATCCGGGTGCTGGTGAATGGACTTCAGCGAATCGGTGCTTTCTTGTTCGACGTCACGGAGACGCGCTGGTGGCGGGACGCTTGGGTGTGGAGCAGATGTGCCCGCGGGGTGGGCACTTGTTGGGTGGCGACGGACGGGCGGGTGGGCCGGCTTGACCCTAGCGTCGTATGTGCGTCTAATCGCTCAACCGCGACGATGACGGATCAAGGATGGCGGACTCCACTCAACCCAGCGACATTGATGACTGGGCGGTTGTGGATGTGTTCTGCGGCGTAGGTGGTCTGACTCATGGCTTCCGTCGGGTGGGGTTTAACGTGTCCGCCGGGATAGACGTTGACCACACCTGCAAACACGCGTTCGAAGCCAACAACGACGCCCGTTTTGTTGGGAAGTCGATCGATGCGGTCAGCGGATCGGCCCTGGCCCGACTGTATCCGAAGGGCAAGCGGCGCATCCTCATCGGCTGCGCGCCGTGCGCACCGTTCTCGGCCTATACACCCGAGGCGAAAAAGCGCCGAACGGACAAATGGGGGTTAGTAGACATCTTCGCGGACCGGATACTGTCCGTTCAACCGGAGATCGTGTCGATGGAGAACGTACCGCGACTGGCGTCTTTTGATAAGGGACGGGTGATAAAGCGGTTCATCGACAGGCTGGAAGCAGAGTACAAAGTTAGCACGACGGTCGTCGACTGCTCGAAGTACGGTGTGCCCCAGCGACGTTGCCGGTTCGTGTTGCTGGCATCGCGGTTGGGGCCGCTGGAACTCGAGCCGCCCGGTGCCGAAGAAGGGAAGCGACCGACCGTGCGACGGGCCATCGGCGAGATGCCGGCGATTTGCCATGGTGAGGCGCACTCAGGGGACCGGCTGCATGCGGCGCCTAGGCTGTCAGCACGGAATCTCAAGAGGATCCGGGCGTCGGAACCAGGGGGCAGCTGGGAGGACTGGCCGAAGGACTTGGTGGCCGCGTGCCACAAGAAGGCTAGTGGGCGGTGGTACCGCAACGTGTACGGTCGGATGGAGTGGGACGAGCCGGCGCACACGATCACGACCGGCTGTTTCAGCTTCGGGCGAGGGCGGTTCGGTCACCCGAGCCAGGATCGCGCGATCTCGCTTCGGGAGGCAGCGATACTGCAGACGTTTCCCGCAGGGTACGAGTTCGTGGGTGAGGAAGACCCGGTGTACTTCGATACAGTCGGGCGGCAGATCGGGAATGCTGTGCCAGTGGCGTTGGCGGAGGCGATCGCTAGGAGTATCGCCAAGCACATCGAGAAGGATAGGCACTAGGAGCGAGTAAGCAGATGGCAACGGACGGGGGGACAGCAGCACCGGAGAAGGTAGAGGACAAAACGTCACGCGAGCCGAAGTACCGGATGACTGTCAGTCTGAACGTGTTGCATCACCTCGGGATCGGACTCTATAGCAATATCCCGGCAGTGCTGTCGGAATTGGTGGCGAACGCATGGGATGCAGACGCGAAGAACGTAGACATCAGCATTGATCCGAGCGGCCGCATCGTGGTGAAAGACGACGGGCACGGGATGACCCTCAAGGACATCAACGATCGGTTCTTGAAGATTGGGTATCAACGACGGCTGAAGGACGCGACTAGCCCGGAAGGGCGGGAGGTGATGGGTCGGAAAGGGATAGGCAAGCTGTCGTCGTTCTCCATTGCGAACATCGTAGAGGTGCATAGTATTCGTGGCGGTGAGAGCAATGCGCTTCGGATGAATCGGACGAAGATCGAAGAGCAAATTAAGGGCCAGAACAGCGGTGAGTACCACCCGGAAGACGTCGAGCCGGAAATTGACGGGTTGATGCACGGGACCCGGATCGAGCTGCGGGAACTGGACAAGAGTGTGTCGTGGACGGCGCCGCATCTTCGCAGGCGGCTAGCTCGTCGGTTCAGCATCATCGGGCCGGCAAAGAGCTTCGAGGTCAGGATTAATGGATCAAAGATCACCTCCAAGGATCGCGATTTCTACAACAAGCTGGAGTTCCTTTGGCACTTTGGCGAACCGACTGACGCGGCAAATGTTGGAACGCTGAAGCGGGTCAGCCAGCTCGAATCGACGGTGAGTGTGCCCGGTGAAACCGACGAAGACGAACCTGAGAGTCACGAAGTGCGTGGCTGGGTCGGGACGGTGGATCGGCCAGACTCGTTGGATGAGGTTAACAACTCCATCGTATTGTTGGCGCGAGGCAAGCTAGTGCACGAGAACCTGCTGCCGGAGTTTAAGGAAGCGGGGATCTATGCCCAGTACGTGGTCGGGGAGATTAACGCGGACTTCCTCGATGACGAGGGTAAGGACATCGTGACCAGCGATCGGCAGAGCGTGAAAGAGGAGGATGAGCGGTATCGGGCGTTGCTGGAGTGTGTGCAGGGGATCCTCAAGAAGATAAAGAACGAGTGGACCGCTCTCAGGCGAGAGGAAGGCGTGCAGCGGGCGCTCAACTATCCATCGGTCGAACGGTGGTACAGGCGGCTTGGTTCGGACGGTAGAAAGACAGCGAAAAGACTTTTCGCGCGGATCGAGTCCCTGATGCTGCCGGACACGGAAACGAAAAAAGAGCTTTACCGCTCGACGATGCTGGCATTCGAGAAGCTCGCGTTGCAGGACATGCTGAGCGTCTTGGATTCGATCGAGTCCCAAGCGGAGTTCGAGACGCTGGCGCGGGTGATTGCCGGGGTCGAGGAGGTAGAGGCGTTTCACTATCACGAGGTTGCGTTGGGCAGGTTGAGGGTGATCGAGCAGTTTCGGGGGCTTGTGGACACGAATGTGTTGGAAAAGGTGATTCAGCAGTTCATTTTCAACGAGCTTTGGCTACTCCATCCTTCGTGGGAGAGGGCGGCATCGAACATGCGGATCGAGGAGTCGGTGAAGAAGGAGTTCGATGAGATCGACGCCAAGCTGACGGAAGAAGAAAAGCGAGGACGTATCGACATTCGCTACAAGACCGCCGCCGGGAAGCACGTCATCATCGAGCTAAAGAAGGCGGACAGGGCGGTGAACGCGACGGATCTGATACAGCAGCTTCGGAAGTACCGGGATGCGCTGGCCAAATGCCTGGCAACGAAGTTCCCGGAGGAGCCGCGCCAGATCGAGATGATCGCCATACTAGGGTCGCCGCCGCGACCCGTGGAGTCAGACCAGGAGAACCGTAATCTGCTGGCAGCGATTCAGGCGCGGTACATCACGTACGACCAACTGGTGCTGGAGGCAGAACGCAGCTACGCGGAGTATTTGGAGAAGGACGAGAAGGTGTCGGAGCTCGTGGAGATCGTCAACGGCCTTGATGCCGATTTCGCGCAAGCCTAGGCGAAAGGAATAGGGGTGCGTTGAGAATGCGCATGTCGGTTTGCTGGGGAATGGCTAGGCGGTGATGCAATATCCAGATCGTAACTCGGAAGCAGTAGGGGCCAGCAATGAGCAGAATCGGGTATCAAGCCGACTATCTCGGTGATGGGTTGCGATTTGAAGTGCCGGAGATTTCGTTCGAGCACGCGGGCGACATCGTGCGGCTAGAGGACGGGACCGCAAGTCTCGACTACTTGAACTACTCTGTCGTATTGAACCGGTCGACGCGACAGGCGTTCTACTCGGCTGCGAACGCGGATTTCTCGAGGAACACCGGGGAGGGCCGCGACTTTCGCCTCGATCGTCGTGTCGACGAACGAGCTCAGCTAGATAACCTTTACTACAAAGACCTTGATGGGGTCGAAAACCCATATGATCGTGGTCATCTTACAAGGCGTGACGCTATTTCGTGGGGCCGGACAAGGCACCAGGCAAACAAGGCGAGTCGTGATTCGTGTTACTACCCGAATGTCGTGCTGCAGCATAAGAGGTTCAATCGAGACGAGTGGCATGCGTTAGAGGTGGCGATCGAGGACAATCACACGGACGCGGACAACCGGTTCGACGTGATTTGCGGCCCCATTTTCTCCGCCATTGACCGGTTCGTGATGCCCACTCGGTATGTTGATCCCGCTCGAGTGCCATCGGGGTTCTGGAAGGTGATTGCGTATGTTGGACGTGACAGCGGTGAATTGGAGGTGAACGCGTTCGTGGTGCATCAGGACGACGAGTCGTTGCGAAAGATGGGGCAAGTTCTCGGCAGGGAGGGAGTCGACCCGTTCAGGATTTACCAATCATCCACGACGCTTATCGAGGAGTTGACTGGATTGACCTTTCCCGATGTGGCCTACGACAAGAACCCGATGTACTTCTTCGAGAGCGAGAAGACTCGGGAAGCGCACATAGTAACGCCGCAGCTCCAGGAGATTTCGGAAGAAACGGATGGCGTGATATTTCGGCAGTAGCGGTGTTGAACGTCATGGGTTGTGGTGTCCGATCTCGGTCCGAGTATGGATTAGGTGCGAGCGGAAACTCGTATGGGCAGGGGCGCGCGGCGGGTAGAGGACGCACCCGGTGCAGGTTCCGGATTTAGGTAAGCCAGCGGTCGTGGGATGAGGTGCGGGCATTTCGGAGCCGGGAAGCGGTTGGAGGAGAACGGCCGCTTAAGGGCGCGCGTTGCAGCGAAAAGGAATCGGGACGGAACGTTGGTTCGGTTTACCACATGTCGTGGATCTCCGATTCCAATGCGGACTGCTGATCTTGGGGGAGGTCTGATAGCAGGTCGAGGCCTGTTCGCGTTTCGATGTCGTCAACGGATACGCGCAGGGTCGAGAGGCTGACGGCGGTTTGAGGCGGACCATTGGGCAGCATAAACGCAAGTGCGGATTGGGCACTGGGATCAAATATGATCTTGAAGAACGCGTCAGGGACCGGTAGGACGTCGTTTAGTTGACGGGGGTTGTCAGTGTCGAATACAGGTCCGGCGATTACGTAGAGGACCAGCTTCTCTTGTGACCAACCCCGAACAGCCTGCTCGAGGGACAGCCAAGCGCCCCGATTGAGCTGCGGATGTTGTGGGGCGAGGTTGGTGTGAAATTGAGCCTCTTGCGCGGCATCGCTGTGCCAGCTTACATCAGATAGCGGCACTAGGTGTCCACGATCGAATCCAGAAGCTCTATAGGCCGCGACTACTTGGTGATGTTGAGGGAATAGGTGGTCGGTGCGGAAGCGTGCGCGTTCGGCACTGGCGGAGAACCAATTGACGAGACGGTAGCTAACCCAACGCGTGATTCGCAGATTGGTGTCATATCCAAATGCGAATCCGAGTCTGCAGACGACATCTCCGGCTGACGGATTGCCGTGTCTCAGGTGGATCGTGCAGTGGGAAGGATGTTGGGTCGGCGTGTAAGGGTCCGCGGCGCCGATGGCTGACAACTCAGGAAGGCGCGTCGTACCGGAGACAAACCGCTGCTTGAGTTTCTCGGGTATTTCGACGGGCGAGTGGAGATCAAGCAGGTTCACCGCCCATTCGTTTATTTCTGCCTGGGCGTCACTCGGATTGGTTTCTGGGGATCGGAGGATGGAAACGGCGAGTTCGACGTAATCCTTTGCCAGATTGCGCTCCTCCAAGGCAACAGTGAACAGGTGGGCAGTGAGGCCCAGCGCAGGAACGAGGAGAGCTGTGGTGGCAACCTTGGCCCATTGGAAGGCGACACTCGGCTCGACCGTAGTTGTCTGGCTGGACTCGTTGCTCACGGGGGTGCTTTGGTGCGTGCTGCCGACGGCATCGGATTGTCGCACGTGCAGCGACGTATTGTCTTGCAGGTGTGAGTTTCAATCCGCGATGCAACGCGGGCGGAGTGGGCCGGGGGTCGTGAAGTGGTGGAGTATTGGAATACGGAGGTTAGTCGGATTAGGAGCGGCAAAGCTGGTCGAATGTGTCGTTCCAGCCGTCGACGTTGGGCAAGGCGCCGCCGTTGCCGACAGCTACCTGCTCGAGGACCCGGCAGATGCACTTGCGTCTGGCTCGCCCGTCAAGGGTGTTCTCGAAGTGGTCTTTGCATTGGGCTAGCTAGGCGATTGCGGATGGATCGAACTTCAGCGGGATCGTACGTGTTAAGTGTCAGGGCGACGTTGACGAAAGCGGAGGGTTCGACCTCAAGGTCGCGGGGCATGTGAGCTCGAATGAGGTCGGGGTCAGCAGCGGACCTGCCGCTGTCGCGGAGGAACTGCAGGACGGCGCACGCGGCGCTGATGATGGCGGCGATGGTGGCCAGTTCCATGGGTGACGTACCACAGAGGAGGGAGGAAACACTGTAGCAAGTGGCAGACGGTTGGGGAAGGATACCGCTGTCGCGGTCCGTTGTAGGGAATCGGGAAGCGTTTGGTTGGCGTCGGAGAAAACTGGCGGTTCCGAGACGCAAGGCAGAAGCGGCGAAAGGGAGAGATTCGGGACAAGCGGCGTTCGTCAGCTTTGGAAGGGTGGGAGCAGAGCGATATGATTTTTGTCCCAGAGGGAAAATCGGCAGAGGACTACACGGCGTGGGCTCAGCAGATCGGGCAACCGTCGCCGTTCGGGGTCGCGCTGTGTGTGGCGATCTCCCACTCGTCGGACGGGAAGGCGGATGTGGTCGTGCAAGGCGTCGTCGGAGTGCCTCGTCCTCCGGAAGACGACCTTGAACGGTCACTGTTGGCAAACAAACTCGCGAAGGACGTGGCGGCTCCGTCGTTTGCCGTGTTCTCTCAAGTCGGGGTCGTTTGGTGGCTCGATATAACGGGCGGTCCGTTCACGGTCGCACTGACAGAATCGCGGAAGGTTCGGGAGGTCGTCGAGTCCGACGTATCGAACCGGATCGAGTACTCCGGCCCCGGCCCGTTCAGCGAGCCGATCTTTCGGAAGCGGTTCGCCGAGGCCGAGGACTGGGGGCGCGAGTACGAGGAGAACCGCTATCTGCGGTTCGAGACGCGCCAGGAACTGAACCAGAGGTTCCAGGATCTGGTGACGAACATGACCATCCTGTCGGGCTCCGGGGAGGTGGTAGTGACGGAAGAGAAGGTCTGGCACCGGCTGTTCCGCCACGTTCTCGCCGAGATGTGGATGCGTGATCAACCGCCGGTGGCCCGCAATCTCGATCCGACGGTGGAGAAGGCAATCCTGTACCCGGACCCGGAGCTGTGCTCGCGGGCCGCTCAAGCGGTGTCTCGACGTCCTGGTCGACCTGACGTCTTGGTGAAGTACGGCAAGGCGTTTCATATGCGCCGACTCTTCGTCCGCGGGCAGGTGTACATGAACTCGGCGTCGTACTTCGACCGGCCTGAGTTGCACAATCAGGCCGTGTACGACAAGGAGCGGACGGCGGTCTACAAGGGCGTCTTCGAGTGGCGCGCTACCCGGGAACGCATCAAGCGGGAAGAGTGCGGGCCGGCCCCGCACCTTGACCCCGCGAAGGGACACATGCCGATGTGCAATGCTCCGGAGGCGAGTGAGGACGAGTACTACCCGATGCAGACAGGAGTGTATTCCGACTACTGGATGTACTGCATGTCGGGCAGTCTAGTGCCGCGGCTGTTCTCGGATTTCGATGCGGACTCCTGTGTGGTCGTGGACGGACAACGGTTCGCGAGCCGGCTTGCTGAAGCGTGGGCCAGGTCTGCGTGGTCCAAGACGAGCGTGATGGAGGTTGGGTGGGTGGAGTACGACGATCCGCTCGGAGCGTACACAGCGCTGCGATCGGGGACGTTCAAACCCGACCTGTACTTCACGAAGACGTTCCGCTACGCCTACCAGAACGAGCTGCGGTTCGTGGCGAAGCCGGAGGTCGGTTACGACAACCTGGACCCGATCGAGCTCGAGTTGGGGTCGCTGCACGACATCGGCGAACTGATCGTGTTGTAGTGGGCTCTAGGAGGTTTACAGGGAACGCCGACTCGGATAACGGACGTATTGCGGACGGATTCTCGGTGCCGGTCGCGGGCGCGGCGACGGTCGCCGTTCGGCCTCCGGCGGCAGGTGCTCGGCGTGGCGTCGCGCGGGGCTGTCGAGCGTACCGCCTGAACTGCCCTTCGCTCGCGGTCAGGGATGAACGCCTGACCCGGAGCGGCGGGTCGGCAACCGGCTGTGTGGACGGTCAGGGTGTACTGCCGTCACGTTCGACTCCGTCAGAATGGACGCGTTGGTGGTGACATGAAAGACGAGAAGCAATGGGATCCGGAGCTGATGATCCGCCGAGCAAGATCGTTGGCGTGCGTTGTGGAAGAGATTGGTGAGCGCGGGAAGAAGGCGGGACCGGGCGACGGTCTGCTCTTCGAAGGGAACATGTTGGCCGAGACCGTGCTTCTGTCCCTGGCGGCCGAGATCGCGCTGAAGGCCTGGCAATGTCGGGAACGCAACGGGGCGCCCGACCGGACGCATGACCTGGAAGAGCTGTTCGACGGTCTGGGTGACGAGAGCCGAGCGCGGCTCGAGGAGAAGATGCCGGAAGTCGAGAGTCCGGTGCGTGGATTCCCCTCGGTCTATCCGGGCATCCGGGAAGCTCTGGCCCGATGCGGGAACATGTTCCTGGAGTGGCGATACGCGCACGAACACCAATCGCTTTATGCCGAAACCGGTGTTCTCAAGACGGCACTGAAGGCGATTGTCGAAGCGTACGACGACTTGCCCTCAAGCGGACGCACTTCGCAGTGGTAGTGCGGGAACGGTGCCTCCCGAGTACGCGGGCAATGCGCGAGTGGCTCGTTCTCGGCGGGCCGGCGTTGCTCTCCCTGGTCGTGGTGTTCGCGCTGATGGTGACGAGGCCGCCGGACGCGGTGCGTTCGATGGCGGCTGGAAGTCACGCGCGCCGTTGGCTTCGGTGACTTTGAGCGTAGAGTCTTGAAGGCTTGTGTATCGATGGCAGCTACTGACGCATCCTCGACGCCCTTCGCATCCGGACCGGGTGTTCCGGTGCCATGGCAGTCGAGGCTTAGGGTAGGGACCGGGCTGAAACGGGCGTGAGCGCGGTGGCTTGGCGGGGTGCGTAGCAGTCGTTTCCTGGTGGCACGTTGTCGCCACAGACTTCGTGGCGGCCGTGTCGGATGCAATCTTGGGACGGCGTCGTTGGGTGCGTGACTGCGAGTTGAAATCGAAGCCCTCGAAGCTATGGTTCGCCGATGACAAGACGATTGGTAGCGGTTCGATTCGTTGCGGCGTGTTCGCTTTGCGCGGCGACGTTCGGCTGCGCGTCCGACCTTCGGCTGAGCAAGTCAAGCAGTCTGTGCGTCGAGCTGCCTGACAGCGGGGCCACAGATGCTGCCGGACGGGACACGACGATCGACCGGTTGGACGGAGCTCTGTCCGCCGCGGACTACGGCTCGTCGCAGGGCTCGTCGGACCCGGACGACGCGCGCAGCCAGCGCTGGTACGTCTCGCCGCCTCGAAGCGGACCCGACGGATTCGGCTATCAGGCCGTCGCGATCTACTTCGCTGACCGGACAAGGCCCCAGGAGGCCTGCGACGTGCAGGTGGACCTGTACGGAACCCTTTGGCGGATCCAGGTGGAGGCGGAGTGGGGCAGTTTCTTTCGGCTTCGAGACAGCATCCTGCCGGAAGCGATGCCGGAGGCGACGGTTCGCGTGCTGGAGCATCCCGGGTTGGGGACGCGGCCGTGGGAGGTGCGGGATCTCGCGGAGCGGTTCGCCCCGGACGAGTCGCTCCCGCAGGAGGTGGTGGAGCGGGTGGAGGCCTACGAGGCGCGTTGGGCGGTGGGGCGCTGGTGGGAGCGCGCTGCTGCCGCGGCCTGGACGACGTGGACAGGCTGGACGGCGCAGCGGCCGTGGGAGCGACCCGGGGACCCGCTGTACGGTCCCGGCATGTACTTCTCTTATCCCCCGAACTGGATCGCGTTCGCGGCATTCGCGCTGGCGGTCGTGTTGGGCCGCAAGCTCTGGTCCGGGCCCGGCCGGTGGCGGACGGTGGGATTCATGGGGCTCGCGGTGCTCCTGCTGATGCCCGTGAAGGTGCCGACGTGGGCGGGTTGGGTCTACCTGCCGCACGGGTACGTCCAGGCGATCGACTTCGACCCCTTCTACTATGGGCGTGAGCTGGCGTTCGTCCTGGCAGCGGCGCTGTGCACCGCCGGGCTGGCATGGCTGCTGCTGCGCTTGCTGCGTCGCCTGTCGGGAGGCCGCGGGAGGTGACGCAGCGTGGGAGAGGGAGTTTCGGGGCCGGCAGCAGAGGAATGAACTCGCGGTGCCCCGTCACCACGCGGCGATCTTGCCCCGGGACGACCGGCCTCTTTCAGGTGGAGTCGGCGCTATAGAACGTCGGTAGCGACCGCGCCGGGCGGTCGATTCCTGCATGGAGCGGCCCATCCGGATGAGGCACGGACGATTTCCGGGCGTTCGACGAGATGGCCCGGTACGCGATGGAATCCGAACGGCCAACGGTCCGGTTCTAGGGGGTTTGCGCGAAGCCTGATCGCGTTGTCCCGGTGAACTGCACAAGGCGCGAAACGATCGGAGGCGGACTCGACGCGCACCGCGTTCCCTGGGCGATCAGGGACGGCTGTCCTCGAAGACCAGCAAGCCGACGAGGAAGGTGTTGGCGAGGGGCGTATTGCGCATCTGGCGCCATCATGACGAAGGCGTGCTTCGGGCGCTGACGATGGCCAGCGCTTCGATCCGCGTGAACTTGCCGCGCGTGTTATAGGCCGGGTTCAGGCGAGTGGACTCGCGGGTTGGTCTACGGTCAACCAACCTAGAGCCAGTCCTCGTTCGACGCCCGGGAAGACGTCGCCATGGTCGATGATGGCGCCGACGGGATCGGAAAAGAAGACCCGATCCTGTAGGACCCGACCGGGTTCGGCATGGTAGTGGGCGAAGACGCCGAGGACCTTCCGGGCACTGTCGTTTTCGGTCGGCATATTCGGTAGGTCACGTGGTGGTTGGATCGGCACGAAGTGTGCCGGATCCTGTGGACGCGGTCGATGGATCCGCCGGTTGGCCGAAGCGCCGCATTTTCCACACGGCCGGTGACGAGGCTGACCGACTAACGGAGGTTACGCTTACATCACGCGCCTCCAAGGGCGTGAGACGCCCCGACACCGGGCGAAGGCGGACGCGCCGTCCGGGATGCGTGTTCGGATGTCATCGTGTCGTTCGGCCCGTTCTCAGGCGTTGCCGGAGGTGCTGCCCAGGGGCTGCTGCGCCGGGTTTGCAGATCCCCCGATCGGAGCCGCGTGGTCGTCGCCGAGCTTGCCGCGCAGCAGCTGCCTGACGCCGACCCGCACGCGGTTCGGGTCGGCGGCGTCGCTGGGGGTTGCCGGAGCCATCGGTGAAGGCGCCGATGGGCCGTGCGGACGCGCTCCGAGCCGAGCAACGCGGCGCTTTGTTAAGCCCCAGGATTGGCCACACCTTTAGTTTTGAAGGATGGCGGCGCTACGTGGCTTCGCGTAGGTTCTGGTCACGCAGTCCCCGGAATCGGGCCTGTCGGACGGGTGTTCGGCGGGCCCGTGGAGGGGAATCCGCGCGATCTGGAGCTTGGGAAGACTGGTGGGCAGAGGCGCCTTGTGCGGCCATCCGGTGCAGGGCCCGGATGGGCCGGGCCGTCGAGGCGATGCGGCATGAACCCGGACGACGCGTTCGAGGGTTCCCTGGAGGCGCTGTACGAGGCCGCCCTCGACGACGCTGACTGGCCCGCCGCCGCGGCCCGGATCGAGGCGGCCGTCGGGACCGGCGGGAGCACCCTGACCGTCGGCGAAGGGTTCGACAACGACGTGCGCCTGCATTTCGCCCGCGTCCTCCAGCGCGGCGAGGGCCGTGAGGACCTGGCGCGCGAGTACTTCAACGTCTACCTCCCGCACGACGAGGCGATTCCGCGCGTCAGGCGGCGCCCCCACGGCGAACTGGTCCATCTGCCCGACCTCTACACCGAGGACGAGCGGAAGACCTCGCCGGTCTACAACGAGGGCCTGCGGCGGATGGGCAGCCGCGAGGGCCTGCTGGTGCGTTTCGACGGGCCGGACGCACTGCGCATCGTCTGGGCCGTGGGCGACCCCGTCGGCGGTGCTTGGCAGTCCGGGCGTCTTCGCCTGCTCGAGGGCCTGCTACCGCACATCCACCGGTCCGTCCTGATCCGCCAGGCGCTGGCGGCGGCCGACGCCCTGGGCGCGGGTTTGGCCGGCCTCCTGGACAACGACCGCATCGGCGTGGTGCAACTGGACCGCGGCGGGCGGGTGCTGGCGGTCAACGCGCCGGCGCACGCGATCCTGCGCCGCGGCGACGCGCTGCTCGACCGCGACGGCGCGCTGGACGTCTGGCTGCCGGCGGACCGCAGCCGCTTGCGGAGACTGGTGGGGCGTGCGTTGCCGAGCTGGTCGGGCGAGGTGCCGGGCGGTGGTTCGATGACGGTGCAGCGCGCCTCCGGCAGGTCGCGGCTGGGGGTCCACGTCAGCCCGGTGGGCGGCCGGACGGCCGATTTCGGCGCCCGCCGCGTGGCGGCGCTCGTGCTGGTGGTCGACCCGGGGCGCCGTCCCAGGATCGACGCGACCCGGGTCGGCAAGATGCTCGGCCTGACGCCGTCCGAGGCGCGCCTTGGGGCGCTGGTGACCGAGGGCCTGAGAGTGCGCGAGATCGCCGCGGTGACGGGCTGGAAGGAGACCTACGTGCGCTGGCTGGTCCGGCAGGTTTACCGGAAGCTGGGCGCCTCGGGCCAGGTCGACGTGGCGCGCCAGGTGCTGGCGGTGGACGCCCTGCCGCGCGGCTGACGGACCGCCGGCGGCGGGAGCTCCCGCGCTTCGCGCCGGCCCCGGACCCTCTTCGTCCGCCCCTCCGACACCTTCAAATTTGAAGGATTTACAGCGACTTACGCCGTTTCGCACCATTGCGTTCAGGATCAGGAACGGTCGGCATTGCCGGTCGGTTTGTGGCGTGGAAGTCTGGGTGTGGCGCTGACGGGGTTGACGCACGTAACGGCTGGGACGGCAACCGAGCGGCGGGAGCGTGATCCCCCGCGCCTGACCTCCTGCGCCCGCAGCGCAACGCGGTCGGCCTTCTCCCGTGTTTCCTCGATGTGGCTGCCGCGCCGCGCGGCACGGGCGGCTCGAGGCGCCGGCGTGATGTTGCTGCTGTGCGTTGCGCCTGGCGGGCAGACGGCGGTCGGCGCGGAGAACGAGTTCCTGACCGTCCCGACGGAGACCTTCCGGGCGCAGGCCGCGCAAGCGGACACCGACGCCGGCGGATCGGCGGGACGGGAACCGCTGGCGCCGCAGATCGTCCACCGGTTGCCGGCGCCGACCCGGAGCGAGATGAGCAGGGCGGACGATGCCGGCGCCGCGGACGACGTGGACGGATTGAAGCCGCCGGTGCAGCACTTGGGGTTCGGCCGCAACCTTGCGCAGCACATGGGCGCCGTGGCGGACAGCGCCGGTTTGAGCTGGGTCCCCACGCCGGACGGCGGGCTTGCGGCAGCCCTTGGGGTGGTGTCGCCCGGGGCGAAGGCGCTGCGCGTGCGGCTCGCGATCGAGGGAGCGCCGCGCGGTCTCGAGGTGCGCGTCTACGACGCGGCGGGCACGGCGGCGACGGTGGCGCCGGTGCCGCGGCACCAGCTGCCGGCGGCGGAGGGGGGCTCGGCCGAACTGTGGACGCCGACGGTGTCGGGCGAGGCGTTGACGGTGGAGCTGTACCTGCCGCCCGGCGTGGAGCCGGGCACCCTGAAGGTGTCGATCCCCGTGCTGTCGCATCTCGACGCCGATCCGATCTTCTTCGTTCCGGTTCCCGGCCTTTGTCCGCATACCGACGTGGCCTGCGCCGTTGACGAGATCTCGGACGCGACCCGGCGCTCCGTGGCCAACTACCTGTTCACGCGTCCGTCCGGCAGCAGCAGCCAGTGCACCGGCCAGCTCCTCAACGACGCCGACCCGACGACGCAGATTCCCTACTTCCTGACGGCGTGGCACTGCGTGCGGAGCCAGCAGGAGGCGTCGTCGATGGAGTTCCACTGGTTCTGGGAGCGCGACACCTGCGGCGGTCCGGAGCCAACAGCGGTAACGCGCCAGACCGGCGGCGCGACGGTGCTGGCGGCCGCGGACTGGGGGTCCCCCGAAACGGGCGTCGACCACATGCTGGTACGGCTGAACAGCGACCCGCCGGCCGGCGTGGCGCTCGCTGGCTGGACGACGGCGGGCACGGCCCCCGGCGACACGGCTGTCGGCGTCCATCACCCGGCTGGCTTGGTGAAGAAGCTCAACCGCCATTCGGTCGAAGGCCTTACCTCGTTCAACCAGGACGGTAGGTCGCACATCCTGACCCGCCCGGACGTCAACCTCGAGGGCGGCAGCAGCGGCTCGGGGCTCTACAAGCGCATCGACGGGGCGGACTACCTGGTCGGCGTTGCCACGGGCATATCGAGCTTTGCTTGCCGCGGCATCACGAACTACTACGGCCGCTTCGACCGTTTCTACCCGAGGGTCAGCCGCTGGCTTGGCGCGCCCGCGAGCGTCGCCGACAACGAGCATTTCGCGCTGACGCGCCTCGCGCTGGTCGACGCGGCGACGCGCGCGGAGGTGGCGGACCTCGCCGCGGGCGACGCGGTGTTGGATATGGACGCGACCGCCGTGCGGTCCTTCGACATCGTCGCCGAGACGAACCACGAGGTCGGTCGGGTGGCGCTGACGCTGGCCGGCCCGAGGTCGCCGGCGCACGCCAGCAACTTCCCCCCCTACACGCTGTTCGGCCCGAGCGGTGGCGGGGGGCTTGCGGCGGGGTCCTACCGGTTGAAGGTGGTCGTCTATGCGCCAGGTGTGACGGAGGCTGACGGCGCGCGCGTGCTGGAGACGGAGGTGCCGTTCGAGGTCACGGGTAGCGTCGGCGACGACCTGACGGTGGCCGGCCTCACGCTTGCCGTGGGCGCCGGGCCGCGGATCGTCGAACTGGCCGACGGCGCCGCGGTGACGGTATACGAGGGCGAGACGGTCGAGGTTCGCGCGCGTACCTCGGGCGGCGGCGCGGTCGGCAGCGTGGCCTTCGCGCTCTCCGGAGCCGGCACGGACGCGGCGACCGCGAACGATGCGCCGTTCGCGGCGCCGGTGGCGCTTCAGTCCGGCTCGTACCGGATCGCGGCGACGCCGTACACGGCGGCGGACGGCGGCGGCGCCGCCGGGACGGCGCTCGCGCTGACCGGGGTGACGGTCACGGTGGCCCCCCGGCCGGTGACCGGGTTCACGCTGGTGGACGCGGCGGGCGGGCTGCCGGACCCCGACGTCGGTGCGATCGCCGACGGCGACACGGTGAATCTCGGACGGTTCGACGGCTGGGCGAACGTGCGCGCGGAGCTGGCGGGCTCGACCGATGCGACGCGGGTGATGCTGGTGCTCGACGGCCCGCGCGAGGTGGCGCGGACGGTGGCCGGCGACGGCGTGGTGTCGCTGTTCGGGGAGAGCGGCGGCGACTACGTGGCCGGAGCGTTCCACGACGGCGCGTACACGCTGACGGCGACGCCGTACGCGGGCCCGGAGCCGCGCGACGTGCTGCCGGAGACGGTGGTCGCGTTCACCGTAACGGTCGGCCTCACGAGCGTCGTGACCGGCTTCACGCTGATCGACGCCGGCGGCGCGCCGCCGGATCCCGACTTCGCGGCGATCACGGACGGCGCGACGCTGAGCCTGAGCGGGACGGCCACGAAACGGATGAGCGTCCGCGCCGAGCTGGCTTATCCCGATGCCGCGGGCAGCGTGCGGCTGGAGCTGCGCGGGCCGGTCGCGGCGACGGGCACCGGCAATCTGGCGCCCTACCTGCTGTTCGGCGGGACCGGCGACGACATCTACGGCAGGAAGCTGCCGGACGGGACCTACACGCTGACGGCGCGGCCGTTCTCGAACCGCAACGGCTCGGGAGACGCGCTGCCCGAGCGGACGGTGACGTTCACGCTCGCCGATAGCGGCTGGCAGCAGACGCGCGTGTCGGGATTCACGCTGATCGACGCGCAGGGCGGTCTGCCCGACCCCGACGTCGCGGCGATCGGCCAGGATGCGACCATCTACCGGCCTGATCTCTCTCGCGAGCACAGCGTCCGCGCGGACCTTTCGTCTCGCGTCGGCGTCGGCAGCGTGTGGCTCAACCTGTCGGGTCCGGTGAATGTGACGCGGACCGAAAACAACGACGGCTCGCCGTTCACGGTGTTCGGCGACCAGCTCGACAACGGGGACATCTGGGGTCGTCGCTTGCCGCCGGGACGCTACTACGTCGAGGCGAGGCCTTTCTCCGAGCGGGACGGCGACGGCTCGGACTGGGTGTCGCAGACGGCGGTGTTCACCCTGTCGGAGCCCGGGCCGGACACGGCGCTGGTGACCGGCTTCACCGTGCTCGACGCGGCGGAAGGGGTGGCCGAGCCGGATCTCGGGACGCTTGCCGACGGCGCGACGCTGGACCTGTCGTCGACGGCCACGGGGGCGGTCGACATCCGCGCCGACGCGGCGGCGGGAGCTGGTAGCGCGAAGAGCGTGGTGTTCGTGGTGCGCGGACCGCGGGATGTGGACGCAACGGTTGGTGCGCAGCCGTGGCGGCTGTTCGGGCCCGGCGGCGGGGTGCTGCCGAACGGGACCTACACGCTGACCGCGACGCCGTACACGAAGTTGGGCGGCCGGGGCGAGTCGCTGCCGGCGACGACGGTGAGGTTCACCGTGACGGGCAGCTTCGATGCGGACCCGGCGCCGGTGGCGGGGTTCACGTTGGTGGATGCGCGGGGCGGGCTGCCCGACCCGGACCTGGGCGCGCTCGCGGACGGTGCCACGGTGGACCTGTCGGGCACGGACGGCATGGCGAGCGTCCGTGCCGAGCTGGACCCGCGGCGGGCGGACGTGGCGGGGGTCCTGCTGGCGCTGCGGGGTGGGCGATCGGCGGACCGCATCGCGCCGGCGCGGGAACCGGTGAGCCTGTTCGGCGACAGCGGCGGCGACTACGTCGCGGGGGCGTTTCCCGACGGCGCCTACATGCTGACGGCGCGGCCCGTGGACAGCCTGCGGACCGACGGGTTCGACGATGGCGCGGCCGGGTGGACGGCGCATGGCGGCTCCTGGAGTGCGGCGGACGGTGTCTACGAGGTGTCCGGCGGCCGCGAGGGCAAGGCGCTGCTGGACGGCTTCGCGGCGGCGGACCTGGTGCTCGAGGCGGACGTGCGGGTGGCGCCGGGCGGGAACGCTGGCGTGGTGTTCCGGGCCAGCGACGTAAGCGAGTCCTGGAACGCGTTCCGCGGCTACTACGCGGGCGTGGACGTCGGCGCGTCGAAGGCGGTCGTCGGCCGGATGGACGACGGCGTCTGGCACCGGTTGGCGAAGCTTGACATGGACGCGGCGGGACCGTGGTACCGGCTGAAGGTGGTTGCGACGGGCCCGCGGATCGAGGTGTTCGTCGACGGCGCGCCGGTGCTGGATGTCGAGGACGCGACCTACGCGAGCGGCGCCGTGGGGCTGCGGACCTGGGAGTTCGCGGCGGAGTGGGACGATGTCGTGGCGGCGCGGCTCGACGACCCGGACGGGCTGCTGCCGCGGACGGCGGTCGCGTTCACGGTGACGGGCGGCTACGCGCCGGTCTCGGGCTTCACGCTGCTCGACGCGGACGGTGCGGCCGAACCGCACCTCGGGACGCTGGCCGACGGGGCGACGCTGGACCTGTCGTCGACGGCCACGGGGGCGGTCGACATCCGCGCCGACGTGGCGACGGCGGGACTGTTCGGTGCGAAGAGCGTGTCTTCGAGCTGCGCGGACCGCGCAACGTGGACGCGACGGTGCATACAGGCGCGGCGTGGCGGCTGTTCGGGCCCGGCGGCGGGGCGCTGCCGAATGGGACGTACACGCTGACCGCGACACCCTACACGGAGGCCGGGGGCCGGGGGAATGCACTGACCCCAACGACGGTGACGTTCACGGTGACGGGCAGCTTCGAGGCGGGCACGGCGTTCGTGACCGGGTTCACGCTGGTGGACGCGCGGGACGGTTTGCCGGACCCGGACCTCGGCGCGCTTGCGGACGGCGCGACGGTGAACCTGTCGCGTACCGGGGGACTGGCGAGCGTGCGCGCCGAAATGCCGCGGCGGTCGCCCGTGGCGGCCGTCCGGCTGGCGCTCAACGGCCCGCGGACGGTAGACCGCATCGCGCCCGCGCGAGCGCCGGTGAGCCTGTTCGGCGACAGCGGCGGGGACTACGTCGCGGGGGCGTTCCCCGACGGCGCCTACACGCTGACGGCGCGGCCCTTGGACAGCCTGCGGACCGACGGGTTCGACGATGGGGCGGCTTGGTGGACGCCGTACGGCGGCGCGTGGCAGGTATCGGGCGGCGTCTACGAGGTGTCCGGCGGCCGCGAGGGCAAGGCGCTGCTGGACGGCTTCGCGGCGGCGGACCTGGTGCTCGAGACGGACGTGCGGGCGGCGCCAGGCGGGAACGCGGGCGTGGTGTTCCGGGCCAGCGACGTAAGGGAGTCCCGGAACGCGTTCCGCGGCTACTACGCGGGCGTGGACGTCGACGGGTCGAAGGCGGTCGTCGGCCGGATGGACGACGGCGTCTGGCACCGGCTGGCGAAGCTGGACATGGACGCGGCGGGACCGTGGTACCGGCTGAGGGTGGTTGCGACGGGTCCGCGGATCGAGGTGTTCGTCGACGGCGCGCCGGTGCTGGATATCGAGGACGCGACCTACGCGAGCGGCGCCGTGGGGCTGCGGACCTGGGAGTTCGCGGCGGAGTGGGACGATGTCGAGGCGGTGCGGCTCGACGACCCGGACGGGCTGCTGCCGGAGACGGCGGTCGCGTTCACGGTCCAGTCGGTCGTGCCGGAGGTCGCGATCGTGGCGGACGGCCCGGCGACCGAGGGCGGCACGGCGACGTTCACGATCAGCGCGGAGCCCGCGCCGCCGGCGGAGCTCGAAGTGGTGGTGTCGGTGACGCAGGGCACCGCCGACGACTACCTGCCGGCCACGCTGCCGACCTCCGTGAGGATCGCGGCCGGGTCTACGGAAGCGACCCTCAAGGTGGCGCTGCCCGACGACGCGGTGGACGAACCCGACGGCGTCCTGACGGCCAGCG
>JAPOYV010000013.1 GCA_026706385.1 Gammaproteobacteria bacterium
CGGCGTGAAGCAGTCGGCACCGTAGATCTCCGGTGCCCAGATGGTGTCGTAGCCGAGCGACTCGGCCTCCTTGGCGAGCGCGACGATGCGCTCCCCGCCGGGCGGTCCAAACGCGCCGATCCCCAGTCCGAGCTTCATGCCCTTCCCTCAAGCAAAACGGCAAGCTTACACGGTAATGGGTGCTGCTTGATCCGCGGTGCGCGGGCGTCCTCGCCCGCAAAAAACCTTGCACAGTGCCGGAATGCGGACGAGGACGTCCGCGCACCGCCAAACTCACCGGGATTGGAACCGCCTAACGGTACCGGCCTGAAGCCGCATCGACGCCAAGCCGTGACTACATCTTCCAGTCCAGCATGAACCAGAACTTCGTGGTGTCGGTCGCGTGCGCCTCGGCGCTGTACCGCGACGCCTTGACGAGCAGATCCAGGTTGTCGCGGATCGGGTAGGTCAGCGACAGTCCGGTTTCGGAACCGTAGTCCGCGCCGCCCTCGTCGGCCCGGAAGTCATGGTAGACGAGCGTCGCGTTGCCACGGCCGAGCTTCGTGCCTGCGGCGATCCAGCGGTCCTGGACGCCGTCATTGGGCGTCACCAGGAACTTGTCGGTCCATCCTTGCCATTTGTGCAAGGTCGCGATCGGTGTGCGGAAACCCACCGCGCCGTCGTCGCTGCCCAAGTGGTGGAGTCCCAGGGTCAGCGTGAACGGGTCGAGGGCGAAGTCGCCCTGGAGGGAGTAGAAGAAGGCGTCGAATGCGAGCTGGTTGTCACCCCAATCCGACTGCCGGGCGACCGATGCGTGCAGGTTCAGCACGTCCACCTGAGCTTGGTATTCGACGCCGTAGGTGGCGTTCGAGAACTGTGGTCCGTTGGCGTTCTGGAAGTCCAGCAGGTAAGCGAAGGCGGTGATGGCGTGGTTGTCGGCCGGATCCGCCGTCGCGCGGAAAAGGTGCGAATTGCCGTACCAGTCCCCGGGCTGAGCGCCGTCGCCGGGGCCGAAAATGCGGTTCACGTTGTGCAGGTACGTGTATTCCCAGGCGACGGCCTCGCCGGCGCGCTCGACGCGGACCGCGTCGTAGGTCTGTTCGTTTTGACGAAAGGCGACGCCGCCGACCATCCGCTGGCTACCGTGGATAATGCGTTGTCGACCGGTCGTCACCGTCAGCGGCCCGCTTGCGTACTTGACGAAGGCTTGGTTCAGATCGAAGCCCTCCGGGTCGGCCACGACCGGGTACTGGGTCCGGCCGTTGGTGGTGGAGTTGAAACTGTCGATGCCGAGGATGAGTGCGTAGTCGGCCTCCACCCCCAACGTCACCGCTCCCGCCGCCGCGGAGTTCCAGGTCATGCGCGCGCGCGCCGTGGACGCCTTCGCGTCCTTGCCGAAATAGGCCTGGTCGACCGTCTCGTAGCGGTAGCGGAAACCAAGCGATGCCTTGCCGTTGGCGATCGCCTCGCGCAAATCCGTCAATGCCGGCTCGGCCGGCGCGGCGAGCAAAGTCGAGACCACGAGGACGGCAACGGCGTAGCGACTCACGGCAATCGTCTCCTTCGGACAACGTCCACGGCTTCAGCGGGCGTCGGTCCGATCCACTCCTGTGCGTATTGTAGTCGAACGACCACCCGCTATTATCGCCACCCAACAACAACCTAGCGGAGCTACGCCCCATCAAGAACCCGCCAAGTTCCGACGGCCAGAGACTTCGCTCAACTGCACATATGAACCGCGGTCAGGCAAATCAGCGGGAAGCGCGAGTCGTGCCAGACCAACCCAGTGCGCTCGGCGAACTGCGCGTACTCGACCTCACGGACGAACGCGCGATCTACGGCGCGAAGCTGCTGGCCGACCTCGGCGCCGATGTCGTCCGCCCGGAGCCACCGGACGGCGACCCGCTGCGGACGCGCGGGCCGCACATCGACGGCGAGGCGTCGACGAGTTCGCTGTGGTATGCGTTCTTCGCGTCCAACCGCACCTCTGTTCGCCTCGATCCGGCAACGGCGACGGGCAAGGCCGCACTCGCTAGGCTGGTCGAACGCGCCGACGTGGTCCTTGCCTGCGATGGCGCGTTCGGCGTCCAAGAGGCCGCCCTCGCCGATGCCCTCGCGGCACGGCCCGATCTGGTCGTGATCGACACGTCGTCCTTCGGACCCGACGGACCTTGGCGCGACTTCCTGGCGCCCGACCTCGTCGCCGGCGCACTCGGCGGCGCCGTGGCGACCACGGGGGACGTGGACACCCCACCGCTCAAGACCTTCGGCGAACTGAACTTCGTCCTTTCGGGCACCTATACCGCGATCGCGGCACTGGCGGCCGTCAACCGCGTCCGGAAAACGGGCGCCGGACAACGCGGCCACGTCCCGGTCCACGAGTGCATCGCCTCGTGTCTCGAGCACGTCCTGATGTGGTACTGGTACCACGAGCGGTTGCCGAACTCGTCCGGAGCCGCGCTCGAACGGCGCGGCAGCCTGCATTGGTCCAACGCCTACGTGGTCATGCCCGCGCAGGGCGGCACGATCATGGTGACGCCCACCCCGTCCTTCGACAACCAACTCGTGTGGCTGATCGAGAAGGACGCGCACGAGGATCTGCTCGATCCGAAGTACCAGGAGCCCGAGAACCGTCGCGCGTTCATCCAGCGCATGATGGCGGTGCTGCGCGCGTGGGTGGCGCAGCGCGATGTCGAGGAGCTCTTCTTCGAGGCGCAGGAGCACCACGCGCCGTACGGCTGGGTGCTGCCAGTCGACAAGGTGGCGGAGAACCCGCAACTCGAGGCCCGCCAATGGTGGACCGACTACCGGGTCGACGGTCGCGACGTCCGAGGACCGGGCACGCCCTATCGCCTGAGCGCTACGCCCTGGACATTGAACCCGCCCCGGGAAGGTAGCGAACCTTGGGAAGAACGACGGCGAGAACCGCCCGCATCGAGCACCCCCCCGCAGGCGCGCCCACTCGAGGGGTTGCGCATCCTCGATTTCACGCACGTCCTCGCCGGGCCGTTCGCCACCCGCATCCTCGGCGACCTCGGCGCCGACGTCGTCAAGGTCAACTCGACGGTCCGCGCCGGCCCCAACGGGCCGGACAGCACCTACTACATCATGTGGAATCGGAACAAGCGTGGACTCGCCCTGGACATGTCCCGGACCGAGAGTCGCGACATCTGCCGACGCCTCGCCGAGAAAGCGGACGTGGTCATCGACAACTTCTCCGTCGGCGTCCTCGACCGCTGGGGCGTCGGCTACGACGACGTCCATGCCGCCAACCCGAAGGTCATCTACGTGCAGATGTCGGGCATGGGCGACGGCGGCCCCTGGTCGAACTTCGTCACCTACGCGCCCACCATTCACGCTCTCGCGGGCCTCACCTACTTGACCGGCGTGCCGGGGCGGCAGGACATCGGCATCGGCTACTCCTACAACGACCACTGCGCGGGGCTGCACGGCGCCTGCGCGATTCTCGCCGCGGTCGAGGCCCGCCGGCACACGGGCCGGGGCCAGCGCATCGACATGTCCCAGTTCGAGGTCGGCGTCAACCTCTTGGGCCCCACGCTGCTCGACTACTTCGCCAACGGTCGCGCCGCACAACCGTCCGGCAACAAGCTGCCCTACGATCTCGCCGCACCGCACAACTGCTACCCCTGTGCGGGCGCTGCATCCGATGCGGTCGCCGACGAACGCTGGGTCGCCATCGCCTGCCTTTCCGACGCCCAGTGGCGGGCGCTCCGCGCGGCTATGAACGACCCCGAATGGGCACGCGACCCAGCGCTTGAGACCGCGGCCGGCCGGGTCGCCGACGCGGACCTCGACGATCGGATCGCCAAGTGGACGCAGACCTTGACGGCAACCGAAGTGATGGTCCGCTGCCAGGATGCCGGCGTTCCCGCGGGTGTGGTGCAGACCGGGGCTGACCTCGGCGGCCACGACCCCCAACTTCGCCACAACGGTTTCCTGGCCGAGTTCGACGAGCCGCACCCGGGGCCGGGCACGGTCTACGTGGATCGTCTGCCGATCTACTACGAGGCCACCCCCTGCGACGTCTACCGGCGCGCGCGGCGGATCGGCGAAGACAACGCCGCCGTCCTGGCCGACTGGCTCGACCTGCCGGAAGCCGAGGTTCGCCGGGGCGAAGAGGACGGCTACCTGCTATAGAAGTCAGCGTACGCGCAGATCGACGATGAACCGCTTGCCGAGCAGTCGCAGCGCGGCCTCGACCTGGTCGACGTGGGAGCGGTGGCCAAGATCCACCAACCGGCGCACGGTGCCCTCCACCGTGTTGAGGCGCTCCGCAAGCGCCACGTTGGAGATGTTCTGGTCGCGCATGGTCTGATACAACGCGACTTTCGCGGCGATCAAGAGCGGCAGATCCACCAGATCGCGCAGGCGAGCGGGGGACGGTCGCGGCATGTCGCGGTGCTCCCTGGCGTAGTCGTGCAACGCCGCGACCAGCGCGACCCGGGCGGCGTCGATGGCATGGCGGCGGCTGCCCGCTCGGGCCGACAGCCCCGGCAGGTCCGGGAAGGTCGCCACGGCGACGCCGTTGCGGGCTTGGATTTCTACGGGGTAGGCGAGTCTCATACGGGGCAGTGTCACCGTCGAATGCTCGGGTGTCGTTAGGACATCGGCTCGCCAACGCGTAAGAGAAGGCTTAAATTGGCGTAAGCCTTTTGCCATGGCCGCATGGGGCAGTCGCCCACGCCCGGTGTGGGAAATCGCCCATCATCAACGCAGGAAACCGCCAAGACGGCCGGCGAAGAAGCAGCAACGTATTGATTCAAAGGCATTATTGAACCTAGGAGAAGCCCCACCTTGACCTTGCGCATCGGCGTTCTTGACCAGTCGCCCATCGGCCGCGGCGAAGATGCGGCCGATGCCATTGCCCATACGACGGCGCTTGCGAAGCGATGCGAGGAACTCGGCTACCACCGTTACTGGGTTGCCGAGCACCACGCATCCGACACCTTGGCCAGTTCGTCGCCGGAGATCCTGATCACTCGCCTCGCCGCGGAAACGAACCACATGCGCATCGGCTCCGGCGGCGTCATGCTGTCCCACTATTCGCCGTTCAAGGTCGCGGAGAACTTCCGTCTGCTCGAGGTTCTCTACCCCGGGCGCATCGACTTGGGCGTCGGCCGCGCACCGGGCAGTGACGGCTTGACGGCCGCGGCGCTGGCCTACGGCAATCCGCTCGGCATCGAGTACTACCCGGCCAAGGTCAAGGACCTGATCGCCTTCGTGAACGGCCGCGAGCCCCTGACCGAGGCGTTCCGCAATCTCAAGGCGACGCCGAAGACGGCAACGGCCCCGGAGGTGTGGATGCTTGGCTCGAGCTTCGACAGCGCCGCCTACGCCGCGCGCTTCGGACTCGCTTACTCGCATGCGCATTTCATCGCGCCCCAACCGGCCGTCGAGGCCCTTCAGCAGTACCGTCGCCTGTTCGCACCGGAGCATCTCGCCGCGCCCTATTCCTCCATCGGCGTCTTCGCCGTGGTCGCCGACGACCCGGAGAAGGCGGAGCTGTTCCGCCGCTTGCGCGAACTGCAGCGGATCCGCCGCGACCGTGGCCAGCGCGGACCGCCTCCGACGTTGGAGGAAGCCGGCGCCCATCCGTTCACAGACGAGGAACTCGAAGGGATGCGCAGCAAGCGCTCGCGGCAGATTGTCGGCACGCCCGACGAGGTCAAGGCCGGCATCGACGATTTGGTCCGCGAATCAGGAGCAGACGAAGTGATCGTCCTGACCATCACGCCGAGCTTCGAAGACCGGCTGCGTTCGTACGAACTCCTCGCCGCGGCCTACTCCCTCGGCACCTAACCGGCCTAGTGCAGCGGGGCTTCCGACGCGCTACGCAGGCTGCCCGAAACGCGCGGCTATACTCCGCTGTCACGAAATCGACACGTGGGACGAGTGTGGCCAAGCGATACCGCGCCGACGTCCTGATCATTGGCAGCGGCGCCGCCGGACTGGCGACGGCGTTGCATCTGGCCGACCGCGCCAAGGTGACCGTGCTGTCCAAGGACGCCTTGCGCGGCGGCTCGACCAACCGCGCACAAGGCGGTGTCGCTGCGGTCACCGCGCCGGACGACAGCTTCGAGGCCCATGTCGAGGACACCATGGCCGCGGGGGCCGGACTGTGCGTCGAGTCCGCGGTGCGCATGACGGTGGCCCGCGCGCCGCAGGCGATCGAGCACGTGGTCGGCCTCGGGCTTGAATTCGACCGCGCCGGCAACGCGCCCCACCTCACCCGCGAGGGCGGGCACAGCCACCGCCGCGTGCTACACGTGGCCGATGCCACGGGCGCCGCCATCGCCCGCACGCTGATAGAGCGCGCCTCGGCGCATCCGAACATCGACATCGTGAGCGGCCGCGTGGTGATCGACCTGGTTACCGCAGCCAAGCTTGGCGAGCGGACCAATCGAACGCTCGGCGCCTACGTCTACGATGTCGAGGCCGATGCGGTCGACGTTTTCGAGGCGGATTTCGTCGTGCTGGCCACGGGCGGCGCGAGCAAGGCCTATCTCTACACGAGCAATCCGGACGGCGCCACCGGCGACGGCATCGCGATGGCCTGGCGGGCCGGCTGCCGGGTGGCGAACATGGAGTTCAACCAGTTCCATCCCACCTGCCTCTACCATCCGGCGTCGGCGCAGCAGCCGGGCTTGGGCTCGTTCCTGATCTCCGAGGCGGTTCGCGGCGAAGGCGGACGCCTGCTGCTGCCGGACGGCAGCCGTTTCATCCACCGTTTCGACGAGCGCGCCGAACTGGCGTCCCGCGACATCGTCGCGCGCGCCATCGACCACGAGATGAAGCGCCTCGGCGCCGACTGCGTCTACCTGGACATCAGCCACAAGAGTGCCGATTTCACAACCAAGCACTTCCCGACGATCCACGGGCGCTGTCTTGAGCTCGGCATCGACATCACCAGGGAGCCGATCCCGGTGGTCCCCGCCGCGCACTACACCTGCGGCGGGGTGATCGTCGACCTCAATAGCCGGACGGACCTCCCCGGCCTCTACGCCGTGGGCGAGACCGCCTACACGGGCTTGCACGGCGCCAATCGGCTGGCGAGCAACTCGCTCCTCGAGTGCCTCGTGTTCGCACAGGCCGCAGCCAAGGACATCCTGTCGACCCGGGCGAGCACGCCGCGACCGGTCGGGCCTGTGCCGCCCGAGTGGGACGAGAGCCAGGTGTCGGATTCGGACGAGCAGGTGGTGCTCAGCCACAACTGGACGGAACTGCGCCGCTTCATGTGGGACTACGTCGGCATCGTGCGCACCAACAAGCGCCTCGAACGTGCGGAGCGGCGCATCGACCTGCTGAAGCGCGAAATCCACGACTACTACGCCCGGCACCGGGTCAGCGCCGATCTGATCGAGTTGCGCAACCTCGTCCACGTCGCCGCGCTGATCGTGCGCTCGGCCGCCATGCGCAAGGAAAGTCGCGGCCTCCACTACACGCTCGACTACCCCGGCAAGCTCCCCAATCCGCAACCGAGCGTCGTCTTCCCCGCCGCCGATCCGCTCGACGTCCTTCAACCGTTCCCAGCGCGCCCGAGCAGCGCCCGCCGCAGCCTGGCAAAGCGATCCGCATCGTAGCGACCGGCACGCAGCATCAAGGTGCGGCGGCTGGTGCGTACCACAACCCAGTTCGACGTCATCCACGGACCCCCGCGGAGCTTGGCCGGCCTGCCGTCGGGTTGGAAGAGCACGGCGCTCTCCTCCACCAGGGCGAAACGCCACACCTCGCCGCGAGCGAAAATGCGCACGTGGTAGAGAAACGACACCGCGATCACCAAGAGCGGCCAGAACCCGAGATAGTGGAACCACGGCACGGCCACCAGCGCATGGATCGCGGCCACCGCGGTAAGCCACTCCCAGCCCGGCGACCAGAGCATCTCCGTGTCGTCGTGATGCGGGTCCATCAGCAATCCGCGTTGAACGCCGCGATGGTCGCCACGATCTCGGCGAATCGCGGTTCCGGGACGACGCGACCACGCAGCCAGTCGAGCAAGACCCAGTCATCCACATGGAGAAGGTCCTGGTAGGCCGACCGCTGCGAATCGGCTAGGTGCGGGTAGCGCGACCGGGCGAAATCCACGAGCAGGATGTCGAGTTCGAGCATGCCGCGTCGGGAACGCCACAGCACGCGCTCAAGATCGCGGCGGTCTTCCATGCCGCAATGATGCCGCCTAGCTGCCGACGGGTGCAGCCTTTGGCTAAACTTGCGCCATGGCATCAGCCGTAAAGCACTTCGCTGGCCTCGACTTCATCGGACCGGACGCGTCAACCTTCCTGCAGGGCTACCTGACGGCCGACCTCGATGCGCTGCAGCCGCACCAAGGCCTGCCGATGGCCTTGTGCAACATCAAGGGTCGGGCCGTCGCCAGCGGCTGGGCCTTCGGCGAAGCGGACCACGTGCGCCTCGTCGTGCACGCGAGCGTCGTCGCCGACATACACGGGGAGCTCGGCAAGTACCTCGTGTTCGCGAAGTCCAAGCTTGCGCCCGCAGAGGACGGGCTGCACTTCGCGCAAGAACCCCTGGGGCCGGAGGCGGTCGCTTTGCCGGGAACCGGATACTGGCTGCACACAGGCGCGGACGAAGGCCACGACGATTTCGCCAACGCCTGCGTCGAAGCCGGGTTCGTCGTGGTCGCAAAGCCGGTGTCGCAGACCTTCCTGCCGCAGATGATCGGGCTGACCGACGTCGGCGCGGTGAGTTTCTCGAAAGGGTGCTATCTCGGCCAAGAAGTCGTCGCGCGGGCCCAGCACAGGGGCGAGGTGAAGCGCAAGTTGCGGCGCTACCGCTTCGGGGGTCCGCCACCCGCAGCAGGTGACGACGTGTTGCATGACGGTGCCAAGGTCGGCACGGTCACGGCCGTGGGCGCGGGCGTCGCGTTGGCCTGCACCCGAAGCGGAGCGTCTCCAGCCACCGCGTCCGGGGTGTCACTCCTCAGCGCAGATTGATCGTCATATTGGCGCTGGCCCGCTCCCCCTCCTCATCGAACCAGCGCGCCGTGACCGTCTTGGTCTCCGTGTAGAAGCGCACGGCCTGCTTGCCGTAGGCATGCAGGTCGCCGAAGAACGAGTTCTTCCAGCCGGTGAACGAGAAGAACGGCAGCGGCACGGGGATCGGGATGTTGATGCCCACCTGGCCGACCTGCACCTCGTGCTGGAAACGACGCGCTGCACCGCCGCTCGATGTGAAGATCGACACGCCGTTGCCGAATGGGTTGGCGTTGATGAGGTCGATCGCGTCGCCGAGGGTTTCCACCGGTGTCGTCACCAACACGGGGCCGAAGATCTCGTCGGTGTAGATCGACATGGCAGGCGTGACATCGGCGAACAGCGTCGGTCCGACCCAGTTGCCGTCCGGATAGCCCGCCACCGCGCAATCGCTGCCATCGAGCACGCAACGGGCCCCTTCGGCTTTGCCCTTCTCGATGTAACTTAAGATCCGGTCCCGGGATGCGCGGCTGATCTGCGCCCCGTAGCCCGCCTCGCCGTCGTTCCATGGCCCCGGCCGAACCGCCGCCATGGCGGCCTTGATGTCGGGCAGCCATTCCGCGGCCTCGCCGACCAGTACCGCGGCGCTGATCGCCATGCACCGCTGCCCGGCCGCGCCACATACGGCACCGACAAGGCTCGCGATCGCTTGGTCCTTGTCCGCATCCGGCAGGATCACCAGGTGGTTCTTCGCCCCGGCGAGCGCCTGGACGCGCTTATCGTTGGCCGCCGCCTTGTGGTAGACGTAGCGGGCGACGGCAACGGAGCCGACAAAGCTGACCGCACGGATGCCGGGATGCTCGAGCATGGCATCCACTTGGTCCTTGCCGCCGTGCACCACCTGCACCAGGCCGTCCGGGGCACCGGCTTCGCTGAGGAGTTCCATCAGCCGGTTCGGCGTCATCGGATCCTGCTCGGACGGCTTCAGGATAAAGGCATTCCCGCAGGCGACCGCGATCGGATACATCCACAGCGGGACCATGGCCGGGAAGTTGAAGGGCGTGATGCCGCCGCAGACGCCGAGCGGCTGCACCAGGCTGTACGTGTCGATGCCGCGGGCGACGTTCTCGACGGTCTCGCCCATGCCGAGCGAGGCCACGCTGCAGGCGTGTTCGACCACCTCGATGCCGCGCCAGACCTCGCCCATCGCGTCCTCGAAGATCTTGCCGGTCTCCCGGCTCAACCCCCGGGCGATATCCTCCTGGTGCCGCTTGAGCAGTCCCTGGTAGGCGAAGAGGACGCGCGCGCGTTCCGGCACCGGCGTCTCGCGCCAGCCTTCGAACGCGGCTTGCGCGCCCCGGACAGCGCGGTCCATCTCGTCGCCCGTCGCGAACGGGACCTCGCAGAGCACTTCCTGGGTGGCGGGATCGGTAACCGGGATCCCGTCGGCCTGACTGTCGACGAACTCGCCGTCGATGAATAGCTTGAGTTTCTCCATGACTCCCGCAGTTTGGCGCAAACGGGGCGAGGCGGGCAAGAGATTCGATTAGTCTGGGGTGCTCGTAAACCCCCTTAAGAGGACAGGTTCGTGAGTTGGTGGGCAACCCTTCTCGGCGGCACGCTCGGGTTCGTGATCGGCGGGCCGATCGGCGCGCTGCTGGGCGCCGCTCTCGGACAGTCCGTCGGCTTCGCGCTCCGCGGCGTGGAAGTCCAAGCGCCTGACGATGCCGGTCGCGAACGTACGCAGGTCGCGTTCTTCACGGCCACCTTCGGCGTCATGGGTCACGTCGCCAAGGCGGATGGCCGAGTGAGTCCCGACGAGATCGGCCTGGCCAACCGGGTGATGGACCACTTCGGCATCAATGAGGATCAGCGGCGCGCTGCGCGAGCCATCTTCAATGAAGGCAAGGCACCGGGCTTCCCGCTCGACGCGGTCCTCGACCAGTTGCGTCGTGAATGCGGGCGGGCGACCAATCTGCTCCGCCTATTCCTCGAGATTCAAGTCCAAGCGGCGTGGGCGGACGGAGGCGTGCATGCCGAGGAACGCCGCGTCCTCAAGCGCGTTGCATCGCGGCTCGGATTCCCGGACGACGCGTACATCGAGCTCGAACGCCTAGTCGGGAGCGGCACCGCCACCCCGCCCGACACGGAGGCCGGACCTAGCCTGGCGGACGCCTATGCGACACTCGGCGTTGCATCGGACGCCACCGACGCCGAGGTGAAGCGCGCCTACCGTCGTCTCATGAGCCGTCATCACCCGGACAAGCTGGCAGCCTCGGGGCTACCCGAGGAGATGATGCGCGCTGCCACGGAGCGGACTCAACAGATCAAGGCGGCGTGGGACCGCGTACGGTCCGCCCGCGCCGACGGCTAGGCCACGTCGAACCAGTTGATCGGCAGGATGCCGTGCTCGACAAGGTACTGGTTGGCGCGGGAGAAGTGTCGGCAACCGAAGAAGCCCCGATGCGCCGACAGCGGCGACGGGTGCGGTGCGCTGAGCACAAGGTGCCGGCGGTCGTCGACGACCGCGCCCTTCTTCTGCGCATAGCTGCCCCAGAGCATGAAGACGACGTTCTCCCGTTGCCGGTTGATGGTCTCGACAATCCGGTCCGTGAAGGTCTCCCAGCCGCGGCCCTGATGCGAACCCGCCCGACCCGCAGCCACCGTCAGCACCGCGTTCAGCAACAGCACGCCCTGGCGCGCCCACGGCTCTAGGCAGGCGCGCCCAGCGGGAATCGCACCGTCACGACGGCCGAAGGGCACGTTTTCGTCCACCATGTCCGTGTTGATCTCCTGGAAGATGTTGACCAGCGACGGCGGCGCGGCGACACCTGGAAGCACGGAGAAGCACAAGCCATGCGCCTGGTTCGGCCCGTGGTAGGGGTCCTGGCCGATGATCACGACCTTGACGGCGTCGAGAGGCGTCGCGTCCAAGGCCGCGAAAATCCGATCGCCCTTGGGATAGATCACCCGCCTAGCTTGCCGTTCCGCCACCAGGAAGTCGCGCAGCTTTTTCATGTAGGCCGCCTCGAACTCGTCCACGAGGGCATCCTTCCAGGACGCCTCGAGCCGGACGCGATCGGCGGCTGCACTCATGTCGCTTCTTCGGACCCCGCCGGTCGCATCTGCGGGAACAGCACGACGTCGCGAATGGTGGTGCGGTTGGTGAGCAGCATCGCCAAGCGGTCGACGCCGATGCCCTCGCCCGCCGTCGGCGGCATGCCGTATTCGAGCGCGGTCACGAAGTCCTGGTCGTAGTGCATGGCCTCGAGGTCGCCGCGGTTCTTGAGCGCCGCCTGGGCACGGAAGCGCTCCGCCTGCTCATCCGGGTCGTTCAACTCGCTGAACCCGTTGGCGACCTCCCGGCCTGCAACGAACAGTTCGAATCGGTCCGTCAGACGGGGATCCGCCGCGCTGCGACGGGCCAGCGGCGACACTTCCGCCGGGTATTGGGTGATGAAGGTCGGCTGCACGAGGCTTTCCTCGACGCGCGCTTCGAACACCTCCATCAGCAGCCGCCCCCATTGCCAATGGGGCTCTACCGCGATGTTCAGGCCTCGGGCGAGCGCGGCAAGCGCCTCGGGATCCGCGACTTCAGAAGGCGTCTTCCCCGTGGCGTCGCCCACCGCTTCCGACATGGTCCGACGGGCGAATTGCCGGAAGTCCAGCTCGTCGTCGCCGAACCGCAAAACGCGACCGCCTGCGATCTCATCGAGCAACGAACCCAAAAGCTCCTCGGTGAGGTCCATCAGGTCCCGGTAGTCGGCGAACGCCTGGTAGAACTCCACGGTCGTGAATTCCGGGTTGTGGCGCGGCGACAGGCCCTCGTTGCGGAAGCAGCGGTTGATTTCGTAGACGCGTTCGAAGCCGCCGATCACGAGTCGCTTGAGATACAACTCGGGCGCGACGCGCAAGTACAAGTCCACGCCCAGCGTGTTGTGGTGGGTGACGAAGGGCCGCGCCGTGGCACCCCCCGGAATGGGATGCATCATGGGCGTTTCGACTTCCAGATAGCCGCGCTCGTCGAAGAAGCGGCGCATCAAGGCAATCAGCCGTGCGCGCACGCGGAACACCTCGCGGGACTCCTCGTTGACCATGAGGTCGAGGTAGCGCTGGCGGTAGCGCGTCTCCTGGTCGACCAAGCCGTGGTACTTCTCCGGCAAGGGCTTGAGCGACTTGGCCAACAGGTGAACAGCGCCCGCCTGCACGGTGAGCTCACCCTTGTTGGTCTTCATCAGCGTGCCTTCGACACCGATGATGTCGCCGATGTCCCATAGGTCCTTGAACTCCTGGTAGGTCTCGGCACCGACTTCGTCACGGCGCAGATAGCATTGGATGCGCCCGCTCGGATCCTCCAACGTCAGGAAGCTGGCCTTGCCCATGACGCGGCGCAGCATGACCCGGCCCGCGACGACCGCTCGAACGGACGCCGCTTCCAAGGCGTCCTTCGCGGCATCGCCGTGACGAGCGTGCAGATCCGCCGCCGTGTCCTCCCGGCGGAAGGCGTTCGGATACGCACCCCCTAAGTCGCGCAGCGCAGCGAGCTTGCGGCGGCGATGACCGACGACGTCGGACTCGTTGTCGACTTCGCTCATAACCCCGCCTTTAGCCCCGCTTCCATGAATTCGTCCAAATCGCCGTCGAGAACGTTGCCGGGATCGAACCGCTCCACCTCGGTGCGCAGGTCCTTGACCCGGCTCTGGTCGAGGACGTACGACCGGATCTGGCTACCCCAGCCGATGTCGGCCTTGGCGTCTTCGATCGCCTGCTGCTCCGCGCGCCGCTTGGCCAGTTCAAGTTCGTGCAACTTCGCCCGCAACTGCTTGTAGGCGCGGTCGCGATTCTGGTGCTGCGACCGCTCGCTTTGGCATTGCACCACAACACCGGTCGGCAGGTGCGTCAGGCGAACGGCGGAGTCCGTGCGGTTGACGTGCTGGCCGCCGGCCCCGCTCGCGCGATAGGTGTCCGTGCGCACGTCGCCCGGGTCGATGTCGATGACGATGCTGTCGTCGATCTCCGCGGAGACGAACACCGATGCGAACGACGTGTGGCGCCGGTTGCCCGAATCGAACGGCGACTTGCGCACGAGCCGGTGGACACCGGTCTCCGTGCGCAGCCAGCCGTAGGCGTACTCGCCGCCGAACTGCACCGTGGCGCTCTTGATGCCGGCCACCTCGCCGGCCGACGCCTCGATCAACTCGGCTGAGAAACCGCGCTTCTCGCCCCAGCGCAGGTACATGCGCAGGAGCATTTCGGCCCAATCCTGGGCTTCCGTCCCGCCGGACCCGGCCTGAACCTCGAGAAACGCGTTGGCGTCGTCCTGCTCGCCGTTGAACATGCGCCGGAACTCGAGGTCGGCAACGATCGCGTCCGCGGCGCTCAATTCCGATTCGATGTCGTCAAGCGCCTCCGGATCCCGCTCGGCGACCGCCAGTTCAGCGAGTTCGGCCAGGTCTTCCAGATTCGCCGCGACGGTGGCAAGCCCTTGCACCACCGTGTTCAAGGCGGTCTGTTCGCGGCCGAGCGCTTGCGCGCGCTCCGGCTCGTCCCACAGGGCCGGCTCGGCTAGCTCGCGCTCGACCTCTTCCAAGCGTTCCCTCTTGGCGTCGTAGTCAAAGGTACCCCCGTAGCGCATTCGCGCGCCCGGACAGGGCTTTCAACGAGTCGCGGATCGAGGTGATTTCGGCCATGGCAATCGGGGAGAACGCGGCGAGACGCCGTAGCACGCGATTCTAACCCTGCGACCCGGATCGGCAAAGCGCCGGGGCACCCCGGCCCTCGAACCCGGACGCCTGGTGATCAAATGTGCCAGACGTCGTCGGATCGTTTCACTTCGAAGGCATCGATGTCGGTGAGCGCGAGAACATCGTCGACGAGCCCGCGCGTGCCGGCCACGATCGACAGGGGCTTGTTCTGCGGCATGGCGACGCACCAACGACGATCTTCGGGCCAGAACACCGACGGGTGATAGTGGGCCTTGAGCGCGCCGAAATCCGACAGCCAGGCCTCGATCCCATCGAGGCTCCCGCGGTAGAGGAGGACTTGACCCGGTGATCCATGTGCTGTGGCAGCCGCGATCATGTCGCGTCGCATACGCCGGACCCGGTTGCGGGCCTGAAAGGCAAGCACCATCGACTTGACGTACCTAACTAAGCTCCGCGGTCCGCTTGAACCTGCTGCAGGCTCAGCCCGGTACATGACGATGCCGCCAAAGGTCGGGAGCTGGACCTTCCAGAAACCGCAGAGGCATGTCATATCCTCCGGCGTATGCCTGCGCAGCACGCCGATCAAAGGGCGAATCAGCGCCAGCGCTCCCATCGCTGAATCCATCGGTGGATCGAGGTGCGGCCCGTCGCCCAGGCCATCGCCATGCCGAGCGACCTCGGATCTGCGGATCGGCTTCAACCAGTATCCAGATCCGGCTTGGGAGTCAGGGGGGTCGTAGAACGACCCTGCCGTGCCCGACGAGACCTCGGCCCAGTGAGGATGAGGGAGGTGGACATAAGCTTCGTATCCGGCTGGCGCGATCTCCCCGACGCTGTTTGGCGCGCCCACCAAGCCGTCGAGGAACCAGCTACCCGTCTCTGAATCGGTCGGGGAGAACACGGGTGGCATTTCGCCCGCAACGCCGGGTTCGTAGTCGTGTGGGAAGTGAGGCTGCATGACGACGCATTATGCCCATGACGCCGCCGCTGAGACTTGGGGCGACCGCCCGCGCGGTGACCGGACACCCCACAAGCTGTAAGCTCTCCAGGCATCAATCATCTGCGGGCCGGTCCTCCTGCGGTCCGGGTCGTTCCGCCGGGTCTTGGCAGAGGTCCTTTCCATCGACATGGAGCCTGTCGACGCCCGTCAAACGGTTGCCGCTTCCGTTGCCCACCTCCTTGGTGAGCGAACAGGCGGCTACGAACAACGGTCCGGACCCGACCTCTCCCAGCCTGGGAGTACGTCAGACTCGGCATCATGTGCCAAGGGTTTGGCGGCAACTGCTAGGCTGCGGGAACGTCCTCTACTCGCCTCTCTACGACGTCGAGGAAAGAGGGACAGTAGGGCTCGTCCACATGCCGGTTGTTCCACAGGCCCGAGCCGCGCACGCGTTCCCGGTCGCTAAAACGCCCGAGCCACGCGGTCGACGCCGGGTCCGGCGCTTCTCCGCGCGAGCTGCTCAGCAGGGCGATCGCGTTGCTTTCAATCAAGCCACGTTCGCTAGATGGGCTAGGCCGGTCGCCAACGTCCAACCACAGCAGCGGCATTTCGCCCACGTATCGGCTGACGCGCAACTCCAGTTCCGCCTCGGCCGCCTTTACCTCGGCGCGGTCGACGTTGAGCCGTCTGGCCGCGGTGCCGGTGCCGGCTCCGACGCCCCAGGATGGAGGCAGCGCCATGACACCCTGGCGAGCAAGCGCCACACCGACCAGCAGACGAAAGATCGATCCGCGATGGTTGCCGCCTCCGCCTTCCGTACCGCGATGCTGCGACAGCCTTCCCCACAGTGTGCTCCGGCTTCCCTCGGTCAGCCCATGAGTGCCTATGCGGACAACACGGCGTCCCTCACCGGACCCCGAACGCATTTCGCCCGCCTCGAAGAAGAAGTACAGGCCGCGCCTGGGCCAAGCCATGCGCCCCGTGCATTCCTGCAGGCGCCGCATCCCGCCGACTTTGGCTTCGAGCCGCCCAAGCAGTCGGTAAAGCCGGATGGTGTCAGCGACTCTAGTCACGCAAGCGCGCACCGAGCCAAGCCTTGACGTCCCTGGCTGAGCCCCCTCATCGGTACGTCAACCACGATCCCCCGGCTCCTCAACGACGGCTCCAAAAGCTCGCGGTAGCGCTCGCCAGCGAGGAAGACCACCCTGTCCGCCTCCGCGAGGCAGGGCTCAAGCGCCTCGAGCACGGTGCCTGCCCAATTGCGCCGCTCTGCCGCCCGCATGGCGACCAAGGTCTTTTCGTAAGGCTCAATAACGTCGTCCGGATGAACGAGCCCGTACTTGGCGGAGAGGATGCGCCACGCGCAGCCTTCGCGTTCCACTAAAGCGCGCGCCTTACGGAACCAGTCCGAAACGTAGATCTCCTTCGCCTTGCCCGGGCGCGACCGTTTGGTCTTCACGCGCGACACGAGGAATAGCCGCCGGTTGCCAGCGGCATCCCAGCCAACGACGCCAGCCGAGGAGTGCGGGGAAACGTCTATGCCCGCCGACTTCACCGCGTCCGGCGGCTCTGCGGCCGCGCGGACGGGATAGGCGACCATGTCGTCGGCATCCGGTTCCAGACTGTAGCGAAACTGCGTCGTCGTGCTTTGCCTTGGTCCAACGCGGTCGATGAGGACCACGCCCGCCAACCGCGCGAAGATTTTGGAGCCCAATGCGCTGCACACGGCGGGGGCGCGACCGGTCAGACCCAGTTTCCGGTGCAGGTCGCCAGCTCGAATGGTCACCGTTCGCCGTTCCGCAAGCCGAGCGGGCCTAACGTAACGCTCGATCGCGTACCGTCGAATCCGATCGGCAAGAGTTGATCCGTCAGTCATGCCGAGCGTCCTCCGGCGCGCCCACGCGCTCGACCGACGAGTTGCTCGAGCCGTGAGATCGGACGACATCCATTCCCGGATTTGGCAAGCTCAGGTCCGCTTGGCGCAGACGTGAGTCAATGGGCAAGCAAGGCAGTCCGGCTGTGTCGCGTGGCACCATTGCTGGCCGATCCGCCATGCTGGCCAGTCCAGTTGGCCCGGGAACTCTGGACTCAGCCTCCGCGCCGCCCGGATTGCTTCGTTCTCCGAATCGCCTTCGATGAGTCCGGCGCGATGGAACACCCGTACTAGGTGAACATCCGGCTTAACGTCTATCTGCCGCTCCTGTCCCCTGAAACAGCCGAAGTCGTCGCGGAGGATTCTTGTCGCCATCGAGGCAATTCCCGGTCCAAGCCCATGAATCTCCCGCAGCGTCTTCTCCACCTCCGCGGGGGACGCACTTGACCAGATCGCACCGGCGTCCCCGCCGAATCGCTCGCAAACCAGGCGTGCCGCATCCGACAGGGTTCTTGCGCCTTGCCTCGCGCCGTATCTCGGACGGACCGCCAAGCCGTCGATCAACTTGGTCAGGTCCAGTTCGCTCATCGACGCCAACTTCGCCGAATCCAGATAGCCGGCGTGATCGATCTCTACCGGAATCCGCCATGCCTTCTGCCAAGGCATGCCCCGATCAAAAGCCACAGCAACGAGAAAGGCGAAGGGATTCGTTCGGACGAGTCGTTCCGTCTCGCAGTCCAGCACGCTCCAGTCGGAACCTTCTCGGGTTTCACCGAATTCCTTGAGCCCCTCTACGACAGCGCTCTTGCTCATCACCCGACCGACGCCCTTGGCCCACGTCCACGCTGGAAGCGTACCAGCACCGTCCGGGCCGATGAGGCACTAAGCGCGAATCAGGGATAACGGGCTTTTGAGTTTGCGCCGGTGCGTCCGCTCGTGCTTCTTCCTCCGGATCAGCGATGCGCCACCGGGCTCCGTCCGGCGTCACCCGACTCCTCGATGGACGCCTCCAGTTAGGCCGCCATTTCCTCGCGCGTGCGGAGGTGCTCAGCGACGTCCGTAAGGCGCGGCGGTGATCTTGGTCATGCCGTGTCTCCTAGAGGTTCCTCGCCAGCCGCAGAGCCGTCTCGATGTCGTCGTTCGGCTTGCGCTTGTCGCCGCCCGCCAGCAGTACAAAGACCGTCCTGCCCTGCATCCTGAAATACACCCGGTATGACCGTAGTCGATCCGCAGTTCCGAGAAACCTCGCCCACCGGCCTCACGTCGCCCGGGTTCCCCGCCACCAGCCGCCGATCCGAACCTGCACGCCTGGATCATCCGATGCGGGCGAGGACGCCCGCGCACCGCCGGTTCAAATGCGTCGAAACCCCGTCTCGAATCGAATGAACACCCGGCGACCGCGGGGATCGGCCGACCGCGGATCGTAGCTACCGGCGATGTTCACGTACGGCGGCGCGGTGCCGGCAACGTTAACGACACCTAGCGCAAGGCGCGTTCGATCGTCCCCCAAGAGGTTCACGCCGATGTTCGCATCAACCGTGGTGAATGCGTCGATCGCCAGCCCTCGGTCGTCCTCGTAGCCGCCGATGTGGCGGAGCAGGATGTTGGCGTCGGTTCGTCCCCGGGAGAAGCCGACGCCCGCCACGGCCTTGAACGCCTGGGTCGGTGCGCCGACGTTCGCGCGATTGAGGCGGCCCAAGCCGTCGCTGACCACGCCAGCGTTGGTGACGTCGTAGGCCAGCAGCACGGTGCCGTCGAAGAACGCGCGCAGCGTGCCCAGGCTTGAGTCGAGGCGACCGCGCGCCGCGATGTCCACGCCGCGCACGTCGATGGCGTCGGCGTTGATGAACGCCACGTTGACGATGGAGATCGTGCCGGCCGAGGTGCGCTCGACGCGGGGGTCGAAGGGATTGGCGTTGACGATGGCCTGGGCATTGTCCTTGCGCAGCACGTCCTCGAAGGCGTAGTCGAAGTAGTCGATGGACAACTCGACATCGGTGAGCGGCTGCCAGGTGGCACCGAGGTTGATGGCGCGCGACGTCTCGGGCTTCAGGTTCGCGTCGCCCAAGGTGCGGCGTCCGGCGAAGGTCGTCGAACCGTCGTGGTCGGTGATGTTGACGAAGTTGGTCTGCACCCCCTGGGTCTGGAACGTCGACGGCGCACGGAAGGACGTCCCCACCGACGCGCGCAGCGACAGCGTCGGCGACGTCGCGGCGAGCAGCGTCAGCTTGGGATCCAGGGAGTCGCCTATACCGTCGCCGTAGTCGGCGTAACGCAGCGCGCCGGTCGCCTCGAACCAAGGTGAGAACGGCAGGAACACCTCGCCGTAGGTCGCGACCACGTCGGTGTCGCCGGCGAAGTTCGGATTGCCGATGAGGAACGCGAAGCCATCGTGGCGCGTGACCGTGTCGTAGACGTAGGAGAGAGTTTGGTCACGCCTCTGGACGCCAACGGCGAACCCCGCGGGTCCGCCGCCGAGGCCACCGAAGAACCCGGTGACGTTGGCGTCGATTACGCCGAGCGTCGACTCGGCATCGCCGACGTAGTCGCCCACGATGAACTGGCGTAGGGCGGGGTCGTTGTAGGTCGCATCGCCGGGCCGGGCGGCAAACGCGGAACTGAACGGGTTGAAGTACCGGCACGGTCCGACACCGGGGACGGCCCGCGTCGCGGCCGTCGGGCTGGTGTCGCAATCGGTGCCCCCGAAGCCGAGCAGCGCCGCCTGGAAGTTGGCGGCCACGATGTCGCGTGGGTTCAGCACCGCATCGTTCGCCGCGTGGACGTAAGAGAGGCTCCAGCCGACTCTTTCCGACCAATCCCCGTCGGCCCCGAACGCCGTGCGAACGGTGTGGTGCTGGTAGTAGTTGACCTCCGGCGGGTGGCCGACGCCGTACGGACGGCCCTGGAAGAGGACGTCTTCGCCGAACACGTTGCCTGGGTGCCGGGCCGGCACTATTGGGGTGTTGAGCACGGGGAAGCTCGGCGACACCTCGCGGCTGATATCGTTGCGCGCGAAGCCGAGATCCGCCCAGAGTTGCGCGCGGTCCGCCCACTCCCAGTCGAGTCTGGCATAGCCCTGCAACCGCTCTTCCACGGGCACGACCGTGATCTGCGGCCCGTAGTCGAAACGGCAGATCGTGTTGCCGTCGGCGAGGTTCTGCAGCAAGCCGCCGTTTGCCGTGCACCCCGAATCGGCGACGGTCGCCCCCGTCGAGGGCAGCGAGAAACTCCCCGGGTTGCCGAATCCGCTGGTCGAAGGTCGCCGCCAGTCGACCTCGCCGAGCAGAAGGCTGCTGCGGTCGAGGTAGCTGGCCGCCAACAGGACCGTGCCCGCATCGCCCACAGGCCCCCCGAAGGCCGCGTCGAGATTGAAGTCGTCCTGGCTGCCGTTGCCCACGCGCGTGCGGTATTCGCCGCGCATGTCGAAACCGTCGAGGTCGCGCCGGGTGATGAAGTTGACGACGCCCGCCACCGCGTCGGAACCGTACACCGCCGACGCGCCGTCCTTGAGGATCTCGACCCGCTCGACGGCCAGCATCGGCACCAGCGCCGCGAGATCCACGAAGCTCGACCCGTCGTCGGTCTGAACGGCGGACGGCACCTGGCGCTTGCCGTTCAGCAGCACCAGGGTGGACGCCACGCCCAGCCCGCGCAGATTGACGTTCGCCGTGCCGACGGTGAAGTTCTGCGTCAGGTTGTCGGAGTTGTTCTCGGCCCCGTTGTCCGTGGGCAGCAGGCCGACGAGGTCCCGGATGTCCTTGGCGGCGTAGCGATCCAGGGTCTCGTCATCGTACTCTGCCAAGGGCGAGGCGAAATCCGCCTGGCGGGCGATGCGGCTGCCGGTCTTGGCGACCACCACGATCTCCTCGATGTCCGCCGGCGACGCTTGCACGCCCCCGGAAGTCCAAGCGAACAGCGCAAGCGCGACCAATCCGCGCCGAGTGCTCATCTCACGCCTCCTCCAAGTCGTCGATTTCCAGTTGCAGCGTGTCGGCGTCGCCGTAGTCGTTCACCGCCAGTCGGTAGACCGCGCGCACCTGTTTCGCCGCGACGGGCTCGCGATTGAACGCAATGGCATCGGCGACGCGTTGGTCCCGCTTCAGAACCAGCTTGAGGTGCCGCTCTCCGACCACGCGCTGCGCGACCACTTCGAACTCGCCGTGGAACCGTGGCTCCTCGAAGTCCTTTCCCCACGGGCCGTGGGCGGCGATCAACTGGGCATTGTCGAGGACTAGGTCACCAGCGCCCAGGTCGCCATCGACAACCACGATGCCGGCGAGATCACGCGGCGTCACCCGCTGCGCCACCGCGTCGTTGAACGCATCTCGAAATCGGGGCAGCGCCGCGCGTCGAATACTCAAGCCCGCCGCCATCGCATGGCCACCGAAGCCGTCGATCAGTTCGGGATAGCGCGCCGCGCAGTCGGCCAGGGCGTCGCGGATGTGCAGGCCGGGAATCGAGCGTGCCGACCCCTTCAACACCAAGGGAGCGTTCGGTCCGGCATCGGCGAACGCGATCGCCGGCTTGTGGTAGCGCTCGCGCAGCCGTCCCGCAACGATGCCGACGACGCCCTGGTGCCAACCCGGCTCGTAGACGCAGATCGAGACGCCCTCTCCAGCATCGCCGGTTTCGACGGCAAGCTGCGCGTCTTCGTTCATGGCCACCTCGATTTCGCGGCGCTCGTCGTTGAGCTCGGTCAACGTCCAGGCGTGGCGGCGCGCTTCGGCAGCGTCCTCGGCAAGCAGGCAGCGGATGCCGATCGCGATGTCGCGCAGGCGGCCTGCCGCATTAAGCCTGGGGGCGATGGCAAACCCGAGGTCGCTGGCGCTCAGCCTAGACCGCGCACGGCGCGCGGCGTCGATCAGCGCGGCAATCCCCGGTCTCGTCTTGCCGGCGCGGATACGTCGCAGACCTTGGTAGACGAGGATCCGGTTGTTGCGATCGAGCGGCACGACATCGGCCACCGTCCCCAGCGCCACCAGGTCCAGCCAATCCGCCAGCCGCGGTTCGGGGACACCCGAGCGCTCGAAATGGCCGGCGCTTCGGAGTTGGCTGCGCACGGCGCCAAGTACGTAGTAGGCGACGCCGACACCGGCCAGGTTCGGGCTGGGGAAGGTCGAGCCGGCGAGATTGGGGTTCACCAGGGCACACGCCGCCGGCAGCGTATCGCCCGGCAGGTGATGATCGGTGACGACGACGTCCACCCCCCGCGACTGGGCGAGGGCCACGCCGTCGACGCTGGCGGTGCCGTTGTCCACGGTCACGATGACATTGGGCTTGCTCTTGAGCGCCACTTCGACGAACTCGGGCGTCAGGCCGTAGCCGAACTCGAAGCGGTTGGGAACGAGGAAGTCAACGCGGTCCGCGCGTGCACCGAAGGCGCGCAGCACCGAGACGCACAGTGCCGACGCCGTCGCACCGTCGGCGTCGAAGTCGCCGGCGATCAGGATTCGTTCACCATCGACGACCGCTGCAGCGAGGCGTTCGGCCGCAGCGTCGATTCCGGGCAGCGCCGCGGGGGGGTGCAGGTCCGACAACGTCAGGTCCAGATCCGCCGCAGTGCGGACCCCGCGCGCCGCCAACGCATTGCGCAAGAAGGACGGTATGTCACGCGGCAGGTCGGCCTCTTGGTTCGGCCTAGTTTCGATCTGCAAGGGTTGTCAGTGCGTTGCCATGGGCATGCACGTCACTCTGTCGGGAGTGGCCGCGTGAATCAAGCGTATGCTTGGGCGCTCTGCGCTGGCCGGGTCTTGGGGAGAATCATGGAAATCACTGCAATTGACACCTTCGTGGTGGATGCCGGTTGGCGGCCGTGGCAGTTCGTGGCCGTGCGCACCGATACCGGGATCACGGGCTACGGCGAATGTTCGGACGGTCGCATGCCCTACAGCGTGGTCGGCACCGCCCAGGAGTTCGAGACCATCCTCAAGGGCAAGGATCCCCGTCCCGTGGAAGCGCGCTATTGGGAAATGTACCGGATGGCGCGGCAAAGCCCGGGCGGCATCGCGGCGAAGGCGATTGCCGGCATCGAGCTGGCGCTGTGGGACATCAAGGCGAAGGCCTTGGGCGTGCCGGTCTACGAACTCTTCGGTGGGCCCATGCGCACGCGACAGCGGGTGTACTGGTCGCATTGCGGCTCCTCGCGCGCAGGCAACCACGAAATCATCGGGGTGCCGCCGCTCAAGACCTGGCAGGACATCACCGACCTCGGGCACGAGGTCGTCGAGCGCGGTTTCACGGCGCTGAAGACCAACATCGTCTACCCGGGCGAGGTCGCGCGAACCTACCGGGGCGGCTTCGGCGGCGGCGAAGGAACGACCGACGGCACCGTCGACAACGCCATGCTCGACCACATCCGCACCTTGATCGGCACTTTCCGCGACGCCGTGGGCCCGCACGTCGACATCGCCCTCGATCTCAACTTCAACTTCCGCGTCGAGGCCGCCAAGCGCATCTGCCGCGCCCTCGAAGACATGCGCATGATGTGGGTCGAAGTGGACATGTACGAGCCGAACGGACTGCGCGAGGTCCGCGATTCGACCAGCGTCACGATCTGCTCCGGCGAGAACCTCTTCACCGCCCGCGACTACCGCCGCTACTTCGAGGCCCGGTCCATGGACGTGTGCATGGTCGACGTGCCCTGGAACGGCTTCGCGAACTCCAAGCGCGTCGCCGAGATGGCCGAGACCTTCGAGATCAACTGCGCGCCCCACAACTACTACAGCCACCTGTCGACGCTGCACTCGCTGCACCTGTGCGCGGTCATTCCCAACGTCCGCATCTGCGAAATCGACATCGACGACGTCCCTTGGAAGGACGACCTCGTCACGGAACGCCTCGTATTCGACAACGGGCGCGTGGAGATCCCGGACCGGCCCGGATGGGGCGCCGACCTCAACGAGGAGGTGGCGCGAGAACATGTCTGGGAACGCGGGCGGCCGCCCGGGTACTCGGCTGGGTCGGCGACGAGCAGGTAGCGCGTACGACTGGACGAGTCGGGCGATGCCGGGCCCGCTGGGCAGGCATAACCATTGACCCCGCGTTTCCACGCGCCTAGGTCGACCTGGGGTTGTCCACCCCTTAATGGAATGGTCCGCCCCGCTTCATTCCGACGGCCTCGGAGGGCCAGAATGAC
>JAPOYV010000028.1 GCA_026706385.1 Gammaproteobacteria bacterium
CAGCCCGACGCCGGCACCGAGGGAAATCGCCACCTGGGAAGGCGCGAGTCCGCAGGCCTCGATGTAGCAGGAGAAGCCGATGCCGCGCTTCTTGCCGGCCGATTCCGAGGCCGCACGCCGGGCACCGAACCCGGCGTAGTCGATGTGCTCGAGGGCCTTGTCGAGACTCGCCTCGTAGTCGCCGGTGTCGTAGGTGAGCGCCACGGGCGTGTCGTACGGGAAGTCGCCGGGCTGGATGAAGTTCCGGCGCCGGATCTCCGCCGGGTCGATGCCCATTTCCCGGGCCGCCGTCTCCACGCAGCGCTCCACCACGTAGGTCGCCTCCGGTCGACCGGCCCCGCGGTAGGCGTCGACCGGGACGGTGTTGGTGTAGAGCGACTGCACTTCGACGTAGATCGCCGGCGTCGTGTACTGCCCCGCCATCAGCGTGCCGTACAGGTACGTCGGCACGGACGAGGCGAAGGTCGAGAGATAGGCGCCCATGTTCGCCTTCGTCTTGACGCGAAGCCCGAGGAAATTCCCGTCCGCCGCCAACGCGAGTTGCGCGGTCGTGACGTGGTCGCGTCCATGGCAGTCCGCCAGGAACGATTCCGATCTCTCTGCCCGCCATTTCACCGGTCGGCGTACTTTGCCCGCGGCCCAGATGACGGCGGTTTCCTCCGCGTAGACGAAGATCTTGGAACCGAAGCCGCCGCCGACGTCCGGGGAAATCACCCGAAGGCGCGCTTCCGGCGCGACGTTGACGAACGCCGCCAGCACGAGTCGCTCCAGGTGCGGGTTCTGCGACGTGGTGTGCAGCGTGTAGGTGCCCGCCGCCGCGTCGTACTCGCCGAGCGCCGCGCGCGGCTCGATGGCGTTGGGGATCAGGCGGTTGTTGACGATGTCCACCGTGGCCACGTGATGGGCGCTGTCGAAGGCCGCATCGGTGGCTGCCTTGTCGCCGAGTTCCCAGTCGTAGGCCTGGTTGTTCGGAACCGATTCATGGATCTGATCCGCCGATGCCGCGGTGGCCAGGTCCACGACCGCGGGAAGTTCCTCGAGATCCGCATCCACCGCTTCCGCGCCGTTCTTGGCGGCTTCGAGGGTCTCGCCGATGACCACGGCGTACGGTTCGCCGACGTAGTTGACGGCTTGCGTCGCGATCGGCGGGTGCGGCGGCGCGACCATGTCCGAGCCGTCCTTCGATTTCACCAGCCAGCCGCAGGGCAGGTCGCCGATCTCGTCAGCCGCTAGATCGGCCCCCGTGAAAACCGCGACCACACCGTCGGTCGCCGCCGCGGCCTCGGTGTCGACGCCGTTGATCCTGGCGCGGGCGTAGGGCGAGCGAACGAAGACCGCGTAGGTCTGGCCCGCCGCGTTGATGTCGTCCGTGTAGTTCCCGGCCCCTGTGATGAAGCGGGCGTCCTCCTTGCGCTTGACGGAGGCGCCGATGCCTGTTTCTGATGCCATGGTTTCCTCCCTCTACCTGTTCGACTGCGCGGCGAGTACCGCCTTGACGATGTTGTGGTAGCCGGTGCAGCGGCACAGGTTGCCCTCGAGCCCGTCCCTAACTGCCGCCTCGTCCAGTGAGCCGCCGCCCTTCTGCAAGAGGTCGATGGCGCTCATGATCATGCCCGGCGTGCAGAAGCCGCACTGCAGGGCGTGGTTGTCGCGGAACGCCTCCTGCATCGGATGCAGTTCGTCCGGGTTGCCGATGCCCTCGATGGTCGTGACATCGGCACCGTCGGCCTGTCCGGCCAGCACCGTGCAGGATTTGACCGCGTCGCCGTTCATGTGCACGACGCAGGCGCCGCATTGACTGGTGTCGCAGCCGACGTGGGTACCGGTGAGCCCGAGCGACTCGCGCAGCACGTCCACCAGCAAGGCGTTGTCAGGTACGTCGACGGTTTTGGCCGCGCCGTTCACCGTGAGTGTTATCTCCACTGTCCTGTCCCTCCGAATGAATGCATCAAGGAGTGATGCCGATTACAACCATTACGCCGTGTCAAAGTCCACCTTGATGCGTTCGAAAAACCGCGCCGCCATCTTGCGGGCCGCCGCATCCACCAACCGGGAGCCGATCTGGGCGAGTTTGCCGCCGATATTGCCGTTGATCTGGTAGGTGAGCAGGGTCTCGTCGCCGTCATCGCCGGCAACCTCCTCGAGGTTGACCAAGGCGCTGCCCTTGGCGAAACCGGCGGCGCCTCCCTTGACCTCGACTTCGAGGCGATAGCTTTCGGGTTCGATCGCATCGCGAACCGCGACGGCAGCTTTGAAGGTCGCCTTGACCGGTCCCACCTTGGCGCCGACCTCGGCTTCGTATTCGCCGTCGCCCACAGCGGTCATGGACTTGCAGCCGTCAAGGCAGCGGGCGAGCACCTCGGGATCGTTCAGCGCCCGCCAAACTCGGTCCCTAGGCTGCCCGATACGACTCTCGCCGGCCTGCTCCACGCCTTCCCCCGGACGCGGCTAGTTCACTTAACTCTCGCACAATTCCAATGGCGCGTAAAAGAACTCGGGTTCCTCGCAGGGCAATCGCATTTGAAATCACTTGACCTGCTGGGCGGCTCGCACCATGTCGAGGAGGAAGTCGTCGTCCCATCCGGCGCGCTTGATCTTGCCGC
>JAPOYV010000078.1 GCA_026706385.1 Gammaproteobacteria bacterium
ACCGTGACGGCCCGCCCGGCGTCGCGCAAGGCAACCGGCCTTGCGGCCGGCGCCTAACGGCGGCCTGGCGCGCTGCCGGGACGGGGCCGTCCTTCCCGGCGGCGAACACCGCCATCCTCGGGAGGAGAACACGCCATGTCCTGCATCCGCCGCGCCCTGCGCATCGACCCGGACACCGTCCGCACCGTCGTCGACCATCTCGACCGCCACGTCGCGCCGCATCTCGCGCCGGACGTCTCGAACTACGCCAGGGGCCGCCAGCGCGCCTGGCTCGAGATCGAGGCGCCGCTCGGTCCCACCCAGCCCTGGCGGCCGGGGCTCGCCTCCCACCGCCTCTGGCCCTGGCTCGTTGCGGTCTGGCGCCGCATCGACCCGGACACCGAACCGCAGGTCGGGTTGGCGGTGCATGGCAGCACGGGCATCGCCTGGCACCGCGACGCGTCCTACGCGCACGCCCGCGCCGTGCTCGTCAACCTCGGTCCCTGCTCGTTCGAGCTGGACCGGGCGCGGGATTCCGCGAACGGCCGACCGCTCGATCCGCTCTCGCTGGAACTCTCTGGCGGCGAGGTTCTCGACTTCGACTGCAAGCACCAGCACCGGGTTCTCCGGGCCGATCCCTCGCGCTGGTCCGTGGTGCTGTGGCGACTCAAGCGGCAACCCCGGCGGCCCGTCGCCCCGACCCGGATCCCCTGAGCGCCGCCGCGTCCGCTGTTGACGACATACATACTTCAATACATATAATCCGTCCGTGGAAACCAACTGGGACCCCGCCAAGGCGCGCGCCAACCTCGCCCGCCACGGCGTCACCTTCGAGGACGCCGAACTCGCCCTGTACGACCCCGCGGGCCTCACCGGCGAGGATCCGGACGCCGAGGGCGAGGCACGGTTCGTCACCGTCGGCGCCGACGCGCTCGGCAGGATCGTCGCCGTCGTCCACGCCCATCGCGGCGACGACGTCCGGCTGATTTCCGCGCGACCCGCAACCCGCAGAGAGAAGGAAGCCTATGCGCAAGGAATATGACCTCGCCGACGCCGTCCGCGGCCCGGCCCTTAAACAGCCCGGCAAGACCCGCATCACGATCATGCTCGACCGCGACGTCCTCGCCGCGTTCCGCGCCCGCGCCGCCGACACCGGCCGCGGCTACCAGACCGCCATCAACCAGGCGCTGCGCGATCATCTCGCCGCCGACAAGCTCGAGGACACGCTGCGCCGCGTGGTCCGCGAGGAGCTGCGCAAGGCCGGCTGACCCGGCGACGCCGCCGGCGTCGATTCCCTTCCAGCCTGGCCCGCGCCCGCGGCCCGTCAAGGCGGCCCTGCGGGCGCCGCCCCCCTCCATCCGCCGGTTCGCGGCCCGTCGCTCCCCCGTGGCGGCGGCCTTGACCGGCCGCTCCCGGCGCGCACCCGCGTTGTCGGAAATCGACAGCCGGAGACCGATCATGTCCACTGCCGCCCGCCGCGGGCGCCAGCGCCGCCACGAGTGCGAAGCGCTGTTCCACATCCATGCCGGCGGCGCGAAGATCCTCAACCTCCGCCACATCCCCGGCGACATCTCCCCGGACGCGCTCCTGGCCCGCGGCATCGTGCGCGTCGACCGCGCCACGAAGTACGGCAATCCCTTCCCCGTGGGGCGAAGGTTCGGAAACCGCGTCGAGGTCGTCGACCGCTACCGCCGACATCTCTGGGTGTGCATCCGGTCCGGCGAGATGCCTCTCGAAGACCTCGCGGCGCTCGCCGGGAAGCCGCTCGCCTGCTGGTGCCATCCGAAACGGCCCTGTCACGCCGAGGTGCTCGCGCGCGCCGCCGCGTGGGCCGCCGCGTGGGCCGCCGGGCAGCTGGAAAAAAGTTCCGAGACCCCCTGAAACCGCGTGCCGCGGCGCGCATTTTCTTGGTCCTTTCCGCTTAGCACGTGCTCAACACGCGGCGCTTGACCGCCCCCCGGGAGGGGGCTACAAGGGCTCCGCTTACGTGTCGGCCTTGGCTGACGTTGCCGCGGGAAACCGGGGCGTTGTGAGCACGTCAAACCGACCCGGAGGGGCTAACCGCCCCGAAGGGGAGGTTGGCAACGACGGGTCTTTTCATCAACCATTTGAGGAGAAGACCATGGCAGCTCGAAGGACACAGAAGTCCGAACAGGCTCCGGCCATGCCGAAGTACCTGGGCGTTTTCGTCACCGAGGACTACCAGGGCAACGACGGCGAGGAGAAGACGAGCTACACCCGCGTAGGAGCGGCGTTCCCCCATCGCAAGGGGTGCGGCTTCAACATCGAGATCACCGAAGGTATCTCGGTCAGCGGACAGCTCGTCGCGCTTCCCCCGCGTCCGCGACAAACTGCAATCAACCCACTGATTTAACTACATTTCCGCGACATTGGCAACAGCACCTACTCCCTAAGCGACTCCTTTGGCGAAGCCAATTCAGGTCGTCGCTGTTGACAAAAGACGTCTGGACGTCTTATGGTCGGATGCTATGCAAACGACGGTCGAACGGCGCCAGCCCGGAGAGGTACGCGACGCGGTCATCGCCACGATGCGGGCTCACCCGGATGGTGCGGCGATGCGCGACATCGTCGCGGATGTCAGGAGGCGCGTTGGGACCGATGTTGCAGACTCCAGCGTTCGGTCGTACCTGCGCCTGAACACGCCTGGATTGTTCCGTCGTTTGGACCGCGGGCAATATCAGTGGGCGGAGTTCCGGGAGAGAAATGGGACCCAGTCGGGGCCGAATGGCCTAAGGTCCGCGGTGCTGGACTGCGCAACGATCATCCACGGCGATTGCATGGAGTGGTTGCGCGAGCGGGAACCGGCAACGATTCACGCAGTGGTGACGGATCCGCCATATGGCTTGGTGGAGTACTCGGAAAAGGAACAATCCAAACTCAGGGCGGGCAAGGGAGGTGTCTGGCGCATCCCCCCATCGTTCGACGGCGCGCAGCGGTCACCGTTGCCTAGGTTCACCGTGCTGTCGCCGTCGGACCGCGCGGATCTGGCGCAGTTTTTTACGACTTGGGCGGCGCTCCTCGCTCCGGTTCTCGTGCCGGGTTCCAACGTCGTTGTAGCAACGAATCCTCTGTTGTCGTACATCGTCTCCGGCGCGCTCGCCGATGCAGGGCTGGAACGGCGGGGAGAGATCGTGCGGCTGGTGACAACCATGCGCGGCGGTGACCGACCAAAAGGGGCTCACGAGGAGTTTGCGGAAGTGAGCGTAATGCCGCGTTCAATGTGGGAACCATGGCTCGTGTTTCGTAAACCGTTGGAGGGTCGGGTGCAAGACAATCTGCGCAAGTGGAGTACAGGCGGATTCCGCAGACCTTCGGCGAAGCATCCGTTCGGCGACGTAATCCGGTCGGCACCAACTCGGAAAGAGGAACGCGCGATAGCGCCACATCCGTCGCTCAAACCACAGGAGTTTCTAAGGCAGGTCGTTCGCGGGGTTCTTCCGCTCGCGGATGGGGTCGTGCTGGACCCGTTCTGTGGTGCAGGGTCTACGTTGGCCGCTGCGAACGCGGTGGGGTACAACAGCATCGGCATCGAAAAGGACGCCGAGTATTTCAACACCGCGGTGCGGGCGGTGCCGCAACTCTCAGCGTATGCTCGGCGGCCAAGCGGTCCGTCATAGCTTGTAGACCCAGTTGCCGCGCAGCTTCTTGATGCCCTCGCGGTGGAGCGTGGCGGTTCGCGTTCCCAATGTGCTCCTCGGATTTCTCCGGAAGTCGTCGACGGTCACATGCGCCAAATAAACCTCGGTGAAGGCCATTGGCGAACGGTCCCGGACAGGCTCGGTGCGGTTATCCACGCGGTAGACGAAGACGCACATCCATTGATCGCGGGCACCGTGGGTGTCAACGGCACCACCAGCCTTCCGAGTCGACTTGACCTCGACGCCTTCAGAGCCGGCTTTGACCGTGTCGTTCGGATAGACGCCGGCTACAACAAGGTCAGGATGGCCGTTGAAGTATTGGTTCGTGGTGAGGCTTCGGGCGTGCTGCGCGAGGCTCGCGGTGAGCAAGTCGGAGATGATTCCGGACATTGCAGCTGGGCGCAGCAATTCGTCGAGACGCTGCAAACCGCGATCGAGAAGCAGGCCGTTCAGGTCATAGAAGAGATCGTAGATGTCTTGCATCGCCGCTTGGAAGTCGAGCACGCGAAGCGCATACGGGAGTTGGGCGTCCGGATTGAACTTCTCGGGGTCGACGATGTTGCGGGAATGCGGCACGGCGCATCAGTTTACGCTAGACCCGTCCGATTCGCCCAAGCGGATCGGCCCGGTTCGTGCCTGGTTTCACGTTCTCGTGTACGAGGCCGGATCTGGCGACGGTTGGGTGGACAACCCTTTGGCCAATTTGGCCAACGGACGGAAACGAGCCAGCCTCATGCCTTCGGCCAGTTTCGGCAGGGCGGCGACTCCGGCGAGACCGGTAGTCGATGCTGGGGAATCGGGCACGTCAGAATATTGTGTCGGGCGGCACCGATGAGGCTGACGATGGCCGGACGGGGGGTGGTCCCAGAGCTCCAATGGTCCGGACGGAAAAAACGGCCTATGCTGGCGCGCGTTCACCCAACGAACGACCCAACGCGAGGACTGATATGACCAAGCAAATTCTCTTGATCACCTTGACGGTAGTTGGCGTGTTCGTGGCCTTCCTGCTCGGCGCGGCGTTCGTGACCTTCATACAGTTTGGGGGGATAGTAGGGCATTCGGTGTTCGTCAGTGATGACGTTCCTCAAATGGACTGGGAACCGACTGTCTATCGGGACTACGCGGGCTATGAGGAAGTGATCGCTGCCAGTTTGCTCGACGACTTGGATTACCGGGATTTCGACGACCCGAAAGACCTGCAGAAGGAGATTCTGCGCATGACCGATGTCGCCGAAGCCGTTGTCGAGGAACTGATGACAGGGCAAGGCCCGGCGCCCTTCACGGGCGTCATGCTGCCCTCGCGTGTGCCGGCGGAGGCGGTCGCAGAGGAGGACCAGTAAGGGACCGTAGTACCGGCAATGAGCGGCCCGAAATCGATACGCGGGGTCACGCCAGCGAAAAGGCAGCGGCGCAACGCGACTGCGAGCCCCTGGGGTTGCAAGCGTCGTCCGAATTGTGTTGTTAGAAAGTTCCTCGCATTCGACCGATGCTTGCGATCGGTCGGTGCTGAGCGGAATCCCGGGTCACTAGTCCGGTCATCCCATTCGCACCCTGTTTCGTCCTCGCGGACGGCGCCGGCACTGTTCTCGCGCTGTTCCTTTGGCCAGTGGAACGTCTGCGACGCGTTGCGCGTCTTCCCGTATTATTCAGCCGGGGTTTGACGAATCGAGGCGTCTCGCTGGGTTACCTGCGGTCTGCCCGTTTCGTTGCTCCGGTTGTGTCAGTGGGGTTGATGCTGAAAGGCCGCTCCCGGCGGCTGCGCCCGTTGATTCAGCCGGGGTAGGGCTGGGGCCGCACACTGTGGGCTCTTCCCGATGATTCGCATGGTGGGGAGGCCATGTCCGGGTCGCAGATCCCGGCGTCTGTTCGCCCCGAAGGGCTGAGATTGGCGCGGACTCTATAGACCACCGGACCACGTGGCAAGCAGCGTTTTCGGTTTTGCGTGGCGCGTGTTAGCGGCCAACTGTGCGCGAATGGACGGAAGGCGAGCCCGGACGCTGGGAACAGGCGTCCGGCAGGACCCTTTCCCAGCGTCCGGGCGAGCAGCGGCTTCGACGAGGCGTTCGAGGGCATTCGGACACGTTGCGCCAGGAGCGCCATCGAAGCGGCGCGCCGGACCGCGCCGGCGAATATGTCGGACGATGGGCGGCTTTAGCGGTCGGGCGCGTCGCGCATCGTGAAGCCGGCGGCCTGCAGTGCGCGGGCGAGGCGGCCTTCGAGGTCGCCGAGGTCCTTGCGCGGCTGCGTGCGCTCCAGCGCCGCCTCGACCCGCAGCGCGAGATCGCGGTACGTGGCGCGGGACTCGGCCAGACGCTGGAGCGCGTTGCGTGCACCGCGCAGACGCTCGCGGGTCCTGGCGTGCCGCTCGCGGTCGCGGCGGCGGGTGGCGCGCTCGGCGTCGAGCGCCTTGCGGACGGCGTCCCGTTCGCGGACGACGACGTCGAGCTGGTCGCGGAGCGCCTGCTGCGCCGCGTCCGCCTCGGTCCTGCGGTCTTCGCGCTCGCCGACCAGGTGGTGGTGCTTGAGCAGGATCTCGCCGATGGCGTAGCCGCGGCCGGTGTCGTCCGTCCGGTAGTCGCGCCTGCCGCCCATGATCTCGTCGAGGACTTCGATCTGGATCTGGCTGAGATGGATCGTGAGCGTGGTCACCTGAGGTAGGTCTCGGTGATCTCCGGGCGGAAGTGCCCGAGTTCCTGGCTGACAGTCTCCAGCGCGTCGGCGCGGACGAGGGTGCGCTGCAGTTCGTCCATGCGTTCCTGGGCGTAGGCGTGGCGAGCGCCGTGGGCGCCGGCTGTCCAGCCGAGGGCGCGCTTGGAGGCGCCGGAGAAGCTGACGCTCCACGGCGTGCCGCCGGCCACGTCGTACCGGGACAGGTATTGGATGCCGCGGTCGGTGACGCGCAGCGGCTCGTCGCGTCGGCGGTCCTCGAGACGGTCGGCAAGCAGGTCCGGGAGCCGGACCAGGCGGACGAGGCCGCCCTTGCCGATCACCGTGTAGTCGCGTCCCGGTCTGCCGTCGAACTTCTCCGGACGCGCGGGGCGTCGGTCGGGCGGCTGTTCTTCGGGACGGGCGAGCGTCAGCAGCTCGTGCGACCGCAGTCCGGCGGCTTGGGCGATCAGCGTCGAAAGGCCGTTGCGGGCGTTCTGGGCGGCTGCCACCATGCGGATCTGTTCCGGCCGGTAGGCCCGACCGCCCGTGCGGCGCGGCTTCGCCGAGCGGACCACGGTGAGGCGTTCGCCTTCGGGGAGGCGCCGGGTGACGTGGACCAGCATCGCCTGCAGCGACTGGCGGTGCATGTCGAGGGCCTTCTGGCCGAGATCGGCGGTGCGGCTGCGCAGGTACTCCACGGCGGTCTCGGGCGTGAGGTCCCGGAGTTCGCGCCCGTCCGGGGCGATGCGCCGGGCGATCTGGAGCAGGCAGTCGCGGTAGTTTGCGACGGTGCGCACCGATGCGGGGCGCTTCGGGTTGCGGCGCAGCGCGCCGAGATTGACGAGACGGCCCACGACGGCCTGCGCCTGCCGTTCCGGCGGCGGGACGGAGCGGAACTTCGGCACCCGGTCAGCCCTCGTGGCGCCGCAGCCAGCGGGCGACGGTGGCGTGCTGGACACGGATGCGGTGCGCGAGCAGCCAGCGCTGCAGTTCAGCGGTGGTGCACCCCTCCTGGCGCAGGGCGAGCAGTTCGCCCTTGTAGCGGTCGAGGCGCGAGCGGCGGTAGCGGGGACGGCGGCGGGCGCGGGTCTGGGCTCTCAGACGCGCGGCCTCGGCGGTCGCGTCGAAGACTTCTTCAAGGGTCGATTCGGGATGCATCGAGGTATGGTTTACACCCCCACGGCGCTGCTGCGCAAACCGGCGTGCTTAGCACTCCGCTAACCGCGTTTCAGGGGGACTCGGGAGATTCCGGCGCGTTCGCCGGAATGAGGCGTTCGACATCGCCATTTGCGCTCGCCGCGCGGCAGGGATGGCGTCCGGGGCGCGCCGACGCGCAGGAACATCGGCAGCATGGCGGCAACATGACGGCGAGGAGCACGGACACCATCCCGCCCGCAAGCGTTGCGACGCGCCGCGGCCTGTCAAGGGTTCGCTGCGCCGACCGTACCCGTCGCCCTTGACAAGCCCCACGCGCCGGAAACGGCTCCACGGCGCGTCCGGAGGCAGAGGCGCGCCGACCGGAGCCGACGCGCCTCCGTGACGTTAGCAGCGGCGGTACCGCCAGCCGTCGTCCCACAGGGGCTTGGCCCACTCGCGCTCCTCGCGCGGCTCGGGGTCCGGCAGGGGCGACCAGTATGCGGCAGTCGCCTGCGGCTTCGACCGGGCGTTCCAGGGCGACAAGCCGATGTCGAGGTTGCTCGCGCGGTGCGCCTTGTCGGGCTTGGCGGCGAACTCGTCGATCGCGGCGGCCTCGATGGCGTCCCGGCGCTTCTGCGCGCGCTCGACGTCCCGGTCGTCGCGGCACCGCTGGCAGAGGAAGTCGCCTTCGAGCCTCTTGCGGTAGGCGCATCTTCGGCAGCCGCCTTCCGCCGCAAGTGCAGCCCGTCTTCTGCGGCAACTGGCCGCGCGGCGGTCCAGACATTTCTGGCAGGCGTGGGCGAAGGTCCCGTCCTTCTTGACCGCCGCCGGCCTGCGGCAGCGCTTGAGCGAGCACTCGGGGGCCGGGGCCTGTCGAAGGATGGCGGGCGGCACGAAGCCCTCGGGGAGTTTGCCGCTCCACCGGGCGATGAGGGTTGGAAGGTCCATGTCGGTCTCCTGTCAGGTTGTTGCCGACGCGGGAGTGCGTCGGTGCCTGGTAGGCGGCACGCGCGCGCAGCGCCGTCACCTCGCGCCAGCGAGGCCGGAGCTCTAGCGGAGGACCGGTCCCGGTTGACGGCGGGAGTACGCGTGCGACGCTGGGCCGGTATCGACGGACGGGCGTTGCGAGCTTGGTGGGCGGCCGTGCGGTCGGACTCGCGAGCGACAGGATGCGTTCGCGGCGCTAGACTCCGACGAAACCGTAGCGAGGCACCGCTTGATGGAGATCGCCGAAGACCGCTTGTGCGCCGCGTGTCCGCGAAGCGGGAGCGGGCCCCTGGACGTGCCGCTGGTGTCTCGCCGGGCGCAACGTCGTGATCGACTTGGACGCGCGTCCGGCGCCGCGGAGGCGTCCGTACTGGCCGCTGGCCCCTGTGGCGTGGAACACGGGGTTGCGGTGGACGGACAACGGCGGTGGATGCGCTGGACCGGGTTCTGCCCGGGGCGGTCGACCGCCTCATGGGCGATGGACCGGCACTGGTGCTACGTCATCAAGCTCGTCAGGGCGATCCTGATCGCCTTCGCGTCTGCCTTTCTGGTTCGCGCCACACGTTAGGCGCTGCGATGTCCGTGGATTGGAAGGCGCGTACGGACGGACGCAGTTCTCCGCGCGCAGTGCGGGCACGATTTCCGGCGGCTCGAGAGGGATGAGGGGAATCTACGACTGGGTGCCGTGGTTCGCGGAGCTGGCTGGCTTGATCGCGGACAACGGTCCCGAATTCCTCGTTGAGCGGGCGCGGCGGGTGCGCTGGCGGGATGCGGGCCGGGAAACGCCTCTGCTGCAGCAGTTCGACGCGGGCGACGTCGACCCGTTCTCGTTCGTGTACGTGTTGGCCGGGGCCAACCGGACCAACGATCGGGAGCGCATCTACGCGAGCGTCTCGGACGAGTTCGGGTTGACAAGTGCGGTGATCCCTATCGGGACTGAGGAAGAGTCCATCTTCCCCACGCCGTTTCAGAACCAGCTGTTCCGACACGGCAGCCGGGACGACGCGAGTCTGCTGTGGCGGCTGTTCCGCAGCGCAGTGGACGGGATGGACGCCGTGGCGGGCGAGGACTTCGAGAAAGCGCAACGAATCAGCGGCGTCAAGGCCACGAAGCTGACGCAGGCGCTGTTCCTGGCGAACGGAGAAGAGTTCGTGCCTTACGACACGACGCTGGCGCTCATGGACGCCCGGGGCCCCAGGCGGGACACGATCTCGTGGGACGACTACCGGCAGGCGGCCGCCGCGCTCCTCGACGCGTTCCCCGGCTGCCGGCCCTGCGAGATCAATCTGCTCGGCTACGAAACGGGAAAGAAGAATCCGCTGAAGCTCAACCCGGCGGGCCTCTGGCAGGTCAGCACGCGCCTAGGGGGCGACGAGGATCCGACGGACGCCTGGGAGGACTTCGAGCGCAACAACTGCGCCTACACCGCAGGTCCCGGCTACGGGACGTGGGACGAGTACGACCCGGAGAATCACGAGCTCCTGTTCAACCTCGGCGAGCCGGTCGCGGGCGACGTCCTTCTCGTGAGGAACGGGCGGAAAGGCCACGGGGTCGGCGTGGTGTGGCGCAACGACTACGCGGAGCGGCTCGCGGGGGACGCGCGCCTGCACGTGGTCTGGCTGTGCAAGAGGGAGGAGGACCTCGACGGGAACTGGCGGACGATCGCGTTCTCGAAGGCGGACCGGATCGGCGACTCCTTCCGCCGCGCCTATCCGGAGGCGTTCGCCTTCCTGGACAGGGTCGCGGCCCCCGGCGCGGCGCCGTCCGCGGAAGGGAGCACTGCGGGGCGGTCGCGTGAAACCGCGTCGTCTGGATCCTTGAACACGATCCTCTACGGCCCGCCGGGCACGGGGAAGACGTACCGGACGTTGGAGCGGTGTGTGGCGATCTGCGATGGGGGGGTGCCGCAGCACGGCGCACAGCTGCGGCCGCGCTACGAGCAGCTGGTAGCCGACGGTCGCGTGAAGTTCGTGACGTTCCACCAGTCGTACGGCTACGAGGAGTTCGTGGAAGGCATACGGCCGGCCGAGGTGGACGGCCAGGTGGTGTACCGGGTGGAACCCGGAATCCTGAAGGAGCTGGCGGAGGCCGCGAGCAGGCCATTTCATGGCGCGCCGGCGGCATCGGGCAAACCGCCGTTCGACGTGGTCTGGGGCAGGCTGCGCGACCGTGCGCGGGACGGGTTGGTCGTGCACACGAAGAAGAGCCGCAAGGAGTACGTGCTGACCATCGAGGACGACAGGATCACCTTGACTCCGGCAGCCTGCGACGGACGACCTCGGGGGCCATTCCGGAAAGAGGACTACAGGAGGCTGTGGAACTCGGGCTATCGGGAGGATCCGGCCACGGCCACGAACCGGCGCGTGCGCGAAGCGGTGGGGCGCCGGAGGCACGGGAGCTTCGACTGGATCGTCTACCGGGAGCTTTGGGAGCTTGCCGATGCGCCGAACGAGCACGGCTTCGTAATGGCAACGGGCAAGGCCGCCCTGCCGCACATCCACCGCGCCACGAGAGATGCCCGGTACGCGATGGCGGGCGACTACCGCCCCGAGCCGAAACCGGGGAGCATCATCGACCGCATCTACGGGGTGTTGCGCGATGCCGCGGAACCGGTGGAAGGGAGTGAGGTCGTGGACGCGGTGCATGGGTTCGCGCGGCCGAACGGCAAACTGATGAGCGATCCGGAAATCGCCTCCACATTGCGCTGGCTGGTGGAGCAGGAGCGGCTGCACGTGGCGGTCGAAGCGCGTACCGAAGGGGTGGAGACGGATGGCGCGGAAGCGCCCGAGGGGCGCGGCGACGTCCCGAACTTCGTGCTCGTGATCGACGAGATCAACCGCGCCAACATCTCGAAGGTGATGGGCGAACTCATCACGCTGCTGGAGGAGGACAAGCGCCAGGGCGCGGAGAACGAAGTGACCGTCACGCTGCCCTACTCGCGCAAACCGTTCGCCCTGCCCCCGAACCTTCATGTGCTGGGCACCATGAACACGGCGGATCGGTCGATCGCCCTGCTGGACACCGCGCTGCGGCGGCGTTTCGACTTCGAGGAAGTCGCTCCCGACGCTGATCAACTGCTGGACGCGAAGCAGCGGACGGGTGTGGACCTTCCCGCCGTGCTTGAGGCGATGAACGAGCGGCTGGAGTACCTCGTCGACCGGGACCATCTGATCGGCCACGCGTGGCTGATGGGCGCAAGGAATCGAGCCCACCTCGACGCTGTCATGCGGCGGAAGATCGTTCCGCTGATCGCGGAGTACTTCCACGACGACTGGAGCAAGGTGCGCGCCGTCCTGGGAGGTACAGACGCGTTCGTCGAGCGGGCCGAGATCGGCGTGCCGCCCGGTGCCGAACCCGACGTGTCGGCACGGTACCGTTGGACGATCCGCCGCGAGTTCGGCGCGGACGCCTACGAGGACATCGTGTCCGAGACCGGCGACCGACTGCCGGTGAACGACTGAGCCGTGACCGCTCTGACGCTGCGAGAGTGGGAGGAGATGCCCATCGGGGACGTCGTTCCCCGTTCCGCGGCTCGGCGTCTGCACGCGCTCGCGGAGCGGGAGACGCGGCGGCTGCGCGTCCCCGAGCCGGTGCTCAGCCGGACCGCGCGGCCCGGGCTGCGGGCAGGGCAGGTCGTCGGCGTTCTGTCCGTACCCGGTGCGAGCCTCGAGATCCTTCCCAAGGTCGACGGACGCGGGGACGGGACCGTGAGGGACGCGCTGGCGCGCATGCTTGGCGTGGCGCTGGGCCTGCCTGTCGCGGCCAACGAGGCGGCGTCGATGGGCAGTCAGCGGGAGGACCTCCTCGAAGTCGTGGTGCGGATCTTCTCGGAGCTCCTTCTCGCCGCAGCGAAGCGCGGGTTGCCGTGCCGCTACCGGCAGCTTGAGGAGGACCTTCCCGTGCTTCGGGGGAAGCTGGACGTCCGACGCCAGATCGCGCGCCAGACGGTGCGCGCCAATCTCCTTTCCTGCGTCCACGACGAACTGTCCGAGGACACGCCACTGAACCGCGTGCTGCGCGCCGCGGTCCGACGTCTGCTTGCGGTTGCCCGCACCGCGGCAAATCGGCGTGCGCTGGGGGAACTGGCGGGGCTTTTCGAGGCCGTCGGCGACAGTGCGAACCCTCTGAACGAGCCCGTGATGCTCGACCGTACCAACACGTCCTTCCATAAGCTTCATGCGTTGGCACGGCTGTTTCTTGCCGGGGACTGGCAGAGCACGGCGACGGGCAGCCATCGCGGCTTCGCGCTGCTGTTCCCGATGAACGACCTGTTCGAGGTGTTCGTGGGCCGTTGCATGCAGAGCGCCCTGGTGCCGAGGCCGGTCCACCTGCAACACCGGGGACTGTACGCGCTGGAAGGCACCCGTGGCGGCGTGTTTGCGCTGCGGCCGGACATCGTCGTCGATGGCGACACGGTGGTCGACACGAAGTGGAAACGTCTCGACGGCAGGAAGCCGACCTTGGGCGTCGACCAGTCCGACGTGTACCAGATGCTCGCCTACGAGCGCGCCTACCGCGCCCGGCGTCTCGTGCTGCTGTACCCGTGGGACGCCGGGTTGCCGGAGGCCGGGGTATGCCGCCGGTGGCGTGTACCAGGGTCGTCTGCGGTGTTCGACATCGCCACGGTGGAGATCGGCGAGCCCGCCGTCGTGCGGTCGTCGCTTCGGGCGATTGTCCGGGACGCGGCCTAGCGGGAGGGGTTCCCGTGGGTCGAGACTGCCTGACCGCCAACCGTCGCGGCGGGGAACGTGACGATCCTGAGAACATTGGCCGAGAGCACGGGCGCGTGGCCGTGATTCGCGGCGGCTCCTCTCCGTTCGGCGGTCGCGGACTGCGAGCGTGGCGACCCGGCATGCAGGACTTCCCGCCGGATCAGGTAGTTGAGAAGCGGGTAGAACTGGTGCGACTGCCAGTGCAGGCCCGACGAGATTCCGATAGTGTCGGGAATCCCCCTGTGTCCAGGAATCGAATCGGCAGATGGCTCGAAGAAAGGAATCCCTGCTCGACGACCTCGGTCGTCTTCCCTGGTGGGTCAGCGTGGCCCTTGCGGCCATTTTCTTCGCGTTTTTGAGGTGGGTGGTGCCGTGGGTCTTCGCCGACGACGGGTACAGCGAGTCGGGGTCGCTGGCTTCGTCGATGTTCGCGCCGCTGGCCACGATGGTCGTCCCGAGCTTTGCTCCGTTCGTGGCCGTCTTGTTGTTGGTCCCCGCAGCTGTTTCGGCGATCCGGCAGTGGAAGAACAGCAAGCTTCTTGACTCGCAGGGGGGACTGGCTGAGATCAAGCAGTTGGACTGGAGTCAGTTCGAGCGTCTCGTCGGTGACTACTACCGCCGTACGGGCTATCGAGTTCAGCCAACCGCCGATGGTCCGGACGGCGGCGTCGACCTGCGGCTGAACAGCGACCTGGGGCTCTATCTGGTCCAGTGCAAGCACTGGAGGCGAGACGTGGGCGTAAAGATCGTCCGCGAGCTCTACGGGGTAATGACGGCCGAGGACGCGTACGGTGGAGCCGTGTGGACAACCGGGTCGTTCAGTCCCAAAGCCCAGAGCTTCGCCAACGGCACGCCGATCGAACTCGTTGACGGACCGAAACTAGCGGCCTTGATTAAGGCAGTCCAACGGAGGGAGAGCGCAACAAGCCGGATTCCGGACCAAGCGTCCTCGGGCTGATGGGCGTCGCGTCTGCGAGTCGCCGGCTACGGGCGCGAGTCGCGGCAAAGGCGAGCCCGGACGCAGGGGACAGCGTCTGGCAAGTCCCGCCCCGCATACCGGCCGGAGGTGCATCACAGACATGCCGGCCGCGCACAACTGGCGTTAGTCGGGCGGCGGAGCGCTCTCAGCCGGTCGAGACGACGTAGAGAGCCCAGTCGTCCATCAGGGTGCGCCGCTTCTCGAACAGATCGCTGCGCCGGTACGCGGCCTCCACCCGGTCGCTGTTGACGTGCGCGAGCGCCAGTTCGCAGACCTCCCGGGGATAGTCCGTGCACTCGGCGGCCCAGTCCCGGAAGCTGGAGCGGAACCCGTGCGGCACCGCGCCGATCTGCAGGTCGCGCAGCAGAGACGGCATCGTGGACTGGCTCAGCGTCCTGCCGGTCGGCGACGGGAACACCAGCCCGCGGTGGTGGGCGAGCTGCCGTGCCTCGTCGAGGATGTCGAGCGCCCGGGGCGACAGCGGTACCCGGTGCTCCCTGGCCGCCTTCATGCGTTCGGCGGGAATCGTCCAGACCGCCCCGGCGGTGTCGACCTCGTCCCACCGGGTTCCGCGGACCTCGCCGTTGCGGCAGGCCGTCAGCACCAGGAACTCGAAGGCGAGCACGGTGCCGCGGTACGCGCGCGAGCGGCGCACCCGGGCGATTGCCGCGCCTACCTCGGCGTGGGGCAGCGCACGCTGGTGCCGTTGCACGACGGGCGTCTTGGGCAACGCTGCGGCGATGGCGTCGCCCGCCGGGTTGTCCTCCCGGTAGCCTTGCGCGACCGCCCACTTCATCACCGCAGCAATGCGCTGCCGGACGCGTTTGGCGGTCACCCGCTTGGCGGACCAGATAGGGAGCAGAACCGCCATGACATCGGCGGTGTCGATCTCGTCGACGGGCTTGTCGGCCAGGCGCGGCATGGCGTAGTCGCGCAGGCTCGCCCGCCACTGGTGTTCGGACCGGGCGCGGTCCTTCCAGTTCTCCGCGTGAATGGCGATTACCGTCTCAAGGGCTTTCGCGAAGGTCGGTACGGTGGTGGATGCCTGGCGCGGGTCGCGCCCTTCGTCGATCACGCGGGCGTTCTCGAGCGCTCGCTCGCGGGCCCTGGCCAGGGTGACGACGGGGTAGCGGCCGAGGCCAATCGTGGTGCGCCTGCCGCCGATGCGCACGCTCTGGCCCCACGACTTGCAGAGTCCACGGCGGGACGAGCGCTGCACGAGCAGGGTCAGGCCGAGACCGCCGCGCCCGTCGCCGTAGCGTCCGGGGGTGTTGACGGTTCTGACGAAAGTGGCGGTCAGCATGGTGGGTCGTTTCTTCACGTTTCGGTACTCCTGTCACGACGTAGTTTTGCGTCGATGCAGTGTGCCGAAGTGAGACGCGGAGCGTCAAAAACTTTATGTTTATCATAAAGTTAAAAGAACCTTGGGGCACGCCCTGAAACGGTCGAAAACCGTGGGTTCGGATTCCCCGCGTCCGCGCGAGGAAAGCCAGGCCAGCTGAGCCCGGCGCGTCGAGGCCGTGACGGCGAAAGGGGGCAGCAATGCCCCCTTTCTTTTTTCCGCCGCGCAAGCGGCGTACACAACCGGGCCGCGAGGCCCGCACAACCCGTCGGGGCGGCGCCCGGCGGGCCCCGCTCCGACGGTCCGAAGGAGGTTTCCGATGGAAACGCTGTTGTTTGGACTGGAAGTCGTCGACGACGACAGCCTCCACGGCCGCGCGGTCGCGGAGGGCATGGGGCTGGAGGACGAGGGCGACCTGTTCTGCTGGCTGGCGGAACAGGCGCGCGAGACCGGCCGCTGGCCGCGCTGCCGCTGCAACCGCCGCGGCCAGTGCTGCCGCGAGCACCGAGTGGTCCGGTCTTCGGCGGGCGGACTCGCCCTGCAGGAGCTCGACCACCGCACCGGCGAGCCGCGCGCCCCCGAACGGCGCCGCCTCGAAGCCGAGGCGCGCGCCTGGGGCCGCCGGCACAGCTGGGCGCAAGCTTGGCTGTAACGCCGTTCCCCGCGCCGCATCCGCGCCGGTCCTTCGGGACCGGCGCGGCTCTCCGTCCACCAATCCATCCTCCGCCTGCGCCGCCTCTCCCCTCCGATCCCAGGCCGCTCCATACGTGCGGACGTGCGGACCGCCGTGTCCATCGAAACGGTGTGGAAGGGCGCGGTCGGACCCCTCCCGAACGGGAGAGGTCCTTCCGCTGAAGTGCGTCACACCACGTTGAACAGGTCCAGCAGCGCCCACGTGACCGCTATCGCCGTGCCCACGACGATCGCCGTGTGCATCAGCTCGAGCAGCCTCTGGGCGTCCACCCCGGGTGCGCGCACCGACTGGCGTCGGTCCACTGGGATTTCCTCCGATGGGAAGCCCGCCAGCGAACCTCGCCCGCCGGGGGAGGTTCCCCGACGGGACGGGCCGGAACGGCCCGGACGTTTCACGCCGCGCATGCGCGCGGCACCTTGCTTGAACGCCACCCTCGCGGGCGGCAACGCCGGAACGGGTCCGGCACGTAAGCACCGTCCTTGATACCCCGCCGACCCGTCGGGCGCAAGAAGAAAACCCGTAGCGCCACGCTAACGGCCCGCCCGGCGCCGCTTCCTCCGGCACGCGCGCCCGCCGGCGTGGCCGAGGTCGGCGACCCGGCGGATCATGCGGGCGCGGTCGGCGATGCTCGCGTGGTGCGGATTGAAGACGCCGCGCTGCCGCGCCGAGGCCGTCGCCGCCGAGGTCGCCGCGCACACGGCGTCGAAGGCGCCGATCAAGGCCGCGAGGCGCAGCGCCTCGCCCGTCCGGACGCGCAGCCTGCGCGCCTCCGCGTCCGCCCAGGCCGGCCACTCCGGCGCGGCGTCCGCCAGCTCCTCCCGCGCGAACGCCGCCAGACCCCGGGCCCAGCGGTTCACGGCGTCCTCGGCCGCCGACAGCGCCGCGTCGATCTCGGCCAGGCGGACGGCCGCCGCCGCATCGTCCGCGCGCCGCAGCGCCACCACCCCGGACTGGAAGTGCGCGATCCCCGGAATGAAGCGCCCGGCCTCGACGCGGCCGTCCCACAGCAGGCGCGCGGTGATCGACGCGAGCACCTCGCGGCGCGTGTTCACGGCGGTCGCCCGCGCGTCGCCGCCCGGTCGGTCTCGCCCCGCGATCCGCCGTCGGCGTACACCATCGCGTCGCCGTCCAGGGCGCTGCGCGCGCACGCGAACACCAGGTTGTGCCAGCGCGCGGGATCGCCCGCCGCGTGCGTCCGGCACCGGGCGAACACGCTGCGCAGGGTGCGCTCGACCCGCGTCGCGAAACGCTCGGGTTCCGGCGGCGCGATCAGGTTGAGGTAGAGGGTTCCGCCGTCCTCCGCGAGCCGCGAGCGCGCCAGCGCGAAGAACTCGCGCGTGACCAGGTGCGCCGGGATCGTCGCGCGGTCCGCGTACGCGTCGAGCACGACGGCGTCGAACGCGGCGTCGCGCCGCAGCAGGTACGCCCTGCCGTCCTCCGCGACGTAGGCGCCGCTCCGGGGCGGGGCCCCCAGGAACGCGTGCGCCGCCTCGCCCAGGCGGCCGTCGACGTCCGCGTAGACGATCTCCGCCAGATCGGCCCGACGTCCCCGGCCGAACGTGAACCCGCCGGCCCCGACCACCAGCACGCGCAGGGGTCCGTGCCGCCGCGCCCGTTCGTAGACGCGGTCCTCGATCCACTCGATGTACGGATGCCCGACGCCGGCGCCGTCTTCGCGGCTCGCGTTCTGGCCGTTGACGCGGAGGATCCGCCCGCCGCCGGCGTCCTCGACGGCGTAGTCGGCGTGCGCCGTGACCAGCACGTGGCCGCCGCGCTCGTGGGCCAGGTTCGCCCCGCACAGGAGCGCCGCCGCCGCGCCCGCCGGCCAGAGCCGCCAGTCGAGCCGGCCCCAGGCCGCGGGCGCCGCGAGCAGCAGGAGTCCCGACACCAGCGCCACCGCGGCCGCCACCCCGAGGTGCTGCATCACCACGAGCGCCGTCAGCAGCCCGCCCGCGACGTTGCCGAGCGTGCTGGCCGAGAACGCGCCGCCGGCCTTCCCCGGCGCGGTCTCCCGGGAGCCGCTCCCGACCAGCAGCACGACGGTCTCCGCCAGCAGGTACGCCGGGGGTCCGACGCCGACGGCCGCGTACAGGGCCACCTGCCACAGGGACGGCAGCCCCGACGTGGCCTCGAACGCCAGCGCCACCCCGAACCGCGACAGCCAGAACCCCGACCAGGCGGCGGCCGCGGCGAGGTTCCAGCCCAGTTTCTCCCGGACCTCGCCCGGGAACCGCCCGCCGGAGCGGTAGCCGAGCGCGAGCGCCGCCAGGAACGCGGTCACCACGATGCTCGTGACGCCGACCGACTGGCCCGCCACGGGAACCAGCACGCGCAGGGCGATCATCTCGACCGCCAGCGAGCAGTAGCCCTCGACCAGCAGCAGCGCCGTCGCCGCGCGCGGCCCGATGCGCGCGTCAGGATCCGCCATCGTCGCGCACCTTCGCCGCGTACCAGACCGCGTGCACGGCGTCGTCGACGCGCCGCAGTCCGGCCTTCATGGCGAACCAGTCGCGGCCCCGCTCCGCCTCCTCGAACGCCCGGGCCAGCCCGTCGAGCGCCATGCGCCGCGCCTCGTCCGACAGACGCGCCTCCGGGCCGGCACGCCCGCCGATCCACCGCCGCATGGAACCGGCCATCGGCCTAGCGCGGACGGCGGCGCACGGCGCCGAACGCCCAGGCGGCGGTGCGCTCGGCGTAGTCCGGGGCGCGTTCGCCCTTGCGCCCCTGGACGGCCGGACACGCCGCGAGCGCCGCGGCGACCTGCTCCCGCGCGAACCCGGCCCGCGCCAGGCGGCCGGCCGCCGCCGAGAACGCGCGGCTCCAGTCGGTCGCGGCGCCGTGCCGCTTCGCGAGCCTCGCGATCTCGCGCGCGAGCGCCGACTCCGCGCGCTCCGCCGATCCGCCGCACGGGCTGGCCTTGCCCCTTCCGCGCGCCCTGCGCTCCTTCTCTTTCAGCAGCAGCCGTTCCTCCGCCGCCGCCAACAGTTCGTCCGCCCCCGGCGTCACGCGCCCGCGCGCCTCCTCGAGCAGTACGCGGGGATAGCGGCCGTCCGGACTCCTGAGCCCGGCGGTCCGGTTCATGAACCCCGCCGCGCGGCCGAGCCCTGCGGCGTCGACGGCGGCCGGACCGGACCGGTAGCGGGCGGCCAGCACCTGCGCCGCGCAGGCGGCCAGGCGGGGCCCGGGCTCGCGGCCGAGGCGGAACCACGCCTGGAACGCCGCCGGGGCGGATTCGACCACCGCCGCCGGCGCCAGCCCGTCGGCGCGGATCGCGGCCAGGGCCTCCGCGGTCAGGCCGTCGACGAGCACGCACGCCGTCGTCACCGGGCGGACGTGGACGTGGCCGCCGCGGCTGTTGCGGTGGGCGAGCCAGCCGACCGAGCGCAGCGCCAGCTTCGCCCGCCAGAGGCGCCGCGTCGTGCGCCCGTCGAACACCGCGAACTCGTAGCGGGGCGCGGGCAGGGCGCGAATCTGCCGGGCAAGTTCCCGCGCCGGGAGGTCTGGGCGACCGGCGCGGGAACTCACCCGACGCCACCGAACGAGGCATCGAACACATGAACTCCGAACAACATCGCGACCGATCCGCGCCCCGCGGCAGGCCGGGTTTCGGGCGCAGGTTCCTGGCCGCTCTCCTCGCGGGCGCCGACGAGGCGCTCCGGGAGTCGCGGCGCGAGGAGGACGAGCGGGCCGCCGAGGACGACGTCTGCCGGCTCTGGCCCGCGCACAGCCGGCTGACGCGCGGCTACGAGGAACCCTGAGGCGGTCACCGCTTCCCTCCCTTCGTGGCCGCGGCCTTCGCGGCGGACACCGCCGTGTCGCCGCCGGACTGCGCCGCGCGCGCGGCGGAGTCCGCCATCTTCGACATGCCGGCCATCACGGCGTCGGCCTTGACGCCGACCCAGCCGATCGCCGCCAGCCACAGCATCGGGAAGACGATGTAGAGGAAACGCTGCACCCAGAGCGCCACCAGGCCCTGGATGGGGTTCGCCTTCGGCGCGGACGCGGCGCCGGTGAGCGCCTCGTGCAGGTGGTTGTCGGCCCAGAACGCCATGCCCCACAGCACGTAGAAGAACTGCAGGCCGAAGAACACCAGCGTGAGGGTGACCAGCACCGAGACGTCGTAGCGGGAGAACACCATCAGGAACGGCAGCACCGCGACGAACACCATCAGCAGCAGCGCCAGGAAGATCGGCATGCCCTCCCGGACCGCCACCCCCGCCGCGATGTTCCCCGGCCCCTGCAGCAGCATGCCGAGCCCCGCCGCGCCCATGGACAGCACGTCGTCGATGACGTCCGCCGTGGCGTGGACCACGCCGCCGAACGCGCCGTGGTGCGAGGACGCCCATGCGGTAGTTCTCCGCCACGCCCGGCTCGTAGCTCACGGACGACACGCCGATGCGGTCTCCCGAGCGGTGCGCGAGGTAGCGGCGCAGCAGCACGTCCTCGAGTTCGGCGGCCGACATCCCCGGGTTCTCCCCGCGGAGGATCGCGTTCGGGTCGTGGACCATCTCGTCGCGCGTGAGCGGGTCGATCTCGGCGAGCAGCCGCGCGCGCAGCCCGTTGGCGCCGTCCCGCCACCACTCCCGGCAGGTCGGATGGGAGCCGTCGAGTCCCGCGTCGCGCGCCGGGTTCGGGGGAAAGGCCGGACGGTCGCGCCTCGAGTAGAGCAGGTTGTAGTAGCCGTGGGTGTCGAGGAAGAACGCCGATCCCGCGTAGTCCATCTGGCGGCGCGCCGCCAGCGAGCCGCCGTTCGGCCCGCCGTTGTACATGCGCGACACCGCCGGGCGGTGGCAGTCCGTGGTGAAGTCCGCGAGTTCCCGCAGCAGCAGCGGGTCCTCGACCGTGTCGCCGCCGAGCGTCATGGTCAACCGCACCACGTCGCCCGTGCACGGGATCGCGGCGGTACCCGCCGCGACCACCGCCTTCGAGACGACGTGCACGAACCCCCACCAGATCGGGATACGGCCGACCTCGCCGGCGAGCGTGCCGAGCGGCGCGTCGTAGGCCGTGCCGGTCGCGAGGCCGTTGACCGCCGCCGGCTCCGCGCCGCGCGCGATGCGCTCCTCCACGGCGCAGTCGAGCGTCGGGCGCACGTAGCTCATCTCGCCGAGGCGCACTTCCGTGAACGGCACCGCCGCGAGGAACATCACGACGACGGCCACGACGACGTCCGTCTCGCTCTTCTTCAGCGACTGGATCGCGGCGGAGCCCTCGTCGTCGCCCGCGCGGCGCGACTCGAGCATGTTCTTCAGCAGGATGACCAGGAACGGCACGTAGACCATGCCGGTGTCGTTCAGCACCGCCCACAGGCGGTCGTAGACGATCCAGCCGAACAGGACGGTGACGAACTCGAAGTAGCTGGACACGCCCATCTACGTCTCCTTCCGCGACGGGTGGAGGAAGCGGCGGACCGCGGCACCGCGCGAACGGGAGGTGCCCGCGCGCGCGGCCCGCCGCCGGAAAAACGCCCTCATGCGAGAAGGCGCCACAGGGCGCCCAAGACGTTGCGCACCAGCACCAGCTCGACCGCCGCGAGCGCTCCGCACCAGAAGTGGCGGCGGCTTCGAAGGTGGGCGGCGGCGTCCGCCGAGAGGGGGAGCACGGCCACCAGCCGCTCCCACCAGATCCAGGCCACGGCGATCCCGGCGACGCGCAGCGCGCCCAGCCAGGGCCGCCACGGCTGCAGCGCGGCGTCGGCGGCGACGATCCAGCCGGGCGGCAGGACGACCAGCCCCAGGGCCGCCAGGGCCGCCGCCGCGAGCGGCACGAGCCAGCGCCGGGCGCTCATTCCGGCGCGCCCTCGCGCAGCGCGCCGGACGGCGACGCCTCCCAGACCGGCACGCGCTTGCGGATGCCGGCCCGCTGCAGCACCGCGACCGAGCTGTTGGAGGCGACCAGCGCCTTGACGCGCAGCTCGACCTCCATCTGCCGGATCTCGCGGTCGAGTTCGACCAGCGCCCGCTCGGCCTGCCGGAGCGCCGCCTTGTTGTTGGCGACGTGCGGCTCGCGCATGCCGGCCAGCAGCGCCCGGCGCGCCATCGCCGCCTGCTCCATGACCCGCCCGACCGCCAGTTCCCCGGCGAGCCGGTCGGCGACGTCGACGGGGCGCGGCTCCTCGCGGATCGCCTCGATCACGCGGCGCGTGACGCGGAAGCCCGCGCCGCCGCCGAGACCGTCTAGCACCGCCTCGCCCGGCACGGCGTCCGTCTGCGCGAGCGGCCGCAGGACGTTCTGCAGATCGCTCTTCTCGCGCCGGTAGAGCGAGGCCAGACCGAGCCCGGCACGGCTCGTCACGCGGCGGCAGCCGTCGCAGGTGCGCACCTCGATCTCGCCGACCACCCGGCCCATCCACGCCGCGAGCTGGTCGGGGTCGTCCCAGGCGCGGCAGATGTCGGACTCGCCGCACGCCGCCGGTCCCACCGCGGAGGCGTCGTCCGGGGCCCGGCCGAGCAGCAGGTTGTACCCGGCCCTCGATACGTCCCCGACCGCCTCGATGGGCTCCTGGCCGGCGCCGCCCGCCGGAGCGCCGCCGATCCACGGCACGCCGCCGTCCGCGCCGGAGGCGTCCGCCTCGCGAACCACCTCCACCACGTCGCGGCCGCCCACGTTCACCTGGCGGCGCCAGTAGTCGGCGCGGGCGATGCCGGACCAGCCCTCGTGGACGAGCGTGCCGCCCATGTCGTCGGCGATGTCGTCGCAGCGCAGCTTCGCCACGCGGAACTCCTGGCCGGCCTCGAGCACCCCGTTCTGGAGCAGGTCGTAGAGGCCCGGATTGAGGCGCTGGATGGCGAGCGCGGGCAGCGACGCGACCACGCCCTGCGCCGTCTGCACGACGTTGCCCATCACCTCCTGGAAGGCGCCCGAGACGCCGTTCAGCTGGTTGCGCACCGACGACGCCACGTCGAAGTTGCCGCACACGAGGTCCGACTCCCACTCGGCGGAGACGCCGAGGCGCAGCGTGCTCGCCCGCGCCGACGGTCCGAGGCTGATCGGCTCCGCGCCGCCGAGGCGGTACAGGAGCTCGTCGTCGGCCAGGGCCGGGAGCCCCGTCGTCGCGACCAGGGCGGCCAGCGCCGCCGCCGATGTCGTTCGTTTCATCGCGTTCCTTCCTTTCATGGTTCCTACCAGTGCGAGAGGAGCCGCTGCCCGCGGCGCGCGCAGCATGAGTACGGCCGCCAGAGATTCCAGGCGTAGGCGCCGCTCGCGGACACGTTCGGCCCGAGCGGATCGACCGCCCCCACGGGCGGCGTCGCCGAGTCCGCGAACACCGAGCAGGATCCGGTGCGGGGCGCCAGCAGCTGCCACTTGTGCGTGTCCGGATCGCCTTCGACGACCGCCCCGGGCGGCCACTGGCCGTCCCCGCCGTCCGCCAGCAGCGGGCGGTAGACGTGCGGCTGGTTGCGGCGCGTGACGATGTCGGCCACGCGCTGCGCCGCGACCGCGCCGGCCTTGTAGTCGTGGTGCTGCTGCACGAACCCCGTGCGCGGGTAGAGCGCCCCCCAGAGCGATCCGAGCGGGCCCGGCTCGCGCACCGAGCGCAGCGCGTGCCTCAGCGTCGACGCGGCCTGCAGCTCCGGCGTCCGCCACATCGGGTCGACGCCGCTCGCGTAGTACGGCGCCAGCGGCGTCGCCGCCGGCTCGCAGACGGTCGTCGCGAGGTCGAGGCCCTCGATCCACGCGATGCCGGGCGAGCCGACCGCCTGCGCGAGCTTGAAGCGCAGGCCGGTGGACGCCCGCGCGCCCGCGCCCTTCGCGTACGTCCCGCCGTCCGCGCTCCCGTCCAGGGCGCGCATCTCGGTCCATGGGCCCAGCCCCCGCGCCGGGTACGCCGTGACGACGGCCTCGGGCACGTAGTGCCGGTACCGGACGCTGGTGCGCGTCGAACAGCCGTCGATTCCGCAGTGCAGCCACGCGCAGCCGCCCACCGGGCGATAGTCCAGGCAGTCGAGGTCCGCCGACGCGGCCAGGATGTCCGCCGAGGTGACCGTCTCCGCCGCGTGCCCGAACCCAGCCAAGGTCGTCCACGCCATCGCGACCAGGGTTTTCCGTGCGACAAGGAGCGGGCCGGGGGCGTCCCGGCGTCGGGGAGGGGGAAGGGACGCGCGTTCCCCGGCCCGCTGCGAACAAACCGATTCCCGGGCGCCGCGCCTCACCCCGCGATCCCCCGCGCCGCGTCGATTTCGCCCGCGATCCGGACGGCCGCCTGGACCTCGGTGCAGCCGTGCTCGGCCATGAGCTCGGCGCGGCGCGCCTTCTCGTGG
>JAPOYV010000021.1 GCA_026706385.1 Gammaproteobacteria bacterium
CACCCTCGACCTGGTCGGCGCGGGGACCATCGGCGGGGCCAGCCTGCTGTGGGCGACCGGCTCCGTCTATTCCCGCTACGCGTCGCAACCCGCATCGCACTGGCTGTCGGCCGGCATGCAGATGCTCGGGGGCGGGGTCGTCCTGATGGCCCTGTCGGCGGCGTCCGGCGAGTTCATCACCGTCGACTGGTCCACCGTCTCCCCTGCCGCCTTCGGGGCCTGGGTCTACGTCGCGGCGTTCGGGTCGGTGGCCTACGGGTGCTACCTGTGGCTGCTGAAGGCGTCGACCCCCACCAAGGCGGCCACCTACGCCTACGTGAACCCGGTCATCGCGCTGGTCCTGGGCTATCTGCTCGCCGGCGAGACGCTGACGCTCTGGTCGATGGGCTGCTCCGCCGTCATCGTGGCCGGCGTGCTGCTGGTCGTATCGCGGTAGCGCCGCGGCAAGTCACTGCAGTTGCGACCCCGACCAGAGATTGATCACGGTGACGCCAGCCACGATGAGCCCCATCCCGACGACCGCGGGCAGATCCAGACGCTGGCCATGCACGACCAGTCCGAGCAGCGCGATCAGCACGATCCCGACGCCGGCCCAGATCGCGTAGGCGATGCCGACCGCTATCCGCTCGAGGCACAGCGCCAGGAAGTAGAAGGCGGCGCAGTAGCCCAGCACCACCACCACGCTCGGCAGCGGACGCGTGAAGCCGGCGGTCGACTTCAGCGCGGTAGTGGCGGCCACCTCCGACGCGATGGCCAGGGCCAGGTAGAGATAGTGCATTTGCTCGATTCCCTTGCGTAGGGGAAAGGACCGGAAGGCTAGCCGGATCCTCCCTGCTACTTACCCAGTTGGTTGCGTGAAGGATCGAGCCGAAACGTCACCCTGACGTACCGGTTGCGCTCGTCGCTGACCAGCTCCGGCTCGGTGCCGTTGAACTTCCGCATCGCGTGGCGCATCGTCAACCAGCCGCGACCGCGGCGTTCCATCAGACCACTGACGACCATGGCGTTGGCCATCATCTCGTTGCGCGAGCGCGGCGCCCCGCCACTGCGCGCCTGCTCGACGGTCATGTGGTTCGGCAGCGCGCCCGGGCTCGTGACGACGATGCGGTCGTCGAACGCTTCGAGCAGCACCTGGGACCCGGTGATGGCGTAGTCCCGGTGGATGACCGCGTTGACAAGCGCCTCCCGCAGCGCCTGCGCGGGCACCGGCGGCGTGTCCCGGCGGTAGTGCCCTTCGTACGATTCCCGGCGGCCGAGGCTCCGGAACCAGCCCATGGCGCGCGTCACCTGATCTTCGAGCCGTCCCTTGCCTTCTCCGGCGCTCAGCACCTCGGCCGCCCGGTCCTCGCCGCCGTAGGCTGCGCACTGCACGAACAGACTCAGCGTGTGGGGAAACGACTGCGGATCGCGTCCGAACGTCATGAGTCCGTACAGAGTCGGCCGGAGGATGCCGTCGAGCTCGTCGACGACACTTGCGTTGCGCAGATCGTCCTCGCGGGCCGGCTGCGGGCCTTCGTCCATGTCCAGCCCCTGCGCCTGCATGTAGGCGCGCACCGCACCGAAGTCGATATCCTCGACCGTCGCTGACGGAATGATCTGCTTCTCGGTAAGGACCAGCCCGAACGCGTTCAGCAACTCCTGCAACTCCGACGGCGACGGCGCGACGGTGGCCCGGCCGCGGCGGATCCAGAACCGGCCGTCATGTGAGAAGGGCTCGTACCCGCGCTGGTGGCGATGGACGTGGACCCAGTGCACCCATCCCTCGCCGGTCTCCTGTCGGCCGCACTCGGCGGTCACCGGTTTGCCGCAGCCGGTCTGCAGAAAACTCGTCAGCCGTTCCTGTACGGCACCCGGGCTCTCGCTGACCCCGGCCACCTTCCCGCCGTTGTCGATCCCGATGACGAGGAGCCCGCCGTCGCCGTTCGCGAACGCGCACAGCGTCTTTCCGATCCCGGGCAGGTTGCGTGTGTCGCGCTTGAACTCGGTCCGCGCATTCTCGCCGCCGTCGATGCGTCGCCGGACGTCATGCCACTCCATGTTGGAACGCTCTCCACCTCCCTCTGCAAGCTCGCATGCGCGTCGCGCATCTGCCGCCCGAATCGCACCCCGATCGACGTCACTGCCGCTCCGACTCGAGCTGCGCGAGGTAGAGCTGCTCCAGCCGCTCCACCGCGGCGCGGAAACCCTCCGGGTCGACGAACGTGTCCGGGCTGTACTCCTGCCCCGCCTCGTACTTGTCGTGCAGGCCGTACTGCCCGCCGTGGGCCGAAACCCAGACGTCGACGTCCAGCGCCTTCTGCCGGCGGAACGTCTCGGCGAAGTCCTCGGCCACGCCGGGATAGGTGGGGTCGACGACGAGCCGCTTGCCGGGGTTGATGGTCGCCATGTTGG
>JAPOYV010000075.1 GCA_026706385.1 Gammaproteobacteria bacterium
CGTCGACTTCATGCGTTTTTCGGATGAGATGTCCTCGATCATGATCATCGACCCGAGGGATTTGTTTTCGGCGTTGAGTAGGGGCAGGAAAGACCCGTTGACGGAAATGGCCTCGTCGCCGAACACCATCTCCTGATCCATGACAATGTCCGGCTGGCGCGTCTCTCCCATCTTGCGCAGCCGATCCATCACCCAAGCTCATCTTCGACAGTTTGGAAATTAAATCACTTTTGTATCAGTTGGTTAGAGGGCGATTCTCGGCGCGTGGCACTACATTTCGCAGTATCCCTGAAGCGCGGCCCTATGGGGGTGGTCAGGCCACCGCAGGGTTTTCCTTCTCGTCCGCCGGCTCGCCGTCGATGCGTCGTATCGTGACCGGCAGCCGCGCGCCGACGCAGCGCAGGACGGCAACCGTGGCGCCCTTGGCCCGGGAGCGCACCAGGAAGCGCCTACCGCCGTTCTCGATCTCGGCCTCGGTCAGCGCGTCGAGATCGCGCAGGATGGCGGCCCATTCCGCCTCGATGCCCGCGTTTGCCATGCGCAGGAACAGCTCCTTCTGCATCAGAAGGGCCAGGAACGAGCAGAACACATGGCCGCGGATGGTCTCGTCGCACTTGTGGAAGATGGGGCGGGTATCGAGCAGCGATTTCGCCGTTCGGAACGCCTGCTCGACCAGCCAGAGCTCCTTGTAGCGCAGCGCCACCTCGCGCATCGGAAGGGCAGTGTTGGTGCGCAAAACCCAGATGCCGTCGTATTTCTCCTCCTCACGCACCTTGTCGGCATCGATCCGGAAGCCCTCGCCCTCGGTCTCGAGATAACGCCGGTAGCCGCGGTTGCCAATCAGCGCCTTGGCCCCCGCTTTCAGCTTGCCCTCCAGATCGGCGACCATCGCCGCCCGGCTCGCCGCGTCACGGCGCGCCTCGGCCGGGTTGCGGCAAACGACGTATCGCCGCCGCTCCTTCGGCTCTTCTCCGTCCTCGCCGGGCCGCGGCAGCACCACCTCCTTGATCTCGAGCGTCAGCGGCTCCGGATCGTGGGCGCGCGCGACCGTGATCCCGGTCATCGCGCCGCCGTCCATCAGCACCTCCTCGCGAACCTCCTTGGTCGCGCGCGGACGCGCGCCCAGGATGTAGAACCAGCCCCGCGCCTCGATCGCCGCCATGGTCCGCTTGCTGATCATCCCCCGGTCCGCCACCAGGCACACCGAGCGGATCCCGAAGCGGTGCTGAAGACGCTGGGCAACCGCCTCCAGCGCCGTCACGTCGGCGATGTTTCCAGGCCACATCTCCGAGCACACCGGGCGCCCGTCCTGGGTCAGCACCAGGCCCAGCACCATCTGGCGGCAGTCCGGACGTCGGTCCTTCGAGCGCCCGTGGCGCCCGATGGCCTCGCCGCCCTGGCCGGTGAAGTAGAGCGAGGTGGTGTCGAAGAACACCAGGTCGAGCTCGGTGAACAGGTCCCGATGGCGCGCGAACAGCGCCTCCTCGACCAGGTCCTTGACGCAGCGCGGCGCGTGGGTGGCGTCGTGCTGATCGGACTCCGGCAGCGGCTCCCCCAGCCACGCCATCGCCCGGTACAGATGCTGGAGCTCCAGCCCCGCCGCTCCGTCGATGACCTGATCGTGCATCCAGGTGCAGGCCGCGCGGTCGGAGCCCGAGATCATGATGCGGTGAAGCACGCTGGCGAAGACGGCGCGCTCCACGTCGAATTGGAAGCGCCGCTCCGCGAGCAGCGCGTTCACGATCCTCTGGCAGCCGCTGTCCCGCCAAAGCCGCTCAAACACCAGCGCGGGGCCGATATGGCGCACCTCGGCGCCGTCCTCGCCGTCGCCGCTCCCCGGCTGGGCGGCGAGCACCATGAGCTGCTCGGAGAAGCGGCATGCGGAATGGAGCAAACGCTCGAGTGCGCCTGTTTTCTGGAGATGGTCGAGGCGGCCGAGGGTCGCGATGACGCGTTGTCGGACCTTCTTGCCGTCGCGGTGGTTTTCGACGATCTGAATATAGGTATTTGGCCCGCTGACTTTGGCGCGGCAGAACATGGGGCTTCTCCATCAAGACACTACCTATCGTGCCCACGTTCTGCACAAATATCAAGCGACAAAGCCCTTTATGCCGCACTTAGCCACCCACCTCGTGGCACTACATATTTTACTGCTCGACGCCGAGGCTTGGCGAAAAAGCCCGGAAATCCGGGGTTTTCCCACCCCGAGTTCATCAAATTGTTCTTCGGCGCGGGGATTCGACGCCGATTGGCATGCTAACCCTTTGACTCTCTATGATACTAAGGGGTCAAATTTCGACGCAGAATAACACGCCAGGCGCGCGAGGCGCTGGCGGCGGCGGGCTA
>JAPOYV010000019.1 GCA_026706385.1 Gammaproteobacteria bacterium
CCTCGCCCTCCTGGTCGGTCTTGCTGCGCCGGACGTGCACCAGCAGGCCGCCGTCGCCGGCGAACGAGAGGTCGCCGATGTCGAGCGCCGACGCCTCCGAGACGCGCAGCAGGCAGGCGGAGGCGATACGGATGTAGAGGGCGTCGCGCAGACCGGCGAGGTCGCCGCGGGTCGCGGCCAGCTTCGCCATTCGCTTGGCGTCGCGCCAGCCGATGCCGTCGACCTGGCCCGTGCCGCGACCCGCGCCGTTGCGGCGGAACGCGGCCAGCGACCGGACCGTGAGGTCGCCGACCGGCGACGGCGCGCCTTCCCGGTCGGCGCGGTCCTCGACCGCCGAGACCACGACGACCGCGTAGTTGGGAGACAGCCCGCGCGCGAACATGTGGTCGAGGTAGGCCGCCACTTCGGCGTCCGTCTCGCGTCGTCCGGCGAGCCACTTGTCGAAGCCCCGGACGGCACGGCGGTAGGTCTGCCGCGTGCCCGCGGCGTGCTTCTCGTCGGCGAGGCGAGCGGGCGGGTCGTCGCCGCCGTTTGCGTCGCTGGTGTTCGTGTTCTTGTCGGCCGGGCTGGCCGGAAGGCCTTTCCGCATGTCTTGCTCCTTGTCCGTTGGCAGTCGACGGATCGCGGTGGTCCGACGCGGAACGGACGGCGCGGACCTTCCCGGCCCGTACCCCTGGGCCGGTCGGTACCGCAACCCCCGGTCGGTGCATAGGCGTCTCGACCGCGCGGGTCAAGGGGGAGCCGGGACGACCGTCGGTCGGCTCCCGGCGGGCGGCCGCTCTCTTCCCGTGTGGTCCCTCGCCCGAGCGCTCCGCAAGAGCGGATTTGCGGAAACCACTCGCTGGGAAGGGGGCCAAAGTCCCGTATCGGCAGTTCGCGAAAACGGGCGGCCGGATTGGCCGCGAACGCGTCGGAACCGATGACGGTTCCAACAACAAACACGAACCCTTGGAAGGAAACCATGAGAAAGCTAACCAACTACCTAACCCCTGCGGCCTTGTTCCTGTTGGCATGCCTAGCGGTCGGCGCGCCGAACTCGTTTGCCGACTCGAAATCCACTATGATGGTTCCGATCGACACGACGACCGATTCCGATGGCGACGGCACGCCGGATTCCATGGACCCGTGTCCGTCCGACCCGACGGACTCGTGCGGCACGACACCACAGGACCTCCACCCTTCGCCTTGCGAGATAGCCATGGGTGTGACGTTCGTATCGGCAGTCGCGGCAAGGGCGGGCGGACTGACGCCCGCGGGGTGGATTGCGTTCGGGGTATCGTTCATGAGTGGCTACGTGGCGTCGCGGGTCTGTGGCTAGGGCTAGCATCCAGCGGTACGCGTGGCGCATCGGATGGTGCGCGGCGTTGTTGGGAGCGTGTTGGGTGGCGTGGCAGGCATACCAGGCAGGCAATGGCACGCTGCTAGCGTGTGCGGTGGTATTCATGCTCATTGCGTGCGTTCCTGAACGCCTCGTGGAGCGGGTGCGCAAAAGGCCATCCCAACGCTGAGCCGGAGCGAGTCCCCAGCCTGCCGAACGACGCCGACCGCAGACGCGCATTCCTGCATTCCTGTACGGGTTTGCGGTCGGCATTGTTCTCGGCCTAGTGGTGCTCGCGGTCGGCGTTGGCGTCTATTGCCAAGCACGGGAAAGGCCGATGTCTGAGGGACTCCCCGATGGGTTCCGGCTTTTCTATCCAGATACTGCCGGTAGTGGGATTCGCGGGAACGTTGTCGACACTCTTCCACCTTTCGCCCAGGTGGGCCCATACCCTGCGGTGGCACTGTTTGCAGCGAAATTCGCGCGACGGGCAATGGATGGTCGTCGAGGACGGGGAGGCGAGTCCCGCGTCCTTCGCGCGCTGGACGACCGCTTGTCCGACAAGGACGTGACCCAGGACAACGAGACCATGGTCGGGCAGCGTGACGGTGTACGCGGGTAAGCGGCGTCTGATACCCCTGGCGCCATGCGCCCCGTCACTACCCGGGTGCGTCGCGGAACGTCGAAGAGGCATGGCGGCGTATTGCTGCCACGGTGCCGCAATCCGGTAGTGACGGGGCGCTGAACGAGGCGCGGCCCCCGTGGCGGCGGGCGCGGCCCGGGAAATTCAGCTGGTGACCCGCTGATGATGCCTGTATAGTGCGCCGCGCTTTGGAGCCGTCCTTCGACGGCCTCGCCGGGGCCACCCGGAAGTCCAGGGCGTCCTGGGCGCGTCGAAGCAATTCGGCGTTGACCGTAGCGCTACGGCCGTGAACCGGGGAACACCCGGTAGTCCGGGAAGCCGG